>CAZECJ010000017.1:0-38953 GCA_964510645.1 uncultured Verrucomicrobiota bacterium | reverse complement strand
GAGCGTGAAGACTTCGCGGTCCTTGTCGGCGCCGATGCGGACATCGCCGGCCAGCTTGTTCCAGACCAGGAACTTGCCCGTCGGCACGACGACCGACTCTTCCAGGGGGATCTGAACGCTGTTGAAGGCCGCCAGCCTGCGGCTGTCGCAGCCGACGACGCGGTGGCACTTCTTATCGCTCACGTCGATGAACACGGATTTTAAGACCTGACGTGTTTCATCCTTGGACGCGAACACGGCCGCCTGCCGGATATGATCGAGAATTCGCGCATCGACCGGCATGGTCGCCGGAGCCTTGGGCAGCTCAGGCCAGTCCGCCACATCCGGCGTGGCCACGCGCCTGCTGGCTGTATGGCCGGAAACGCTGCAACCGAGCGAGACCACGTTGGCGGTCGTCGTCTCGATCTCGACGACAGATCCTTGGGCGCTCTTGAGAATCGACTGCAGGGCATCGAAAGGGACGATGGCGGAACCTGCGCTGGAGACGCTAGCAGCGCCTTGGACGACGTACGTAGCCGTCTTGGACAGGTCGGTAGCCGTCAGGCTCAACGTATCGCCTTCCGCGTGGATGTGGACATGCGAGAGAACGGCAACGGGAGCACGGGGGTTGACGACTCTGCCGAGGCCGGCGACGGCCTCCTTGAGATTATCGCGGGGGATGAGAACTTTCATGGTGTTTCCTTTCAGGGGTGGATGTGGACTCGAACGGATGGATCATGCAGCAGGCCGAAGGGGCGTTTCCCGCTCCGGCTCGCCGGATGGTTCGGGCTTGATGGCCACGTGGCCATACTGGGCGCGGATGGCGCGGGCGACCAGTTCGGTGATGGCCGTCCTGTCGGGTGAAGATTCGCGGGCGAGGTACAAGAGCGACATCTCGCCCTTGCCGATCGCCGACGCCGGCCACGGGTATCGATACGGTCGATGCATGGGCACCTCCTACTCGAACTTCACATGCAGGTCTTTCGACTCGAACATCGCTGCCGTCTGCGTGTTCAGGCGCAGGATGAAGTCCGACCGCCGGGCATGGATCTGCTCCGAGGTGTACTTGGGCGGCGTTTGGCATGCAATCTCAGCCAATTCCCTAAATAATGACCGGCCAAGGACGGCGTCAGTGATTGCCTGTAGCCCGCTCCGGCGCGTTAAAAATCGGAAGCTCGCCAAGTCCACAGCAGTGTCGAATACGGTTGGATCTGGTAGCTTGACGCGAACCTCGCGCCCAGAGACCACAACGTCCTTGAGTTGAATGCCCGACAGTTCGAGCCCCCAATGTGTTCGCCGGACGGCGGCAGCCATTCCGCTTCGGGGTCCGAGAAGCATACCGCCGCCATCGATGTGCGCTAAAGTGAGTTCCTCGGCGGTCTCCATGACGAGGTACGAGCGCGGGATTTGCTGAAGAAGCGATACTGTGACGCTCCGAATCGCTCGCTTGTTGCAGCCGGCGAGATAGACGGCCAGAGCGGTACTGACGGTGAGTACAACGATGGTCAGGAAGATGTTTAAGAGTTTCATCGGTTCTCCTCCTAGCTACCAACTGCCAAAGCGCAGAAGTAAAAACAGGAACGCTATCAGGATAAAAAAGTACATTGTAGCTCCGGGGTTTTGATGTGGGATTTGACCGCCGGGGAGGCGGCGAATGACGGCAGATCAGTTCGTCAGACACGAATGTCTACCAATCAGCCAGTAATTATGCCGCGCCGGGCTTGCAATTTTCATATGGTGGAACGCGTTCCACAATCTACCGCTTCACAAAAAACGGAAAAGTGCTACAATCGCTCTAGAGAGCGAGGATATGAAACAGCCTGAATTTAACTTAACGGAAGAAATTGCCGACGCCGTCAAGAACGGCGACCGGCGTAGGCTTGCGGACCTATTCCGCCAGCAGGGGTCGCTTTATGGCGATAATTACTATGCCCGTCAAATGTCGTGGAACATGCGCGAGGCAACGGAGCAAGCGGCCAAGCTCAACCCCGGCAAACTTCAGCGAGACCTCGTCCTCGAAATCCTCAGCATGCAGGGGACGCTGCTTTATCGGGTAGACGAGGCCATCCGGCTGGCCATGTTGCGGCACGACACTGACTACCGGGGAGAAAAGCCTTGGGGCTGGCTACCACCGAGCATCACCGACGAACTCTTGCCGCGGTTCGGGAAGATTTCTGCCGAAGTTTCCGCCACGATCCGCCTGCTGCAGAAGCTCGATGCGCCTGCTGAACCGGACCGCCAAGCCGACTCGGATGCGTGACCGCGAACACATCCTGGGTGTCGTCCGAGACCACCTCGCTGACATCCGCCGGACCGGCACGCTTGAACTCCGGAGCGAACGCGGGCGCAGGCCGGCGTACTGCGTCCGCTTCCGTTACCCTAGCCCCGACACGGGCGCCATGCGCCAACGCAGGCTGGCTATCGGCGACGACCGTGAGCTCCACGACATCGTACGCACGGCCGTCTCTGAACGTGTCCGGGGGCATCTGCAGGCGAAGGCGGCCCAGGCCGAGACGGCTAAGCGGCGCAAGCAGGCGCGGGAGGCCGAGAATGAGTTTATGGTGAATTTTCCGGGCTCGCGGAGCTACCGGCGCCAGGTTCGGCAGGCGTACAGGCGGTCCCTCGTGTCGGGCGAGCACTTCATCGTCGAGTTCGCATGGCTATTAGCGAGATTGCCCCGCCCCAGACGCCCGGGGCGACCGTTGAAATCTAGGCTTTGGTAAATTCGAACAAACCCCTGTCGCCGACATTGCATTTGTGCCCCAGTCTCTTCCCGCACGATCAATCTGCCCGCTACTCAGACAGCGCCCCGCCAGCCTCGTTGGGTCCGAAGCCGGCGGGGCGTCGTTAGTTCGACATCCGACTTACTTCCTGAACCACGCCTCCACGTCGTCCAATGTCCAGGAGTGATTCCAGCGCTGGGCGATGGATGGATTGACGGTCCCGCCTGTCGCCGGATCTATCACCATGTACAAGCCATATTCCACCGAATCGACATTGCGACTCCGGCTTTTTCGCAGCATGTAGCCATTCCTTGCCACCATCTGGCGCACTCTCGCCTCCCGCCTCTTTTCCTCCCGATCCTTCTGATCTACTTTCGTCATGATCTTCCGTCCTTTCTCATATGCTCAACAGGCACAACTAGTGCCGGTTGACTTGGTTGTCGCCCATACTACTTGTTGGCCATCCGGACTGTCAGTACGGATATCGTATTCCAGTTCACGAACCCGGTCCACGACCCTACAGCCTCTGCCCTGCTGCTGCTGTCATTATCCCTCGTCGTCGGCTTTTTCCCTTCTAGTATTTCTCAGATGGCGGCCTTCTTTGACTTGGCCGGCTTCTTCAATTCCTGCGCCATACCGTGCGTCCCGAGGACGAACCCCGAGACGTACGCCGGCGACCTTCTTCTCTCGGGACCGGGGAACAGGATCGTCTTCATCGCGGTCGGCGTCACGACCTCGCCAAAGCGGAGCTGCAGGCGCAGCGCCAGTGCCCAGCCCAAGTCGTGCCCCGCGTCCTCGTCGGTCCGCTTGCCGCTCCGGTCCCAGAACTCCTCGGCAACGTCTTCCAGCGCTTGCAACTGGCGGTATGTGGCCAAGTGCGCCGCCCAGTGTTCCCCGTCTTGGATTCCCCGGCGCACATCCTCGTATCCGGCTTCCTTCTTCGAACCCCTCAACCGCTTGACCGCGGCCGCCTTCGCGGCGTCCGACATACACATGATCTCAGTCATCGAAATCCCCTGCCTTTCATCATCTGGTAACGCCGGAACGCTTGCCACCGGTACCGGCCTCCTCCGGGGGCATTCTTCCCTTCCAACGGGCTTCACTTCAGTCCACTACCGCCGTACCTGCCGGCCTCTGTTTCCAAACCCGGCCATCCAACATCTCCCCCGCCACCCTTTTGCCGACGCGAACACCGTTTTCGTCGTACTCGCCCCACTGCTTGAAGTGGAAGGGCACACCGGCCGCCACGCACCGGTCGCGGACATCACGGGCCCAAGCCGCGTCCATCCGCCGAGCTTTCGGTCCGGTCTCGCCGCCCACGATCACCCAGTCGATGCCGGCCAGATTTAAGTCGCCCATAGGGCCCAGCAATGGTTCCAGCGACAGGAACTTCACCTTCGCGCCCGTCGCCCGCAGGTCATCGATGCGACAGAGGTGCCTTGCGCTCTCGACGGTCACACCCGCCCAGACGTTGTCCGGCCAGTCCAGTTCGGCGTCCAGCTCCCGCAGGCGCTCGGACCTCTTGGTCAGCACCTGGAAAGTGTGCCAACTCGCCTGCCGCATGACCTCGAAGACCCGGGCGATGTACTCCACCGGAATATCCTTGTGGAAGAGGTCGCTCAGGCTGTTGACGAACACCAGCCGCGGCTTCCTCCAGTGGAGGGGTTGCTCCAGCCGATCCGGCAGCAGTCGGGCCTCGCCGGACCAGTTCAGAAAGCCATCCCGGTTGACGGCCAGGCCCTCGTTCGCGCGCCGAATGGCGGCAACCGGGTTGGCCCCCATCCGCCAGACGTGCCGAACCGCATAACAGTTTTCGCAGCCTTCGCTGTACTTCGTGCAGCCCACGACCGGGTTCCAGGTGGCTTCGGTCCAGTTGATCAATGATTGTATACTCATCGTGATTTTCCTTATCCGATGGGGCCTGCGGCAGATTGCGTCCACCGCAGACCCCGATTTCTACCTCAGGCGACCACCCTGGCTTTTACTTCGTCCCAAAGGGTCATTGCCTCCGCGACGAACCCGGAGAGATACACCTTCGAATTGCACAGCCCCTTCGACGGAAACATGGCCGCCAGCATTGCCTCACGCGTCGTCTCCTCGCCGTACCGACTCTCCAGCTCGATCATCAACGCGTCGGCAAGCTCAAAACCCGGCTGATCATCCTGTTCGAGGTTTAGCCAAAAGTCGTCGGCCACCGCCTCCAACGCCCGCATGTCCCTGTAGCTTGCCGTCTCCCGGACCCATGCCGCGGCATCCCGTTTGCCCTGAGCGGAGTCCGCTTCGTCCGCGTCCGCCCTAGACTTCTGGAACCGCGCGACCATCTGCGCGACATAGTCCTCCGCGTGTTGTTCTGTTCTATCGTTCTTCATCCTATCGTCCTTTCTTATTGGTAATTTTGGTCGCAAGTGGGAAGCACATGCCGCCCTTCCCTGCCTCAGGCCAGGACCTGAGCCTCGACCTCCTTCCAGACGTTCATCGCCCCGGTGACGAATCCCGCGATGTAATGCGGCGAATTGCTGGACCCCAGCGACGGGAACACGTCGACGGCCAGCATGTCGGGCATCACCTCCAGGCCGAACAACTTGTACATCGCCACGGCCAGCGCCCGGGCGAGCTCCATGCCCGGTTCGTCGCCCAGCTGGTTCGGATCATTGAACTCGTCGCCCACCTCCGCCAGAGCCTGCAGGTCCTTGACGTCCGCAGTCCGCATCGCCCAGGCCGTGCCGTCGAGCTCGCCACGCTTGGCCTCCGCCTCGTCCGACTTCGCCTTCAGCTCCCTCAACCGCGCAACCGTCTGCACCAGACCGTCACGAACCTCGTTACTATCCGTCTTCTGCTTCATCGTAATTTCCTTTCTAGCATCTCGTTACTTCCAGCCCGGTCGGGGCGTACCTATTGCCCCGCCTGTCGGGCTGTATCTCGTCATCAACCGGGTTGGCCACATCCGTGACCTTCCCATCAACGTGGCGACACTGCCGCCACATGCCGGCCGTCCACTCGGACGGCGGCCACATTCGTTTGCACCACGTTCCCAGACCCGCCGGGTACGCACCCGGCGATCGCTTGTGCCACCAGGATGTCCGGCAGAGCCCGGCCATCCCCCGCCGCTACGCGTCGGTGGTGGACACACGCGATCATCCGGAAGCTCATTGTCCGCCTGGCGGCGGGTTGGGTCCGTGTTCATATCAGGGCCTCCATGACCAGCGAGCTGTGCGCATCAAAGTCGACGACCTCCTTGCCCAGAGCCCGCCCGACGGCCTTCGTCACCCCATGGCTCTGCCGCAGCAGGCCCATCACGTCCACCGGCCCGCGCGGCAGGGGCGCCAGGATCTCGCCGTTCGGCTGGCCAGCCCAGGCGGCGAAGGCAGCGTGTACATCCTCCCAGAGCGGCAGCGTGACGGCGCGGGAAGTGTTCAGGCGGTCGACGGGACCGGAGGTGAACCGAAACCATGCCTGGCACAAATAGTCAACCAGGGTGCGGCGTTTGCAATAGAAGTCCTCCGGGGTATCGATACCGAAAGCCTTCAGCTTCTCTCGCCCGATGCGAAACTCGACGCGGACGGCCTGGGCAGGCATTGTGCCGTTCCAGCGACGGGCCATCATCAGTTCGAGCTTGCGGGAATTCCGACTGGCGCGCACCTCGGCGAGCTTGTCGTAGACCTCCAACTGGAGAGGAAGCTTGCCGAATCGGACCGTGTGACCATCGGACTCGATATCCCGGTGGCGTTTCAGCTTACTAACGTAGCGCCGTTCGTTGGCAGCCGCTGCAAACTCATCCATGCCCACTTCCGGCATGTCCACGCAGAAGTCGATGCGGCTGAGTTTCACTTGATCGATCTCGCCGCCCAGATGCCGGATGACGTCATAGGCCAGCGCAAGGGCGCCAAGGTCGCCGAGCTCAAGGCATACCAGACCATCAATTTCGACAAGAACATTGGGGCATTCGTTCTTGGGAGCCGCGCGGTCCTGGATTTTGATGACGATGCCCGCGTGCTCGCCGACGAACGCGAAGTACGGGCCCTCTTTGCCAACCCGCGAGCCCGTCGGCCAGACCCTGACGAGGTAGGGACCAAACTGGGCATGCTCGATGCCCTTGTGGTGCGTCTCGCCCTTGTGGCCTGCCGAGTCCTTGACGGCCTGGAGGCGAGGACGCAGGTCGGAATAGCCCGGGAAGGCAACCTGAAGGGCCAGATGGATGCGGTCGACGGCGGCGTGCCAGGGGGCCGGATGACTGATTGCGGGGGGGTTGTTATAGACTGATGGGTTATGAATCGCCTGGGAGGTCATTGCACTGCACCTCCGGGAGCCAAGTCAACAACTTCACCCGGACGATCGATTCCGTCACATCCACTTGCTGTCGTCACTTCAATCAGCCAACGAGAGATCAGGGTGATGGCTTGCATGCGCTGGGTGTCATCGGCCGGTATCGTTCGGAGCAGTTCAAGTGCTTGGGTTGCGATTTCCATCCCAACTGGTTTGGCATCCTGCTCCACCGGTTGTTCGGGGACGGCGTTGGCACTCGGAGTTGGCTCAAGCGGAATAACTACCGCAGGAGTGCCCGCAGACGCGCTGGATACATCGGTTGGCGATTCGGCTGGTATACCCTCCGGCGCGGGCCGAGCCTTGCGCTTTGCTGGCCGGAGCTTTCCATCCGCGCCGACCGTCTTCTCAACTGCGTGAATCACGCAGTTCGACTCCAGCTCCGCTCGAACCTCTCCTACAAGCTGATCGCCGCAACCAATCTGACGGGCGATTTCCCGATTGCTACGCTCCAGAAACTCTTGGAGCGCCAGCCCGATAGCCCGGCGCACATCGGCACGGGACATTCTCATACCATGCGCCTTGTTTGCACCTAGCGCGTACCACAGAGCATCCCGCGCTGTGCCTTGCTCCACTATCGCGTCAATGTCCAAGAAACCGCATCGCCTCGAGGCCTCCACCCGGTGGAAACCGTCAGCGAGATAAGTGTTCTTTCCATCGTAGAAAACGATGACAGGCGGAAAGAGCGCGCCGTCCCGCATCGCTTCCGCGTATTCCTCCGCCAGTGCGTTGTCGATTCTGGCTCGGGCTTGAGTTCCGGCTCCGATCTCGATCTGTGCGAGAGGAATTTTTACAGTGGACTTGCTTCGGTCTCCTCCAGCGATATCCCTACCTTGTACCGCGTTGATCCTGCTTGCCGCTGTCTGAGATGTTCCGGAGGTGGCCCTTTCGTTCGTCTTGCGCATGGTCTAGGCCTCCCGGTTAATCGTGAAGCGCGTCCACGCGACACTTGGCCAGATATGCTTCGATGTCGCGCGCGTCTAGAATAACCGTGCGATGACCGAGCTTGAAGTAGTTCAGCCTTCGTTCGCTCCATGCCCGCTTTAGCGCCCTACGGCTGATCCCGTATGTTTCCTCCGCCTGGGCCGGCGTGAGGCACAGCCTCCGCGGCGGCACCTTAGCTTGCCCTGCGGCCCTGTCCGCAGGGGGCACATTGCTGTTTCTGTTTGTCGCTGCCTGCATTGTTATCCTTTCCGCCCCTTCTGGGGCTTTTGATTACAATGCCAGTATCGGACAAGCAAATTGCGCATCTGCGCAGTTGTGCGCACGGGAAAAGAAATAGGCCGTTCCCATAAGGAGAACGGCCTTTCACTATTTTGTTTTGTGCAGCGTTTGTGCGGCGTTATTCAGCCCGGCGCACGCGCATCAATGGCCCCGTTTCGGTTTTCCCACGTGTTTTTTTGCCCATGTTGCCCGAAGACGAGCGGCCATCTTTTGGAGCGCAGAGTCGCTTATTATCCTGTATTCACCGAACACTGAATCCGCCGCGCCTTTTACTTTGGCCCATTCAACAGTCATAATCGCAATGCGTCGGTTCGATTCGACAGCGGGAATCAGATCCCACACTTTGCTTTCATATTCTTTTTTGATTTGCGGGCCTGGCAAAGGACGGACGTCTTTTTTCTTTCGATTTCTCCTCGGCGCTTGGGGGGCAATATTTTTATGAAATACTCCAGTCAGGCCCTGAACACGCGATTCAGTTGCCGCTGGATTTTGCTTAGTCGCATCAAGGAATCTTTGCCACACCCCTACCGCAAGTCCTCCTGCATCCAGTTCCTTTTGCTCTACACTCTTACTTAGGAGCGATCCTGTTCCATTTTGTGATTCTGAATACTCCACTGCCGTTCCGGGAATTTTCACGCCGTTTTTAAGCATCAATACATTAGATTCAATTTCGCCAGCCGTTACATCCATTGCCGATGGAATGTCTTCAGGGCCTTTTGCGCCATAATAGGCAGTCCATCGAATCGATGGGAACGTAATGATTATCATTGTATCAATCTGTGCTGGGCGCTCACTGTCCGAAGTGGACCCAGCAGGCAATTCATTTGTGTGGCTGGTTGTTGCGCTCGAAACCAACAACGGCGGCCTGCGTTTTTGTAAGTTGATTTCGTTTGGCCCAATATTACATTGGGATCTTTCTCTTTCTCGGTAGCGGTCCATAAACATAACATATTTCATCGATGGGATCATTATTTCAACTTGTAATACACGCAGTTGCATGTCGTCGTAGAGCATTATGCTGCTCATGTTATACTTCCTTTCTTCGCCGGCATGATCGCCCAATACTTTTTTACTTCGGCCTCGCTCACATGAGGATTGAGATAGTGGGCCTTTGCCACGTCAGGTGTGTTCCCAGCCTCGAAGCACAGTTTGCCTATGTCTTTCAACACCGCCTGCCGATACGTACAAAACGAATGTCTCATTATGTCCGACGACCACCGCAACGGCTTCCCCTTTAGCTTTGGCTTGGGCTCCGGCTTCGGCCCGGGCAACTTATGGCCTAGCTTCGCCGCCCGTGCCGCTTTCGCGGTCCGCTCCGCCTTGCGCTTGTCCTGCGGCCACTCCCGCCCAAGCACTCGGAACAAAGCGCGGCGGGACGAGTACACCAGCCCCTTTCGGCGCGCCTTCGGCACCGACTCCAACCACGCCCGGAGATTCGGCTGTATTTCTACATGGCGCACCCTATCCGTTTTGGAGGTGCTTCGGGTTACGGTGATCTTCCCTGTTTCAAGGTTGATGTCCGACCAGTCCAGCCGGGCCAGTTCATTTTGCGGTCGCAACCCCGCGAATATTCCAACGGCCAAATACGCCACGAGGCGTGGTTCCCGCTCGTATGCGGCACGCAGAACGGCTTCCGCTTCCGCAGGACTGAAGATGTCTACCGTGTCGGGCGGACGCTCCGGCGGCTTGTCCAAACCCGCCACGGGGTTCTCGGAAAAGTACCCTCGCCGCACTCCGAAACGGAAAAGGGCATGGAGAGCTCGGTAGCGACTTGCCTGTTTGCTCACGGTATCCGCTTCGAGAATCCACGTCTCCGCCTGTTGGCGCGTCACCGTGGCGGCTAACTCGCCGCCATATACTTTCACGAACGGCTCGAGGTACAACCGCCTGTCACGAATTGTTGGGGGGCGTTTTTTCTTCTGCTCGAGATTCTTTAGATGTTCATCCCGCAAGGCCGCGACTGTGACCTTCGCACCCGTCAGGTATGCGTCCGCATATACCTTTGCCGCCTTTTCTATCGCCTCCAACCGCCCACCCTCTTTACGTATTGTTTCAACGGCTCGAACAAGGGATGCCCGTTCTATTGGGGAGAGGTTGGAAAGTGTGATGACATTATCCCCGCGCCGCTCTGCCTTACGTAAAAGGTTGGTTTCGGCCTTCAACCGCTTGGCTTCTCCTGCAACCCATTCATCCATCCCCGCTCGCGTCGGGACTTGCTTGCGCCTGTGAGTATAACCACCGCCCGTCCGCTTCTCCCACCAGTCGGCTATCCAGACCACCGCCCCGGACGGCAGGACGCGCTTGGAAGTTCGTGGGCTCCAGGCGTCGGGCTTGGCGATGTTTTCCGCTTTGGGCTTGTTATCCGGGTCCGGGGCAGTTATAGGTTTCACAGCTCTTTCCCATCGTATCGGGTTGAATCGGTACGATGGAAATCATATACTCATAATCTACTCACACAAGCAGAAATCGCACATAATAAGGCGTTTTCTTGAAATTCATCGCGCATTCGTAATGCGACGGTCATCGGTTCGAATCCGATCTTTGGCTCCACTTTTTTTACCCCCCCTCGCCCTCGTTTCAAGGACTTCGCCATTCCCGCGTCGCCGTCCGGGTGGGTTCGGCGATTTCGGCGACGGTCACCCCGACGCCGCCCGAAGAGGTCGCGGCGAATGAAAACGCATAATCGGCGCTCCGGGGCGCCTGAGCGGTGGCCTCCGCCGCCAGCGCCGCCGCCGAGGGGGCCTGCCCTTGGTTCTGCAGGACCAGGCGGCCAAAGGCCATCGAAACATGCGACAAGCCCGTGGCCAGCGCGTTGTCCAGCGCCCGAACCCGCGCCATTTCCGTCAAGCTGAGGTAGCGGGGAATGGACACGGCCGCCAGAACCGCCAGAATCACGAGCACCGCGATGATTTCCACCAGCGTAAACCCCGCCCCGCGCCGGCTCCTGCCGGAGCCGGCGCGCCTCTTTTCCTGCTGGTGGGTCGGACGGTGCATCGCAAATCGCGGCGAGCCCTTGCCGTCAGAATCCGCTGGGCCGGCCGTCGGAACTTTTGGCGATCATCTCTTTCAGCCGGGCCGGATTGCCGCTCTTCATCAGGGCGTCTTCCCGGACAACGATCTTGCGCTTCACCAGATCGGCCAGCGCCTGGTTCATGGATTGCTTGCCTTCGGTCGCGCCCTGCTCGAGGTTGACGGGAATTTCACCGAGCTTGCCCTCGCGGATGATCCGCCGGATGCCCTCGGTGGCCGGCATGATTTCGAAGGCGGCCACCCGGCCGCCGCCGATGCGGGGCAAGAGCACCTGCGAGAGGACGCCTTCCAGCACCTGGGAAACCTGCAGCCGGATCTGGTTCTGCTGCGCGGGCGGGAAAATGTCCAGGATGCGGTCGATCGATTGGGCGGCGTCGATGGTATGCAGCGTGCCGATCACCAGATGGCCGGTTTCGGCCGCGGTGATGGCGGTGCTGATCGTGGGCAGATCGCGCATTTCCCCGATGACGATCACGTCGGGATCGTGGCGGAGGGCGTGGACCAGCGCCGCATAGAACGTCTTGGTGTCGTAGCCCAGTTCGCGCTGGCGGATGAAGCACTTGTCGTTGTGGAACAGGAATTCGATCGGGTCTTCGATCGTGATGACGTTGCGCGACCGGGTTTCGTTCAGGAAGCGGAGCATGGCCGCCAGCGTCGTGGATTTGCCGCTGCCGCAGGCGCCCGTGACCAGAATCAGCCCCCGGGGCTTGACGACGAGTTCCTTGCAGATGGGCGGAATGCCCATTTCCTCGAGCGACGGAACCACGAAGGGCACCCGGCGGAACGCCAGGCTCTTGCTCCCGCGCTGCTGCATGGCGCTGACGCGGAACCGGGCGATGCCGGGCAGGCTATAGGCGAAATCCAGTTCCAACTCGCGGCTGAACGCCGCGCGCTGCTCATCCGTCGAGATGTGCCGGAACATGGCCTCGACCACGTCGGGCGTGACCGGCTGCAGATCGCTTTGCGCCACCAGCCGCCCCTCCATCCGCAAAATCGGCGGACTGGGCACGGTGACGTGCAAATCCGACGCATCGACGTGCGCCGCGTACGATAGCAGGTCGTCCAAATATACGCCGGGATCCCGGCCGGGCCGGATTTCGCCCACCGATCGGATATGCGGAATGGTCATACTTCACCTTTTGTTCTCCGGGCGGCGGCCGGAGCGCCGCCGCGGACCGGACGTCTTACTCCTCTTCCTCGACGCGGGTTCCTTCTTCTTCCGGATCGCCTTCGTGCCAGCGCTGCTCGATGGCGGCGATGCCCTCGCGGCCCGCCTGGTCGCGGACGGCAACGTAGTTCTGGCCGCGCGAACCGTAGCTCTCGTAGACGGCGGAATAGCCGCCTACGGCCATGATGCGGCCCATGGCGGGATTGGCCACGCTCCATTCGAGCGGCATGAGGATATGGGACGCCACGGTGTTGGTCTGGTCGACGTCGGAATCCAACGAGGCCTTGGCATGCGCGGCGACGTCGGCTTCATAGACGTTTTCGTCGGGATCGTAGACGGTCAGGAACACGGTGGCCCCGTCGGCATAGACGGTCGAGGAGGCCGGGTACACGGCCAAGGCCGAATCCGTCTGGGCATCCTCGCCGCAGCCGGCCGCAAACCCCATCAGCGCGGCCAAGACCAGCCCCGCCGCGATCGTTTTCCACCATTTCGTTTTCATGCTGTCCTCCTTGTTTTGAAACTACCACTGGATCTGCGTGCCGCCGTAGGGCGACCCGTAGCTGTCGAATCGGATCGCGAAATCCCTCAGGAAATTTTCGTTGTTCGAATTCCGGTCGTAAAGCAAGTGGATGCCGATTTCCGCGTTCCGAACGGCGAGGAAGTCGGCGGACGTGATGCGGACGTCGATGCTGGTCGTCGAATTGCCGGTGGCGGGGCTGTAGGGATTCTGGTCCCAGACGATGGGCGCCGGGAAATTCGCCGCGTTCTCCTGCCACACCGCGTTGGTCGTGTGGTAGTTCGGCCAGATGGGATTGAGGTTGGTCGTCGCCAGATAGGCGGCGATGCGGTTTTCCCGGTTGCTGTGCGTCGCATCCACGTAGACCTCGTCCAATTGCAGCAGCAGCGTGTGGTAGTAACCCAGTTCGTAGTCGCCCATGTCGATATTCAGATAGCTCGCGGGCAACCGATGGGAATTGATCAGGCGCAGGGCCGCGCCGGGCGCGGACCGATACCACAGCACCACGTAGTAATTCGTGCCGCGCAGAGCGTTGAACGGGGCGTCGAGGTTGAGCACCCACGGCGCGTTGTCGGCGAGCTTGTCCACGGCGGCGGCGTTCGTTTCGGAGTGGAAGAAGGAGAGCCCGTACTCCTGGGCGTTTTCGTGCAGGCGGAACGAAAGGCCCATCATCCAGTGCGTGGCCGGCACGTTGGGGAAATAGGCCAGCTTGGTTTGCACGTCGTAGCTCAGCAGGTTGTCGCGGGCCTGGTAGACGTAGGTCAGCGCGTTACTCAGCGTCGCGTCGGCCGTCCAGTTCAGGGCGAGGCGCCCTTCGCTGGGCCCCTTTTCGACCTTGGGAACCACCGCGATTTCCTGCGACGGGCCGGTATCCTTGATTTCCACCTTGCTAAAACCCGTTTCGTTGTACATGTCGTCGTTGTAGTCGGGGTTGTCGGGGTCGCCGGTCATGGGGGAACCGGCATCGCCGGGGAAATTGCTGATCGTATGGCCTTTCACCACCATGTCGAAAAAGAGGCGCCTCCGCGCTTCCAGCCCCGAGCCGGGCCGGGCGACGCCGATCGATTCCCCGATGGTGTGGAGCGAACTGGTGAAGTTGGTGACGCCCGCGTTGGTGGTGACCACCTGCACGTTGGTCCGGTAGGCCGTCACGATGAACTGGTCCCCGTTCGCGAGGACGTTCGTGATGGGCGGGTGGTTCGTGTGCATCGGCGGATAGCCGAATTCGGGGTGGGCATCGGAGCGCGCCCGGACGTAGGCGGGGCCGGATTCGGCGAGATAATAGGCCCGGTTGGCGATGCCGAACTGGACCCGCTCGTAGCGGGAGCCGGTGGCCTTCGCCAGGATCGCGGCGCCGATCAGGCTGGCGGCGACCATCGAGAGCGCCACGACGACCAACGCCGCCCCGTTTTTGGATGGCGCGCGGGTGTTCATGGCTGGATGTTCCGGGGGACGATGCGGTTGCTGAAGGCCTGGCTGCCCACCTGGCTTTGCAGCACCACCGCGACGACCCAGTTCGTGGGGGCTCCGGGCGCGTCGTAGAGGCTCAGGGCGAAATCCGCCACGTCGTCGGTCAGCGGCACGCCTTCCAGCAGCAGCGGATCGCCCGGCGTTCCGCTCCAGGACAGGGTGTGGCGCACGGTGGCGTACCAGGCTCCGGCCGGCACGAGGAAGTCGTAGGTGATGGCGTTCGGCCCGGACGACACCACCCCGGAGATGGTGGTGAATTCCCGCGAAATGCGGGCCAGGGCCAAACGGGCCTTCTGCGCCGCGCCGGCGTTGTCGCGGATCTGCATCAGGCCCTCGGCCATGGGCAGCATCGAAATCACCGCCGACAGGCCCACCAAGGCGACCAGCAGAAGGGTCGCGATGATCTCGATCAATGTGAAGCCCTTTTTCATTACGGGGGGGGTCCAAAGAGGCGGGTGACGGTTTCGCCCAGCGGGTTCCGAAGCGTGACCTTGAGCAGCAACGGGGTGGCGGTGGCGCTTTCGACGCCGCCGTCGTCGGGAAAGTCCACGTAGCCGTTGTTCACCACGGCCATGCCTTGGAACGAATCGCCGACGGCCCCGACGTGTTCCTGCAGCAACGCCGGAACGTTGGAATGGGCGGCATCCCACACCACCAGTTCATCCATGGCGGTCTGCAGGTCCAAGCCGTCCTGGAGCGTCGTCCGCGGCTCGTGGCTCATCAGGAACACCCGGTCCAGCATCGGCAGGATGGCCGCCATGGCGATCGCGGAGAGGACGATGGCGACGATGACCTCGATCAGGGTGAATCCGGATGGAACGCGTCTCGTCATGGCACCAATCCCGTGAATCCCGTGATCGAAACCTGCTCTTGCTGCGCGCCGTCGGACAAGGTCAGGACGTGGGTCGCGGCGGGCGCGCCGTTTTCGTCGAAGGTCACCACCCCGGCGCCGGAGACGATCGCCACGCCAGCCGGCAGCGCATACGTGGCGGTGGACGCATCGGGCCAGAAAATGGGTGCGGGATTGCCGTCGCGCAACAGGGTATAGGAGCCGCCGGAAAACGCGACGCCCCAGACGGCGGTGTTGTTGGCCATCGCCAGCGACTGCACGTAGCCCAAATAGGAGCGGAGGACGTCGGCCTCGGCGACCACGCTGGCGTGGACGTCCAGGCCGGCGACGAGCGAAACGGCCAGGATTCCCGTCACCGCCAGCACGACGATCACCTCGACGAGGGAGAATCCTCCCCGCGCCGGCCGCGAATTGGCTTGGTCCTGCATGTCCCGCCTCCGCCCGTTCCGCGCCATGCGGCAGACGGGGGAAGGAAATCCTTCCCCCGCGCCGCGCGGAGTCCTCCGTTAACCCGGGCTCGACCACGTCGCCGTGGCCGTGGCCGTGGCGTCGTCCACGTCCGTGACGGTGACCGTCACGTCGTCTCCGGACGCCGCGAAGGTGTAGGTGTAATCCGTCTCGTCCATGGGATTGGTCGTGCCGCACTCAGTGGCGAGCTCGGCTCCGGTGGGCTCCGCGTCGTTCGCCAGGCAGAGGCGTCCATAGGCCATGGACACGTGCGAGAGCGCGGCGGCAACGGCCCCTTGCAGCGCCTGGTCCCGCGCTTCATCGATCAGGCTGATGTAGCGCGGAATGGCCACGGCGGCCAAGACCGCCAAAATGACCAGTACGGCGATGATTTCAATCAGGGTGAAACCCGATTTCCGTTCATTCTTGTCCTTCTTCATTGGCATCTCCTTGTGTTTCGTTTTCGTCATCAACATCGGCTTTCCCTGCGGCGGGCGCCGTTTTCCTCCTGCACGATCCATGCCAAGCGCCGCAACCGGTCCGGATGGCCGAATTCCGTCTTTTCGCGCGGGTTTCCGAGCCGGACGCATCCACTTTCGCTCCAATTTTTGGCGTTCATGACTCCGCTTCCTGAGGGACGGGTTTGGGTTCCGGACGTTCGGACCGGATCGCGGCCACGTCGATGCGGTGTTTGGCGATGCGATGCCAGAGGCTGCGTTCCTTGATTCCCAGCAGGGCGGCGGCGCGCACCTGGACGCCGCCCGCCCGCACCAAGGCTTCCAGAATCATCGCTTTCTCCATGGCGTCGATGCGTTCATCGAGATTCCGGGGGCCCTCCGCCGGCAGCGCGATTTCCGGCAGGAGGCATTCGGAGGGCAGGCGGATGCCGGCGTTTAAGTGTTCCGGCCCGATGACGTCGGCGGCCAAGGCGGCGGCGGCCTCGAGGGTGTTGATCAGTTCGCGCACGTTGCCGGGCCAGCGATGGGCGGTCAGGGCGGCCAGGGCCTGCGGCGAAAGCGAGGCCTCCGGCTTGATCCGCCGCAACAAGTGGGTCGCCATCAGGGGAATGTCCTGGCTGCGTTCCCGCAGCGGCGGCAGATGGAAGGAAAACACGTTGATGCGGAAGAACAGGTCTTCGCGGAAAGTGCCCTCCTTGACCATCATGGCCAGATCCTTGTTGGTGGCGGCCACGATGCGCAAATCGACCGGAATGGGCTTGCCGCCCCCCACCCGTTCGATTTCCCGCTCCTGCAGGGCGCGGAGGATCTTGGCCTGGGTCATCATCGGCATGTCCGCGATTTCGTCCAGGAAGACGGTGCCGCCGTTGGCGGCTTCAAGCTTGCCGATCTTGCGGGCGTAGGCCCCGGTGAACGCGCCTTTTTCATGGCCGAATAGTTCGCTTTCGAGCAGGCCTTCGGGAATGCCCGCGCAGTTGATGGCAACGAACGGCTTGTCCGCGCGCCGGCTGTGGGTGTGGATGTTGCGGGCGATCAGTTCCTTGCCGGTTCCGCTCTCGCCGAGGATCAGCACCGTCGAATCGGTGGGGGCGATTTTCAGGACGAGGCCCAGCACGGAACGCATGGCGGGCGACGGGGCGATGACGTCGGGAAAGAGCGCCTGGGCTTCCATGTGGCCGAGCGCTTCCGCCACCCAGTTCAAGGTGTGGGCGATGGGCGCGATGGCCGCGTCGTCGGACGCGCGGCGGCCGCGGGCCGGAAGCGGCGCCGGAGGGGGCACGAACGCGCGGGTTTCCCGCAAGAAGGTTTCCACGGGGCGAAACACGAGCCACAGGATGAACAGGCCGCACAGGAACACGGTGGCGACCAATAGGCCCGCCGTCGCCAGCAGCGGCCACGTCCGGCCGGCCGCGACCGCGCCGGACCGCATCAGGAGGTAGGTCAGCTGCGCGGCCAGGGCGGTGAAGCCGGCGAAGATCAGCGGCACCAGCAGGTAGAACTGGATTCGGATGGACCGGGGTTTCGTCATGATCGCGTGGCGAGTTTCGCCAAATCCCACATCGGCATGTAGACGGCCAAAGCGAAGAACCCGACCAGGAACGCCATCGCGACGATCAGGACGGGCCCCATCGCCGTGGTCAGCCGGCGCGTGGCGTATTCCACTTCGGAATCGTAGTGGAGCGAGACTTCGCGCAGCATCTCGTCGAGGTTGCCCGCCTCCTCGCCCACGGCCACCATGTTGATGAGCATGGGGGTGAAGTATTTCGCGGCCATGAGCGGCCGCGCCACGCCGTGGCCCTGCTCCAGATGGACCTGCACCCCTTCCAGCTCCCGGCTGATGGCCGCGTTCCCGATGGTGCCCGACAGGATCTTGAGCGCATCGAGGATGCCGACGCCGGAGGCTTGCAGGATCGAAAAGATGCTGGCGAACCGGGACAGCGCCGACTTGAGCAGCAAAGGGCCGATCAGGGGGACGTGCAGCTTCAGGCGGTCCCAGCCGTAGCGGCCCGGGGCCGTGCGGAGGATCAGGAAAACCGCCAGGACGGCCACGACCAGGCCCAGCAGCAAGGCCGGCCATTGTTCGTTGAACAACTTGCTCAGAACCAGGCAGACCCGGGTGGGAAACGGCAATTCGACCTTCACCTTGGCGTAGACCTTGGCGAACTGCGGAATGACGAACGTGATCAGCCCCACGAACGCCGCGACCAGGGAAACCAGCACGATCAGCGGATACTGCAGCACGGAGCGGATCTCCGTCTTGACCTGGTATTCGTGGGTGATGATGTAGATGAGCCGCTGGAGGATCTGCGGCAGCGCGCCGCTGGCCTCGCCGGCCTGGACCATGCTGCAATAGAGTTCGGAAAAGACGTCCGGATGCCGGCGCAGGGAACGGGAAAAGGGGGTCCCGCTGCGGACGTCCAGGCCGATCTGGCGGCTGATGTCCTTGAGGCGCGGGTTTTCCGACTGGTTTTCGAGGATGTCCACCACCCGCAGGATCGGAATGCCCGCTTTCAGCATGGTGCTCAGCTGCTTGGTGTACAGGATCAGCTCTTCGGGATGGACCGCGTTGAACAGCAAGGCGATCTTCTGCCACCGCGAACCGGCGGCGGTCGCCGTTTCGTCGCGCATCGAGGTCGGCGTGAGGCCGCGGGCGCCCAACAAGTCGTTCGCATGGTCCATGGATTCGGCTTCGATCACGCCCGCCACGGTCTTGCCCCCGTCGTTCACGGCCTCGTATCGATACGTGCTCATGGTGCCACCGGCCCTTCCTAGATGTTCACGACGCCGATCGCCTCTTCGAGGGTGGTGACGCCTTGGCGCAGCTTGTCCAAGGCGTCTTCCTTCAGGGTGCGCAGGCGGCCCGCCGCGCGCGCCGCCTGGTTGATTTCCGACGTGGTCGACTTGCGGGCGATCAGTTCGCGGATCATGTCGTCCAGCATCAGGACTTCGAAGATGCCGATGCGGCCCTGGTAGCCGACGTGCTGGCACCGGGCGCACCCCTTGGCCCGCATGGCGACGAACTCCTCGCGGTCCGTCACGCCCCAGAACGCGCGGGACTGGCGGCCGGGTTCGTAGCGCTCCGCGCAATGGGGACAGACTTTGCGCACGAGGCGCTGGGCGAACGACACGAGCAAAACCGACGCGACCAGGAAGGGCTCGATGCCCATGTCGATCAGGCGGGTGATGGCGCCGGCCGCGTCGTTGGTGTGGACGGTGCTCAGCACCCGGTGGCCCGTCAAGGCGGCCTGGACGGCGATGCGGGCGGTCTCCGCATCGCGGATTTCGCCGACCATGATGATGTCCGGGTCCTGCCGCAGGATCGAGCGCAACCCGGAGGCGAACGTCATTCCGGCCTTGGTATTGAGCTGCACCTGCCGGATCTTGGCCACCCGGTATTCCACCGGATCCTCGACGGTGATGATGTGGACGTCGGGATGGTTGAGCTCCTTGAGCATGGCGTAGAGGGTGGTCGTCTTGCCGCTGCCGGTGGGGCCGGTGCTGAGGATCATGCCGTAGGGCGCCGCGATCACCTGGGAGAGCTGTTCGCGGTCGCGTTCCGACATGCCGAGATCGAAGAGGGAATAGTTGAAGGCGCCCATGTCGAGCAGGCGCAGCACCACGTTCTCGCCGTTGGTGGTCGGAATGGTCGAAACGCGGATGTTGATCTCCCGGTTGTCGAGCTTGACGGTGAACCGGCCGTCCTGGGGCACGCGCGAGACGGCGATGTCCATCTGCGCCAGGATCTTGATGCGGGAAACGATGGAAAGGTGGAGGCTTTTCGGCGGCGCGGGCACTTCGCGCAGCTTGCCGTCGATCCGGAACCGCAGCTGCACGTGGTTCGACTCGGGACTGATGTGGATGTCGCTGGCCCCTTCCCGCGCCGCCTGGGAAATGATCCAGTTCACCATCCGGATCACCGGCGCGCCTTCGGCCATGTTCTTCAGCGAGCCCACCTCCACGTCTTCGGCCATGTTGGGCAGCCCGACGGCCTCGGCCGAATCGCCCGCCGCCGCCGCCACGTCGCCGATGCCCGCGAAGCTGCCGTAGAGGCTGTTGGTGAGCTGGTTGATTTCCCGGTCCGTGCAGATGACGGGAACGACCTCGCAGCGGGTCAGCTGCTCGACCGCGTCGAGGGCGCCGAGGTCGGTGGGATCGCTCATCCCGAGTTCGACCGTGCCGTTCCGGCGCATCAGCGGCACGACCTTGAGCCGCTGGGCCAGATCGACGGGAATCAGGCCGGACAGCGCCATGTCGATGGGATAGCGCTCGGGGTCGTAGCGCGCCACCCGCAGCTGGCGGCCCAGCAGCTCGACCACCTGGTCCTCGCGCACGTACCCCTTGCTGCACAGATACTCCCCCAGCCGTTCGCCCGCCACCGCGCAGGCTTCCACCGCCTGCGCCAGCTGGCTGGACTTCAACAGCCCCGCATCCACCAGCATCTGCCCCAGTTTTGGCCGCGTCTTGACCATGTCCTGCCTCCGGTCCTCGCTCCTAGCGGGCGTCGGCGATGATCTTCGGCGTGATGAAGATCAGCGTTTCGTCGAACTTCTTCGCCTGGGCCTTGTTCTTGAACAGGGCGCCGACGCCGGGAAGATCCATCAGCCACGGAATGCCGGAATCGGACTTGCTGTCGGTATCCACCGTCAAGCCGCCGATGACGACGGTTTCGCCGTTGCGCAGCAGCACCGTCGTGCTGGCCTCTTTCTTGTTGATGGGGTATTCGCCGCTGGACTGCTGCTTGGTTTCGTCGAACGATTCTTTCCGGGCGTTGATCTTGACGAGCAGGAATTCCTCGTCCACCACGTGCGGGACCACGTTGAGCTCCAGCACCGCTTCCTTCCATTCCACCGCCACGTCCAAGTCGTTGCCGGTGCCCGAGGTCTCGCGGTAGGCGCGCTCCTCGCCGCTCTTGATGATGGCGGCCTCGTTGTCCAAGGTGGTGATCGAAGGGCTCGAGAGGATCTTGATGTTGCCCTTCCGCTGCAACGCCGTCAGCTGCAGGGCGAGCAACTCGCTGCCGCCGACGTTTTCCGAAATCAGGCCCAGCGTCATGCCCACGGGGGTGAGCGCCGCCCCGCCTTGGGCGAACTGGGCCGGGAAATCGGAATTGTAGCCGCCGGCCGTGACGCCGCGGCCGCCGACCGTCACCAACCGCCCGTCGTCCACCCGGGCGGAATGGGCGCCCCACTGCACGCCCAATTGCCGGGCGGTGTCGCGCGTGGCTTCGACGATCCGGGCTTCGATGTGCACTTGGGCCTTGGCCCGGTCGAGCTGCCCGACCAGGACGATCACCTTGTCCAGCTCGTCGCGGATGGCATGCACGACGATGGCGTTGTTGGCCTCGTCGATGGCGATGCTGGTCCGTTGGCCGGTCGTCGCGGTGCCCGGATCGCTTTGGACCGCCATGATCGACTTGATCGTGCTCCCGATGTTCCGGGCCGTCGAGTACTTGATGGGAATCACCTGGATCAGCATCGGTTCGACTTTGCGCTTCTCCGCCTTCACGTCGGCGCGCTGCTTGAGGACCGTCTCGATCTCCAGGTCGCGCCGCATGTCCTCCAAGGTCATGACCCGCAGCACGTCGCCCTCCCAGGCATAGTTGAGCCCGGCGGAAATGATCACGCTGCGGAACGCCTGGTCCCAAGGAATGTTCTTGAATGAGAAGCTGACGTTTCCGGCCACGTCGGGGCTGACCAGGAGGTTGACGTTGCCCGCCTTGGCGAGCGTGCGCAGCACCATGGCCACGTCCGCTTCGTCGGCGAGCTCCAATTCGCCGATGACGTCCGTCGGCAGCGGCCGATCCGCCGAAAACCGCGGAACTTTCTTCGGTTCCTCGGGCTGATCCATCGGGGCGATCGTCAAGGCGGGCGGCAAGGCGGCCTTGGGCGACCGCACGGCGACGGCCGCCGCGGGCTCCGGTTCCTCCGCCTTCTTCCACTCGCTCAGGGCGGGCGGCTTGTGGACGACGGAGGCGGATGGAGCCGCGCAGCCGGCCAAAACCGCGGCCAGCAGCAGGACGGGACCGAGCGACGGTCCGGAACAACGCCGGCAGGATGATGTTTTCATTTCGACTCCCTTTTTTCCTTGGACGTTTTTAAAGCCACGGTGACGCGCCGGCCGCCGCTGAGCGAGACGAGCAGCACCTTGTCCGGTTCGATGGATTCCACGCGGAAATCGGTCTGCGCCACCGGCTCGGAAACCCGGTATTCGCGGCCGTTGAGAATCGCGAACTGCTGTTTGCCGATCTGGATGAAGCCCGTGTAGAAAAACTGCTGGACCGGCTCCTCGACCGCGGTGGCCAGCGCTTCCCGGTCGATGAACGGGCTCGGCGCCCAGGCGGCGACGGCCTCGTCCAGCACCATCCGTTCCCGCGCGGTCAGCTGCAGCGGGACCATCTGCGCCCGCTGCCGGTCCGCGAAATTCCGGATCTCGTTCTTCAACAGAGCGGTTTTCGCCGACGCGCGGTTTTTCTGGTAGTAGCCCGAGCCCAGCGTCGCTGCGCCCCAGACGGCGGCGCCCGCCATCGCCACGATCAGTACGCGTTCCCGGGTTGTCATGGCCGTGCCCTCCTCAACCGGATGGAGATCATGGTGCGCCTCCTTCCAACGCCAATCGCGTCAAGACGGAGAACTCCTCCTGGAGCGCCTCCCGCTTGATTTCGAGTCGATCGATCCGTTCCAAAACCGGCAGCTGGGCCAGTTCCGTCAGGAACGCCTTGGATTGGCGATAGGGACCGGACGCGCGCAGTTCGACCGCCAGATAGCGATGGCCCGTTGCGTCGATTTCGACGCGCGGGCTCACCGCGGCGAGCTGCAGCTGGCTGCGAGCGGTGATTTCCCTGAAGCGCTCGGGAATGCCGGTCACCTCGCCCTCGGACAATTTCCGGAGTTCGGGCAAGGCCAAGCCCGGCCACTTCGCGGGACGATCCAGCCCCGCCAGCTCCACGTACAGCGGATGCAAAACTTTCAGCTCGTCTAGGCGCGTCCGCGCCTCGGTCATCTCGCGCTTCAGCCGGAGTTCGTCCCGCAAAGGCCGGTACAGATTGACCGCGGCCATGACCAGCAGCGCGACGATGGCCAGATAGCCGATGCCGCTCAAGACCCCGGTGCCGCGAAGATGGGCGCGCGTTTTCATGGAGCATTTCCTTTCTTTTCGCCGGCGGCCGGCGGCGCCGGCGGGTTCGCGGCGAGATCGTCCATCTTCATGTCCAGATCGAACAGCAACACCTGTTCTTTGCCCTCCCGGCCCTCTTCCGAACGGTTCAGCGAGACCCGCTCGAACAGGTCGGCGTCCTCCAACCGCAGCACGTACGAGGCCAGCATGGATTCCTGGCTGCCCGGCAGCCCCATCACCATGCCTTGCACCTGGAGGCGGACCTGGGAATCGCGCACCGCCGAATCCTTGCTCTTCTTGCCGGCCTTGGCCGCCGCCTCCCGCTCCAGGACGATGGCGGTGAGCCGCACGTCCGGCGGCGTGTCGTGCGCCAGCTGGTTCAACGCCGCGGCCGGCAGGCTGCGGCCCGCCATGTCCTTCAGCTGCTGGCTGGCGACCACCGCCTCGTCCACCATGGCTTGGATCATCGCCCGATCCGGATAGGGGGCATACCGCCGGATCTGGTCCTGGATGGACTCCAGTTCGGCCCGCAGGAAACGGTTGTGCCGCCCGATCCACCCGCCGGCGACCGCCAGCAAGACCAGCCCGACGACCCCGAAAACGGCGGCGGCCGTCCGCCAGCGGGCCCGGCGGGCTTCCTGGGCGCGCATCACGTAGGTATGCAGCAAATTGGGCGTGCGCGCAGGATCCGACAGCGCCGCGCCCAAGGCGATCGCCATCAGGCCGGCTTCTTCCGGTCCCGCCGGCGCCTGGGCGCCCCC
This sequence comes from uncultured Verrucomicrobiota bacterium, assembly GCA_964510645.1. Classification (GTDB taxonomy): domain Bacteria; phylum Verrucomicrobiota; class Kiritimatiellia; order CAIQIC01; family Lenti-01; genus Lenti-01. Next base: position 14,893 of record CAZECJ010000017.1, on the reverse strand, counting down.
CTCCAGCAGGCCGGGCTGGCGGAACAAATCCAGGGGCTGGGCGGCCAACCCCAGCTTGGATCCCAATTCCTTGACCAAGACCGGCAGGCCGGCCAGGGATCCCGCCACGTAGGCGCTCTGGATCTCCTCTTCGCTCTTGCCCACCAGATAGGCGGACATCGAACGCTCCGCCTGCTGGATCAGGCGGTCGAAAGCGACGCGGACGGTCTCGGCGATCTGCGCGGCTTCGCCGGGCGCCGCATCGGCCTCGCTTTCCGGGGCACCCGTCGCCGCGAGGGCCGCGCGGATCGCCTGGTAGGTCTTGGCCGACGACCAGTCCGGATGCCGGTCGCGCAGGACATCGAGCATCACGTTCATGCCCGTCTTGAACACGCGGTGCGCCACCACGTGCTTGCCCTTGAAGAACAGCAGGGACGACGCATCGCTCCCGACGTACAACCCCAGCGCGGGCCCCGGATGGGCCGCGGGCCGGACGCCGAACAGGTTGCGCAGCGCAAACGACGGAATCACCACGCCGTCGACCGGCCATCCCGCGGCTTCGAACTGATCCACGAGCGCGGCGACGTCGCCCTGCCCCACCGTGTAGGCCGTCGCCTCCGTCGTTTTCCGGGACGATCCCGCGGCGGCGTCCCCCTCCACGTCGTAATCGAAGATCGTCTGGGCGGGATCGAAGGGAATTTCCTTGCGGAACGTCCAATACACCAGATTCGACAGCTGGCGCGGGCGCGTCCGCGGCAACGACAGGAACCGCACCTGCAGGCTCGGCAGCGGACCGACCACCCACAGGGAGGCGCGGCGGAACGCGGATTGGAAATCGGCCAGAGTCTTCTTCAGGAAAGCCGGGAACCCTTTCGAGCCCGGCGGCACCTCGGCCGGATACGGCACGCTGGCCCAGCGAACCACGCGGCCCCGGTTCACCTCCACCGCCCGCAGGGAATCGATGTCCAAATGCACGCCGACGACGCAACGGCCGTTCTGCTCCGGAATCTCCGCCGAAGAATCGATTTTGCTCATCGCGTCCTCCTGCTCGTTGGATCGTTTGCCGCGCTCGGCCTCATTTCGCCCAGACGTCCATGGCCAATTCGTTGGCCCGTTCTTCGAATTCCGCCGCGCGTCCGACGTCGCCGACGGCCTGGCAATAGCGGGTCATGCTGCGCAGCACGACCTGCGCGTCGCCGTTCCCGAGCCGGTTCTTCTCGGCCAGCGCCACCGCCCGTTCCAGCAGGGGTCCGGCCTCGTCCAGCCGCCCCTGCTCCATCAGGAGCAAGGCTAGGTTGTGCAGCGGCACCACGAGATCGGCCGGGTGCTTGGCCGGATGCCGTTCGTAGATGTGGATGGCCATTCGGTAGAGTTCTTCCGCCTCCTGGGGCCGCTGCTGGTCGCGGCGGACGCGGGCCCAGCCGTTCAGCGCCGCGGCATGCCGGGGATGGGCATCTCCCAGCGCCGCGGAGAACTGCCGTGCCGCCTCTTCGTAGTTCGCCGCGGCGGCGTCCAAATCGTTCCGCGCCCAGCACACGTCCGCCAAATGCTGGAGGATCGTGCCGGCCGTCGCGCCGGACCGGCCGCTGGTCCGATCCAGCACCACCAGCGCCCGGCGAAACATCTCCTCCGCCTGGTCCAGCTTGCCTTCCGCCTGCAACACGAGGCCCACGTCGTTGAGCGAGCCCACCAACGCGGCGTTGTCTTCGGGCCCCAGCTGCTCGCGAAGCGCCTTGCCCTGCCGGATCCATCCTTCTTCTTCCAGCTGGTCGCGCTGGCGCCGCAGTTCTTCTGCGGCCATTGTTTTCTGTTTTTCGGCTTCCCGCTCGGTTTCCTTGAGCTGCGCCCGGACCGCGTCCAGCTCCTGGAGGCGGGTTCCCCGTTCCTTTTCCAGCGCCGCCGCCGCGGTGGACTGGCGCTCCAATTGCCGCCGCAGGTCGGCCAACTCGTCGCGCTGCTTTTTCTGCGCCGCCGTGGATGTTTCGGCTTTATCCTGTGTCCGGGTCCCCAGCGCGGCCACGTCGGCCTGCAACTTCCGCGCGGTTTCCCGGGATTGCGCCAACTCGCGCTCCGTCTCGGCCATGCGGGCGCGGAGATCCACCAGCGCCTTGTCCAGTTCCTGCGCGCGCGCCGCGCTCTTCGCGTTGGCCTGCTCCAGCGATTTCGCGCGGATCTCCGCCGCCTGCTGCGCGTCCGCCGCCTGCTGCCGCAAGGCCGTTTGTTTGCCGAGGGACTGCTCTCCGGCCTGCGCCGCCGCCCGGGCTTGGCGCTGGGCCTCGGCCAACGCCTGTTCCAGCCGTTCCGTTGCCGCCTGCGCTTGCCGGGCCTTTTCCGTCAACGCCGGAACCGCCGCCGCGCGTTTTTCCAGATCCGCGACTTGCCGCTGCAGCCGGGCCTGTTCATCGCGGAGCGCTTCGCGCTCGCGGTTGCGCTCCCGCTCTTCGGCGGCGTTTTTCTCCAGCTGCTTTTCCAGATCGCGGCTCCGCGCGGCGGCCCGCTCGTTCTCCTCGAGCTTTTTGCGGAGCTGCGCGGCTTCGGCGCGGCCGGCATTCAGCTGTTTCCAAACGCTGCTGAGATCGTCCAGCGCCTTGTCCCGGTTCTTCTTTTCCTGCGCCAAGGCTTTTTCCAGTTCCGCCGCCCGGGTGCGCGCGGCTTCCAGATCCCGTTTCGGGGAGGAGGCCTCCGGCGCGGCCGGGGCCTTCGCCGCCGCCAGTTCCGCCGGAACCGCGGGGGAATCCCAGAGCACCGGTTCGGAAGCTTCGCCGCCGTTCCCCGTCCCTCCGAATCCCTGCAGCCAGACGACGGCCACGGACAGCGGAATCAGCAGATGCCTGCGGCATCGATTCGTCGGTTTCATTCTGCGCCTCCACGGGTCTTCCACGTATTCGCGGGCGATTCGCCCTCCCGTTCCGCATCGCCGGCCTCCGGCCGGGATACGCCCAGCATGCGGGCGAGCTCGCGAGGGCGCGGCGACCGTTCCAGCGCCACGTCCTGGTCGATCTTGCCTTCGGCCACGAGCCGCCGGAGCGACTCGTTCATCGTCATCATCCCTTCCCCCTTGCCGGTCTGGATGACCGAATAGATCTGCTGGAGCTGGCGCTCGCGGATCAGGTTGCCGATCGCGTTGTTCACGTGCAGCACCTCGCAGGCCAGCGCGCGCCGCGACTGGTCCGCCGTCAGCAGCAGCGCCTGCGAGATGATGCCGGACAGCACCATGGACAACTGCGTGTAGACCTGCTGCTGGTGCGCCGGCGGAAAGATGTCCACGATGCGGTTGATGGCATGGGTCGTGTCCTGCGTGTGCAGGGTGCCGAAGATCAGGTGCCCGGTCTCCGCCAGCGTCAGCGCCAGCTGCATCGTCTCGAGATCGCGCATCTCGCCGACCATGATCACGTCCGGCGACTGGCGGAACACCGCCTGCAGCGCGACGGCGAACGAGGGGGCGTCGTCGTAGATTTCCCGCTGCTCGATGAGGCTCTTGCCGTGCGCGTGCAGGTATTCGATCGGATCCTCGAGGCAGACGACGTGCAGCGACCGGTTCCGGTTGATGTACTCGATCATCGCGGCCAGCGTGGTGGATTTGCCGCTGCCGGCCGGCCCCGTCACCAGCACCAGCCCGTGCGGGCACAGCGCGAACTGCTGCACGATGGGCGGCAAGCCGAGTTCGGCGAACGACGGGATCCGATAGGGAATCAGCCGCGCGACCAGCGCGAGGGTCCCGCGCTGGTAAAACACGTTGAAGCGAAAACGATTCAGGCCCGGAAAGCCCTTCGACAAGTCCACGCTGCGCTTGTCTTCGAGGATCGTCCGCTGGGCTTCGTTGAGGATCGACAGGCCCAGCGCTTTCGTTTCGTCCTCCCCCAAGGGCGCGGCGCCCACGGCATGCATCACGCCCAGGATCTTGAGCATGGGAGGCGCGCCGGAAGTGAGAATCAGATCGGAACCGCCGGAGGAGGAGACTTTCCCGAGCAACTCTTCGATTGTCCACATATGACGTTCTCCAACTTTTGAAGTACGTCGCCCCGCCCCGACCCGCAAACGGAATGGAATTAATTTACCGTTACTCCTGTGCGAGAATACGAGAATCCTAACCGTTTTCACACGGCGGCATCACAGAGGAAACGAAATCCTATTGCCGCCAAAAAGTGATGCGCCGTCCGAGCTACGTTAATTGGAACCCGGCGCTGCGGAGCCGGGCTCGCACACTTGGCAAAACACGGGGGAATTCGCGCGGTGCGCTCCCGCCGCGCCAGCGGAAATCCCTCACGGCGCGGACCAGCGGCCGACGTCTTCGACGTCGGCCTGGCATTTCCGCAGGACGTCGACGACGGCCGGATCGAACTGGGTGCCGGCGTTCCGGAGGATTTCCGCCAGCGTTTCCTCCGGACTGCGCCCCTTGGAATAGGGGCGGTCGGAGCGGATGGCGTCGTAGGCGTCCACCACGGCGAAGATGCGGGCGCCCAGGCAGATCTCTTCGCCCTTGAGGCCGCGCGGATAGCCCGTGCCGTCGTAGCGCTCCTGGTGCGCCAGCACGATTTCCGAAGCGGGCTCGAGGCCCGGGCCGGCCTTGATGACGTTGTACCCGAGGTGGGGATGCTTCTTCATCACTTCGCGCTCCGCGTCCGTCAACGGACCATCCTTGAGCAGGATGGCGTCGGGAATGCCGACCTTGCCGATGTCGTGGAGGAGCGCGCCGGTGGCGATGATTTCGATTTCCTCCAGGGAGGCGCCCATTTTGCGGGCGAGGACCACGGCCATGCGGGAAACCCGCTTGCTGTGCGCGCCGGTCTTCTTCTCGCGCGTGTCGAGCAAGTCGGCCATCGCCTCGAGGGTGAACTGGTAGGAATCGGTGGCCTGGTCGAGCGCGCGGGAAAGCGCGGCGTTCTTCTCGCGGACCATGTCTTCCAGATGGCTCTGGTAGCGCTTGTTTTCCAGCACGAGGCGGCGGTACTTGGCGGCGCGCTCCAGCACGGCCGACAGCTGCGAGGGCGCCACCGGCTTCTGAACGAAATCGTAGGCGCCCTGCTGCAGCGAGGCCACCGCGTTCTCCAGCGTGGCCTGGCCAGTGATGACGATGCCGATGGTGGATTCATCGACGCCCCTGAGCTTTTTCAGCAAATCGAGCCCGTTCTCGTTTTCGAGATGGAGATCGACCAGGGCCACGTCGATCATCCCGCGCTCTCGCTCGGCGATGGCCAGCGCTTCCGCCACCGTCTGCGCGACCAGCACGACGAACCCTTCGCGGGTCAGCATCCGATGGAACAGAACGCACAAGGCCCGGTCGTCGTCCACCACCAGCACGACGCGTTTGGGATCCGCCGCCCCGGCGGGGGCATGCGGCGCGAAGCCTTCGGGAGCGGGATGGACCAGCGCGGGCACTTCGTCCGCGAAGCACAGCTTGTTGCGCCCCGTCTGCTTGGCCCGGTAGAGCGCCCGGTCGGCCTGGATGAGGAAGGTCTCCGCGCTGTGGCCGGGTCCGGCCAGCATGGTGCTGGCGCCGATGGAAATGGTGACGCGCAGATCGTAGGTGTCCGCGCAGACGACCGCGCCGCGGAACATCTCCAGCATCCGCTCGGCGATCCGGCGCGTTTCGGATTCGTCCGCCCACGGCAGGATCACCACCAGCTCGTCGCCGCCATAATAGCGACAGACGACGTCGGACTCCCGCACGCTGGCCCGCGCCAGCGCCGCGCATTCCTTCAGCACCTGGTCGCCGACCACATGGCCGTAGGAATCGTTCACCGCCTTGAAATGGTCGAGGTCGACGACGAGCAAGCCGACGGGAAACGGCTTGTCCTTTCCCTGCTTCCAGATCCAGTGCAGCTCTTCGTCGAACGCGCGGCGGTTCAGCAAGCCCGTCAGCGGATCCCGGATCGCCATCTGGAGCAGCTCCGGCCCCGACAGCAGGTCGTGCCACTTGGGCTCGACCGGCTTGTTCTTGCGCTGCTTGAAGTTCTCGTCCGTCATGCGGAGCTCGCGTTTTCCTGCCTCGAAAATTGCGCCAACCGCCTCGAAAGCGCAAGCCCGATCCGGCGGATTCCGCCCGATTTTTCGCGGAGCAGGTTCGCGCCGCTTTACACGGAACCCCGCCCTCCTCTATAGTCGGGGCACTTGCAGGACATGAATTCTCATTCCAATCCATTGGATCTTCCGCCGCTCGCCGCCTTCGCCCTGCGCTGGGGCCGCCGGCTGGCCGTGGGGGCCGCCGTTCTGCTGGCCGCGCTGGTCGTCCTGGAACTGGCCGCCGCCCATTTTCTGCCGCGGCGCTCCACCCGCTTCCTGCGCGACGGAACGGCCCATGGCCAGCCCGCCTGGATCGACAATCCTTTCTTCTCCTATCGGTTTTCCACGGCCCGCGCGGCCCGCCCCCCTCCGCCGACCGTGGTGCCGAAGACGCCGGAACCGGGCACCTTGCGCGTCTGCCTGCTGGGCGGATCCGCCCTGCTGGGTTTTCCCGATCCCTCCTTCGGGATCGGCCGCCAGCTGGAGCTCATGCTTCAACACCGCTACCCGGATCATCCCGTCGAAGTGGTCCACATGGCGCTCGAAGGCGGCAACAGCCACGTCTTGCGCGAGGTGGCCCGCGACCTGAAGCGCCTCCAGCCCCAAGCCGTCGTCGTGATGACCGGCAACGATGAGGTCGCCGGTCCCTACGGTCCCGCCTCCAGCCTCGGCCGGTTCCACCACAGTTCGCGCATCGCCCGCCTGCTGGTGTTGTTCTCGCGCACGCATCTATCCGGGCTCTGCGCCACCCTCCTCGAACGCGTTTCTCCCGCGCGCGCCGACCTCCAGGCCTGGCGCAGCCAGGAACCCATCACGCTCCAAGGCCGGATGTCGCCCCACGACCCGCGGCTCCGCAGCGCCTACCGGTCGTTCCGCAAAAACCTCTCCGCCATCCTGCGCCAAGCCACCGAGGCCGCGCCCGTGGTCGTCGTTTGCACCGTCCCCGTCAATCTGCGCGACTGCGCCCCGTTTTCCTCCAGCTATCTGGAGGACGAAACCGCCGCCCAAGAAGTCCGCGAAAAACTGCGCGCGGCCATCGCCGCCGAAACGGCCACCAACCGCGTCGAGGCTTCCCGCCTCTATGCCGACGTCATCCAGCTCGATCCCACCCATGCCGAAGCGCTGTTCCGCGCCGCCCGACTGGCCCTCGCGGCGAACCGCACCGCCGAAGCCGCCGAACTCTTCTCCCGCGCGCGCGACGCCGACGCCCTCCGCCTCCGCGCCGATTCCCGCCTCAACGCCCTCGTCCGCGAATGCGCGGCGGACGCCTCCGCTTCGCTGCTCGACGCCGAAGCGCTTTTCGCCATCCGCTCGCCCCAAGGCATTCCCGGGCGCGAGCTGTTTCTCGACCACGTCCACTACACGTTCGAGGCGGCCCACCTCCTGGCCTCGTCCATGCTCGACCGCCTGGAATTCCTCCGCGCGTTCCATCCGGAACCAACCGGGACCCCGCCCGATGCCGAGGTTCTCGCCGACGAGCTGCTCTACGACCCCTGGGGCCGCGCCGCCCAGCTCGACGCCGTCATCGACCGCCAGTTCCGCCCCCCGTTCCGGCGCCAACTCGACAACGCCGAAACCCTCGCGCGCCTGAACGAGGAAAAGCGGACGCTGGACGCCCGCGTCGCCGCGATCTCGCCGGACAACACCCGTGCCATCTTCGCGCGGCGGCAAGCCAGCCGGCCCGACGATGCCTGGTTGGCCGTCCGGGCCGCGCGCCATTTGCTGGAAGCCAACGCGCCCGCGCTGGCCGAGGCCGCCGCCGTCACCGCGCTCGACCAATGGCCCCATCGCTTCGAAATCCGCGCGCTCCTGGCCTTGATCCGCTCCATCCAAGGCCAGAAGGCCGCGGAAGGCATCGCGTTCCTCCGCGGCGCCGGCGACGATCCCGGCTACTACGACGTCTCTCTTTCCATTGACGTCGGAAACGAACTGCTCAAGCGAAAACGGGCGGCCGAGGCCCGTCCGTGGCTCGAACACGCCTTGCGCCGCGACCCGTGGAATTCCGAAGCGGCCATCGCGCTCGCCGAAGCCTTCCACCAGCTCGAGGGCGGATCCGCCGCCGTCGGCATCCTCCAGAGCGCCATCGAACGCAACCCCGACAATCCTCTCCTGTGGGAAAACATCGCGTCCCACTATTGTCTGCTGGGGAACTGGGATATCGCCACCAAATGCTTCCGCAAATCCGAAGAAATCGCCCCCTACCGCTACGAACGCCTGCTGAAATGGGCCCAAGCCATGGTGCGCCTCCGGCAGTACGCCCGCGCGCGCAGGCCTATCCAAGGCTATCTCGCGGCCATGCCGGGCGATCCCGAAGGATTGGAGATCCAGGCGACCATCCAGCGGCATCTTCCCGCCCAACCGGAAACGCCGGACGAACCCGACCACAAGGAAGAATCCCCGCGCAAGTTCCCGTGGGAATAGCGCCAAACCGCCGGCCCGTCGTTCAGGAGCCGAGGATGCTCGCCGCGCGGCGGAATCCCGTTTCCTTCGCCCGCCACATCACGTAGGCGGTCATCGCGTACGGCAACAGAAACAACGTCCGCGCCTCCCCCGGCAATGCCGCCAACTGCGCCAGGACCGTCGGCAGCCCCGCCTCCAGCAGGCCCGCGCGGTGGAACAGCCAGACGAGGGCCCCCGCCGTGCAGGCGCTCAGCCACAGCACCATCCCCAGCCCCGCGACCGACTCCCTCCGCAACGACAAGTCCCCCAGCCACCGCGCCGCTTCGCCCGCCAACCGGGTCAACCCCGCCAGCAGCGCGACCAGCGCGACATAATGCACGCCCGCGTTGACCGCGAAATAGAGCTGCGTCGGCGCCTGGCTCCACCACGCCAGAAAGGGACACAACCCCGCCACCACCAGCGCCAGCAGCGAAACGCCGGCGAGGGTCGCCCGCCATTTCGGCGTCGGCTCCCCGCCCGCGCGCAGCATCCACAGCCCGCACGCCAGCGGCACGAAGCAGAGGGGCAGCACCCCTGCCGACCAACGCGACGGCAACACGCCCCCCAGCGCGGCCGCATGCGCGGCCGACAGCAGCGGCAGGCTCCAGAACAGGCACGAAAATCCGCGCGAAATCCGCAGCACCTGCGCCGCGGCACCTGCCTCCCGCGCGGGCGCGGTCGGCCAAACGGTGGCGGCTGGATCGGTCACGTCCGCCGCCCTTCCAGCGCGGCGGCGATTTCCGCGCGCAGCCCTGCGAGAAAGCGCGCCGGACCGAAGCTTTCCGCATGCGCGCGGATCGCCGCCGGATCCCAGTCCGATTTCTCCGCAAGCGCGACCGCCTCGAGCAGCGCCTCCGGCGTCTGCTCCGGGAAAAACACCCCCGTCCGGCCCGCCAGCACCGTTTCGAGCAAGCCGCCCTTGCCGAACGCCAGCACCGGCTTGCCACACGCCTGCGCCTCCAGCGGCACGATCCCGAAATCCTCCTCGCCCGGAAAGACCAGGAACCGGCAGCGCCGATACAGCTCGCGCACCCCTTCGTCCGGCACGCGTCCCAGGAATTCCACGTTCGGCGCCGCGAGTTTCTTCAGCGCCTCCAGCTCCGTCCCCACGCCCGCGACCTTCAGCGGATGACCCGACTGCGCGTACGCCCGCACCGCCAAATCCACCCGCTTGTAGGGCACCAGCGCCGAAACCACCAGATCGTAGCCGTCGTGGCCCCCGCGCTCGTCCGGCGTGAAGTAGCTCGTCGCCACCGGCGGATACACCACCGTCGATTCCCGCCCGTAGAATTGTTTGATGCGCGCCTGCACGTGCCGGCTGATCGCCACGAACCGGTCGACCCGCGCGCTCGCCGCCCGGTCCCAGTTCCGCAGGCGCGCCAGCGCCAGATCCAGCGCCGCGCGCTTGATCCGGTTCCGCCCGAAATATTCCTCCTGCAGCGACCACGCGTAGCGCATCGGCGTAAAGCAATAACACACGTGCTTCGCGCCCGGCGGCGGCACGAGCCCCTTCGCCACGCAATGGCTCGTGCTCAGCACCAGATCCGTCCCCGCCGGCACCCGGAACGATTCGATCGCCATCGGAAACAGCGGCAGGAACCACCGGTAGTGTTCGCGGAAACCCGGCACGCGCTGCAGGCCCGACACGTGCACCTTGCGGTTCCGGATCGCCTCCGACACCAGCTCCGGCCGGAACAGCAGCGTGTAGAGCTCCGCCTGCGGGAACTCCTGGCAGATCAGGTCGAGGCATCGCTCGCCCCCGCGCATGCCGTTGAGCCAGTCGTGCGCCAGCGCCACCTTCAGCGCGCGGCTCATGGCGCCAGCTCCCCGTAGAGGCGCAGGACGGACTCGGCCGCCGCCCGCCACGAAAACTTCTGCGCCTGCGCCAGGCCCGCTGCGCGCAACCGCGCCGCTTCCGCCGGATCCGTCAAAACGTCTTTCAGCGCCGCCGCCGCGCCGGCGGCGTCGTCCGGCGCCACCAGCCGCGCCGCATTCCCCGCCACTTCCGGCAAGCTCGCCGCGTTCGAGCAGACCACCGGCGTCCCGCACGCCATCGCTTCCGCCACCGGCAGGCCGAAGCCCTCGTAGCGCGACAGCAGGGCCAAAACATCCGCGTCCCGGTACGCCTGCACCAGCCCCGCGTCGTCCAGATAGCCCGACCACTCCACGCGATCCGCCACCCCCAGCCGCCGCGCCGTTTCGCCCGCTTCCGGATACCTCGCGTCCGGCGAGCCCACGATCCGCAGCCGCGCATCCACGCCCCCTTCGCGCACCAGCCGCGCAAAAACCTCCACCAGCCCCGGCAAATTCTTGTACGGATCGCTCCGCCCCACGTAGAGCACTGTCTTCGGACCGCCGCGCGCCGACGGCTTTTCGCCGCCGGGTCCATACCGCCCGTCCACCCCGTCCGGCGCCACCACGATGCGGTCCTCCGGAATTCCCAGCAGCCGAACGATGTCGCGCTTCGCCGATTCGCTCCCCGTCGCCACCGCATCCGTCCGGAGCGCGATTTCGTGCATCAGCGCCCGATAGACGGGAAAGAACCGCGTTTTCAGCGCCTTCGGCGTGAATTCCGGATGCACCATCGGGATCAAGTCGTGGATGTTGCAGAGGCATTTCACCGCGTGCGGCTTCCGGCGCGGAAACGCCGGCAGCGGCACCATGAAGTTCGTCGAGTGGTACACGGCGATCCGCTGCTCCCGCAGCAGCCGCGCCGCCGCAAACTGCCCTCGCACCGAAAACGGCCCGTACGGCAGCTCCGCGAACTCGACGTTCGCCTTTCCCGCCAAACCCGCTTCCCGCTCGATGAATCCCCGCCGTTCCGCGTCCCGCACCAGAACCAGATAGCGGTACGCCCCGCCGATCTCCCCCAGTTGCTTCAGCAGTTCCAGCGTGTAGCGCCCGATCCCGCTCAGCTCGCGGAATACCCATCGGGCATCGATCGCAACCCGCTTGTTCTGAACCGGATTCATTTCGCGCAGTGTAGCCACCGCCCCCGCCCCAATCCAGCCCATTCTGTTCCGTCCCGCATTGGATATTGGACATTGGATGTTGAATATTGGATATTGAGGTTTCCGCCATGACCGACGCTCTTGAAAAAGAAAAATCCGCCCCCTCGCGCCCGCACGTCCTCGCGCGCTGGCTGCGGCGCGTCGGCCACAGCTGGATCGAACGCGCCCGCGGCGGCGAATACGTCTTTCTCCTCTTCGTCGCCGCCCTGATCGGGTTGCTGGGCGGACTCAGCGCCATCGCCTTCGATCTCGCCATCCATCTCTTCCAGGACGGCTTCTGGGGCGTTGTCGAACCCCGCCTCGCTGATTTGCGCGAAATCGCCGCCTGGAAAATCGCGCTCGTCCCCGCCTTCGGCGGCATGGTCGTCGGCCTCATCACCACCTATCTCGTCGCCGAGGCCAAAGGCCACGGCGTACCCGAAGTCATCAAGGCCGTCGCGCTGGAAGGCGGCAAGATCCGCGGACGCGTGGCGCTCGCGAAAACCATCGCCTCCGCCATCACCATCGGCAGCGGCGGTTCCGCCGGCCGGGAAGGCCCCATCATCCAGATCGGCGCGGCCATCGGCTCGCGCATCGGCCAGGCCATGGGCATGTCCAAGCGCCGCCTGCGCACGCTCGTCGGCTGCGGCGCCGCCGCCGGCATCGCCGCCACCTTCAACGCGCCCATCGCCGGCGCCCTGTTTTCCGTCGAGGTCATCCTCGGCGAATTCGGCGCCGCCCAGTTCAGCCCCATCGTCGTTTCCTCGGTCGTCGCCACCGTCGTGGCGCGCGCCTGGCGCGGCGACGTCCCCGCCTTCTCGCCGCCCCCCTGCACGTTCGCCAGCGCGTGGGAATTGATCCCCTACGCCCTGCTCGGCCTGCTCTGCGGCCTCGTCTCCTTCGCCTATATCCGCATCAACGATGCCGCCGGGCGCTTCTTCGAGTCCCGCCGCCGCCTGCCCCCGTGGCTCCGGCCCGCCCTCGGCGGGCTGCTCGTCGGCCTGCTCGCCCTCGCCGTGCCGCAGATCCTCGGCGACGGCCACGGACTCTCCAACGACGCCTTCGCCGGGCGCATTCCGGCCCTGCTGCTCCTCGCGCTCGTCTTCGCCAAGATGCTGGCCACCGGCGTCACGCTCGGCAGCGGCGGCTCCGGCGGCGTTTTCTCCCCGGCCCTCGCCGTCGGGGCCTGCCTCGGCGCATGGCTCGGCGCGCTCGTCGAACCCGCGCTCGGCGCGCGCTTCGGCGGCCTCGCGGCCTACGCCCTCGTCGGCATGGGCGGCCTCGTCGCCGGCTCCATGCTCGCGCCCATCACCGCCATCCTCATGGTTTTCGAAATCACCTCCAACTACTCCATCATCCTCCCCGTCATGGTCGCCGCCATCCTCAGCACCGTCGTGACGATGCGCCTCACCGGCGGCCTCTCCGTCTACACCTTCAAGCTCGCCCGCGACGGCATCCGCCTCTTCCGCGGCGGATCCCCCGACCTTCTCCGCACCCGCCGCGTCGAAGCCCACCTGCGCACCCGCGTCGAAACCGCCGCCCCCGGCGAACCCGCCGCCGCCGTCCTCGACCGCCTGCTTGCCTCCGACGCCGCCCAGTTCTACGTCGTCGCCCCCGACGGCTTCCTCCTCGGCGCCATCACCCTCTCCGACGCCCGCCGCGCGCTGCTGTCCTCCCCGGCCCTCGTCCGCATCCTCCTCGCCGAAGACCTCATGCAGCTCTCCATCCCCTTCGTCACCCCCGACGAATCCCTCGGCACCACCCTCGCCAAGTTCACCGCCTCCCGCCTCCAGGAATTGCCCGCCCTCCGCTCCTCCGCCGACCGCCGCCTCGTCGGCACCCTCGCCTACGCCGACGTCCTCGCCGCCTTCCAGGACGAAGCCGTCAAAGCCGACGCCGAACCATAGCCCTCCGAGCAAAAAGACACGGTCCGAACATCCTCGACTACAACCCCGAATGCGGTCGCCGCAATATGTACGATCATTAATTAATGATCATACATAATCTTACGGCTGATATGTTGCTATTATTTGCACATAATTCTGATACGATGTATTATCTTTCGGAACATTTCATATGATTATTAATTAACCATCATACGATTTATGAGCCCTGTGTCCCTCATCCCCGGAGGCCATGGACACCCAAAACGACCGCGCGCATTCATGCGGGAATCCACAACCGGCGAAAAGCTTTTCCATCCGGCGGAAAAGTGCTAAACAGTTTTCCACGGTGTGGAAAAAACTTTTCCACAGCGTGGAAAAATCCGACCCGGAGGCCCCCATGACCGCCCTGCTGATCAAGAACGCCCTCGTCGTCACCCTCGACGACGCCGGAACCATCCTCCCCCAAGGCGAAATCCTTATCGAAGGTTCCAAGATTTCCGCCGTCGGCGCGTCCGTCAAGGTGCCCGTCGGCGCAAAGGTCGTGGACGCCCAGGGCATGGTCGCCATGCCCGGCCTCATCAACGCCCACCACCACTTCTACTCCTCCTTCGCCCGCGGCTTCGCCCCGCCCGGCGAGCCCGCCCGCAACTTCGTCGAAATCCTCGAACGCATGTGGTGGAAGCTCGACCTCGCCCTCGACCCCGAAGCCGTCCGCTACTCTTCCCTCGTCGCCCTCCTCGAAGCCATCCACACCGGCTGCACCACCGTCATCGACCACCACGCCTCCCCGTCCTGCACCGACGGCTCGCTGGACGTCATGGAGGAAACCTTCCGCCAAGCCGGCCTCTCCGGCTGCCTGTGCTACGAAACCTCCGACCGCAACGTCCCCGCCGACGGCGTCGCCGAAAACACCCGCTTCATCAAGAAAACCCAGACCGCCAAGGACGACCAGGTCACCGCGCTCTTCGGCCTCCACGCGCAGATGACCCTCTCCGACGCCACCCTCGAAGCCACGGCCCGCGTCTGCAACGAAACCAAAGCCGGCGTCCATATCCACGTCGCCGAGGATCTCTCCGACGAAACCGACTGCATCGCCAAGCACGGTTCGCGCATCATCCAGCGCCTGCACAAGTTTGGCCTGACCGGGAAGAATTCCCTCTTCATCCACGGCATCCATCTCGACGAATCCGAAATGGACCTGATCGCCCAGACCGGCACCATGATGGTCCACAATCCGGAATCCAACATGAACAACGCCGTCGGCACGCAGAAGATGCTGACGCTGCTGAAGAAGGGCATCCTGCTCGGCCTCGGCACCGACGGCATGACCTCGCACATGATTTCCGCCGCCCGCGTCGCCCATCTCCTCCAGCGCGCCACCCTCGCCGATCCGCGCGTCGCCTTCTGCGAAGCCTGCGACATGCTCCTCGGCAACAACGCCAAGATCGCCGCGCGCTGCTTCCCGGAAAAGCGCGGCCAGCTCGCGCCCGGCCAGCTCGCCGACGTCGCGATCTTCGACTACGTCCCCACCACCCCCCTCGAGCCCGGCCGCTTCCTCGGCCACCTGCTCTACGGCCTCAACTACGCCCGCGTCCA
>CAZECJ010000016.1:0-39194 GCA_964510645.1 uncultured Verrucomicrobiota bacterium | reverse complement strand
TCCCGGAGGCTCTGCCGCATCCGGGCGATGAAATCAAAATACGCCTGCATGTTGTGGATCGCCGTCAGGCGGACCCCGAGGATCTCGTCCACGTTCAGCAAGTGCCGCACGTAGCCCCGGCTGAACCGCTTGCAGGCCGCGCACGAACAACCCTCTTCCAGCGGCCGCTCGTCCAGGCGGTTCACCGCCGCCCGCACCGAGTACCGCCCGTTGCGCGTGAACACCGTCCCATGCCGCGCCAGCCTCGTCGGCATCACGCAGTCGAACATGTCCACGCCGCTCGCCACCGACTCGGACATCTGCCAGAACTGGCCGACGCCCATCAGGTAGCGCGGACGCTCCCTCGGCAGGAAATCCACCGTCATGCGCACGCCCGGCATGATCAGGTCCTCCGGTTCGCCCACGCTCACGCCGCCGATGGCATATCCATCGAAGGCGCCCAGCGCCAGCAAACCCTTGGCGCAGCGTTCCCGCAAATCCGGATAGACGCCGCCCTGGACGATGCCGAACACCAACTGTCCCGTGGCCCGGGGCTGTTGGGCACATTTAGCCGCCCACGATAGGGTCCGATCCACCGCTTGGCAAGCGTATTCCGGGGTGCACGGACACGGCGGGCACTCGTCGAAAACCATGGCGATGTCCGACCCCAGCGTCTTCTGGATCGCCATGCTTTCCTTCGGCCCCATGAACATCTTCGTGCCGTCCACGTGCGATTGGAACCAGACCCCGTCCGGCGTCATCTGCCGCAGCTTCGTCAAACTGAACACCTGATAGCCCCCGCTATCCGTCAAGATCGCCCGCTTCCAGTCCGCGAACCGGTGCAGGCCCCCGAATTTCTCCATGACCTCCATGCCCGGCCGCACGTTCAGGTGGTAGGTGTTGCCCAGCAAAATCTCGCAGTTCAGCGCCTCCAGCTCCCACGGCGCCATGGACTTGACCGTCGCCTGCGTCCCCACCGGCATGAAAACGGGCGTATCCACCGGCCCATGCGCCGTCCACAGCCGCCCCAGCCGCGCCTTGGACCCCGGATCCTCGTGCAAAACCTCGAATGTGCCGATTTCGGGCATAGGGGGCGCACTCTACCCCCCCGCCCCCCCTTTTGTCGAGGCCCAGAAATCGCCTTTACTGCAAAATTGCTAGCGATTTAGATGACGTTTTTCCCCTCCCGTGGTAGGCTTGGGCCATCAAAACCGCGGAAGCCCCGGCTCCCCTGCGGGAAACAACCGAAAAACAACGAAAGGACCGACCCCATGATCAGCAAAAAAATGGCGAAGGAAATCAACGCCCAGATCAACCGCGAATTTTTCTCCGCCTTCCTCTATCTCGCCATGGCCAACGACGCCGTCGACAAAGGCTTCCTCGGCACCGGCAAGTGGATGAGCATCCAGTTCAAGGAAGAGCAGGAACACGCCCTCAAGTTCTCCAAGTACCTCCAGGACCAGGGCGCCAAGACCGAACTCGCCGCCATGGAAGCCCCCAAGACCGAGTGGAAGGACATCCTCGACATGTTCAAGGACGCCCTCCTCCACGAAAAGAAGGTCACCGCCTGGATCCACGACCTGAACACCCTCGCCATCGAAGAGAAGGACTACGCCACCCAGAGCATGCTGCGGTGGTTCATCGACGAACAGGTCGAAGAAGAGGCCAACTGCAACGAAGCCATCGGCGCCCTCTCGATGGTCGGCGGCTCCGCCGGTTCCCTCTACATGGTGGACCGCCACATCGGCAAGCGCGGCGAAAGCTGAGTTCGCGCTCCGGTTCCGGCGGGAGGCTTCGGCCTCCCGCTTTTTTTGCGCCGCCGGACGGAGTTTTACGTAGAACGTAAAAACTTTGGCGATATTTTACGTAGAACGTAAAAACTTTGGCGATATTTTACGTAGCACGTAAAAACTTTGGGCGAAAATTACGTAGAACGTAAAAACTTTGAAAAACGGCCGCGGGGGCGGCTCAGCGCTTTTTGTCGGCGGCGCGGATCTTGTCCCAGATGGCGTCCATCTCGGCCAAGGTGCAATCCTTCATCCGGCGGCCGCCGGCGACGATTTCGTCCTCGACGGCGTGGAAGCGGCGGATGAATTTCGCGTTGGTCAGCTCCAGCGCGTAGGCGGGATCGACCTTCACGAAGCGGGCGACGTTGACGACGGAGAACAGCAGGTCGCCGATTTCCTCGACGATATGCTTGCGGCTCTTGGCGGCGATGGCTTCCTGCAGCTCGCCGATTTCTTCCGCGAGCTTCTTGAAGACGCCGGAGATGTCGCTCCAGTCGAAGCCGACGCGGGCGGCGAGCTTCTGCATCTGGTAGGCGCGGTGCAGCGGCGGCACGTGCTTGGGGATGCCGTCCAGCGCGGAAATCCGGGCCTTCTTTTCGGTCTTCTTGATGGCGTCCCAGTTGCGGAGGACTTCCTTCGAGTCGGCCACCTTCACGTCGCCGAAGATGTGCGGATGGCGGCGGATCAGCTTTTCGGAAATGCCCTTGGCGACGGCGGCGAAATTGAACGAGCCTTCCTGGGCGGCGATCTGCGACTGGAAGACGATCTGCAGCAGGAGGTCGCCGAGTTCTTCGGTGAGGTGCTCGCGGTTGCCGCTCTCCATCGCGTCGAGGGCCTCGTAGGCCTCTTCGATGAGGTTCGGCTTGATGGTGTCGATCGTCTGCTCGAGATCCCACGGACAGCCGTCGCCGGGGCGGCGCAGGCGGGCCATGATGTCCAGCAGGCGGGCCAGTTCGGCGACGCCCTTGCGGCGCGCCGCCGGCGAGGCCAGCGCGGCGGCGGCGGATTTCTTCGCGGACGATTTCTTTTTCGGAGCCGCTTTCTTCGCGGCGTTGCGGGGCGCGCGCCTAGAAGCTGATTTGTTCGAAGAACTCATCGGGCTTCACTTCCTTGAGGTCGGGGCAGACGAGATTGGCACCGCAGAAATCCTGGTATTCGGTGAACTCGTCGGTGACGACGACGACGTTCATCATGGCGGCGAGCGCGGTCTTGGTCGTCGCCATGCTGCTGACGACGGCGAGGCAGCGCTTGGGATTGCGGCCGACGGCCTTGGCCATGCGGAGCCAATTTTCGGCGTGGGGGAAGCCCTTGTCGGCGGGAGAGGCGGAGAAAACCTTGACGCCCCAGCGGTCGAAGTTGAGATGGGCGGCGACGCCTTCCGCGGAAGCCTGAGGCAGCATCGAGGCGCACGCGATGGCCGCGCCGCGCGCCAAGGCCGCATCCATCCACTTGATGAGGCCGTCGCTGATGACGGTGGTTTTCTGCATGAGGCGCGACGTGGTTTCGCCCATGAGGCGGTCGACGACCTGTTCGGGCGTCGCGGCCGTGTACTTCATCGCGGCGAGGAACGCCGGCATGTAGACGGACGGAGCCGGATGCAGGCAGTAGCGCGAGAACAGGACGGGATTCAGTTCGATGCGCTGCTCCTTCAAAATGCTTGCGAGCACTTCATAGCGGATGCGCCGGGCGCCGAGCGCCACGCTGTCCATCTCGAACAGGAAAGCGCTTCTCGCGGAAGCCCCTTCCACCGGTTGCTGTTCTTCGTTTTTCGCCGTTGCCATATTCTCTCCCTGAGGTTCAATCACAAAATCCGGGACACTCTAAACGCCGCGCGGGGCGCGGTCAATCGGTTTCCTGTCCGCCGGCAAAGGCCGGCAAACGATCACGTCTGCGGTTCGCCGCCGCTTTCGCGGGCGGGACCGTCGCCTTCCGGCTTCTTCTTTTTCCACACGGGACGGGTTCCGTCGCCGTAGGGTTTGCGCGGGCCATGCGGTTTCCGGAAGCCGCGGTCGCCGGCGGCGCCGCGATCGGGACGCGGGCCGTACGGCTTGCGGAAACCGCCGCCTTCGCCTTCGGCACGCGGCGGGCCATAGGGTTTCCGGAATCCGCCGCTGCTGCCGCCGCCGCCATACGGCTTGCGCGGAGCATACGGCTTGCGGAAGCCGGTGCCTTCGCCTTCGGCGCGAGGGCCGTACGGCTTGCGAAAACCACCGCCCTCGCCTTCGGCGCGCGGACCATACGGCCGGCGCGATTCATAGGGCTTGCGGAAACCGCCGCCTTCACCCTCCGCGCGAGGCGGACCATAGGGTTTCCGGAAACCGCCGCTCCCGCCGCCGCCATACGGCTTGCGCGGACCATAGGGTTTGCGGAAGCCGCCGCCCTCGCCTTCGGCGCGAGGCCCGTAGGGTTTGCGGAAGCCGCCGCCCTCGCCTTCCGCGCGCGGACCATACGGCCGACGCGGTTCATAGGGTTTGCGGAAGCCGCCGCCTTCCGGACGGGGGCCATACGGCCTGCGATAGCCGCCGCCCTCGCCTTCGGCGCGAGGCCCGTAGGGCTTGCGAAAATCTCCGCCTTCCCCTTCCGGGCGAGGCGGGCCATAGGGTTTCCGGAATCCCCCGCCGCCGCCGCCATACGGCTTGCGCGGACCATAGGGCTTCCGGAATCCGGAGCCTTCGCCTTCGGCACGAGGGCCGTAGGGCTTGCGGAAACCGCCGCCCTCGCCTTCGGCGCGCGGGCCATACGGCCGGCGCGATTCATACGGTTTGCGGAATCCGGATCTTTCGCCATCCGCACGCGGGGGGCCATAGGATTTGCGATAGCCGCCGCCCGCCCCTTCGGCACGAGGACCGTAGGGCTTGCGAAATCCGTCACCTCCGCCTTCGGCGCGAGGGGGGCCGTCAGGCCTGCGGAAGCCGCTGCCTTGTTCGCCGCCATAGGGCGCGCGGTAAGGCCGGGCCGAACGCGGATCGTCGTCGCGCGCGGGTTTCTTCTTCTTGCGATATCCAAATTCGTTGAAGGAATCCGGAGGAGGGGTTGTTTCCATAGGCGGCACACCCTGCGGAAACGCCCCCCGGAAAGCAAGCGGAAAGCGACGGCCGGACGACCTCGGACGCACCCCCGTTTCATCGACCCGAAACCCATTTCCGCGAAAAGGGGCGGCAGGATGCCGCCCTTTCCGTCAGACCCCAAAGGACCGGCGGCTTCCAGCCGCCGCTGGAGGCCCATGAACGCGGCGGCAACCGCCGGACGGCTCCGTCAAAACTGAACCCGCTTCTCGCCCGGGAAAAACCGCTTGAAGAGCTTCGTCATCAGCGCGGGCACGCCCTCGCCCAAGGCGGCGGCCAGTTCCAGCGGCTTTTCCTTCGTCCGGCGCTTGAAGGCCGCCAGGTTTTTCTTCGCGGCGGGCTCGTCCATCTTGTTCGCGAGGACCCAATAGGGCCGCGCCTCGAGCTCGGGATTGTAGAGCCGCAGCTCTTCGCGCAGGTTCAGGAAATCCTCCGCCGGATTGCGGCCGTCGTAGCCGGCCATGTCGATCACGAACAGGAGGAAATGCGTGCGCTCGATATGGCGCAGGAAATCGTGGCCGAGACCGACGCCCTTGTGCGCGTCCTTCAGCAGGCCGGGCACGTCCGCGACGCGGATGGCGTGCGAGGGATCGAACACGACGGTGCCGACCTGGGGATGCAGCGTGGTGAACGGATAGGCGGCGACCTTGGGCCGCGCGGCGCTCAGCTGTCCCAGCAGCGTGGACTTGCCGGCATTGGGATAGCCCACCAGCCCGACATCGGCGACGGTCTTCATGGTGAGCCGCAGGGTTTTGATCTCGCCGGGCGTGCCTTCCTTGAATTCCGTCGGTGCCTGGTGGATGCTGCTCTGGAAATGCATGTTGCCGAGGCCGCCCTTGCCGCCTTGCGCCACCTTCAGCAAATCGCCGTCGGCCAGCACCTCGCCGAGGAATTCGCCGGTCTCGTGGTCGCGCACCTCGGTGCCCGTCGGCACCGGCACGATCTTGTCCTTGCCCCCGTGGCCGTATTGCTGCTGGCCCCGCCCCTTTTCGCCGTGCTCCGCGCGCACGATAGGCGCGAAATGCAGGTCGAGCAGCGAGGCGACGTCCTTGGAGGCGCGCAAGAACACGCTGCCGCCGTCGCCGCCGTCGCCGCCGTCCGGGCCGCCGTGCGGAATGTATTTTTCCCGGCGGAACGACGCCACCCCGTTGCCGCCGTTGCCGGCGAACGCCTGGATGCGGACTTGATCGACGAACGTAGTGGGCTTCATGAGTTCACGCCTTCCCGGAGCTTGGATGCAAAAAAGGGCGGCCCTTCGCGGTCCGCCCTTTGCCGTCCTCGGGACGCGCGTCCGCGGCGCTTAGGCCTGGACGAGCTTCTGGACGTTGATGCGCTTGCCGTCGCGATCGAAGGAGACCACGCCGTCGACCAGCGCGAACAAGGTGTAATCCTTGCCCATGCCGACGTTGAGGCCGGGTTCCTTCTTGGTGCCGACCTGGCGGACGAGAATGCTGCCCGCGGTGACTTCCTGCCCCGCAAAACGCTTGATGCCGCGACGCTGCCCTTGGCTGTCGCGCCCGTTGCGGCTCGCGCCGCCTGCTTTTTTATGTGCCATTGTCCGACTCCTTGCCTTACGCGATGGACGCGATCTTCACTTTGAGCAGGTTCTGGCGATGCCCGACCTTCCGGTGGTATCCCTTGCGCCGCTTTTTCTTGAACGCCACGACCTTCGGCGCGCGGAATTCCGCCACCACCTCGGCCATGACCTTGACGCCGGCCACCACGGGCGAACCGATTTTCAGGCCGGAGCCATCGTTGAACGCCAGCACGCGACCCAGCTCGACGGGCTTGCCGATTTCGGCGCCGTCCAGCAGTTCGATCGCCAACACGTCATCTTTTTGAACCCGGTACTGCTTGCCGCCGGTTTCGACTACCGCATACGCTTCCATCTGAATCCTCATTTCCAAGGGGGCTTGCCGCCTCCCCAATTCCACAAAACAGGTGCGCAAAATACGCGAACGCCCCCGGGACGTCAACTCCGCGTTCCGGAAAAGTTTTTTTTCGCCGGACGGGTTGACGGGAAACCGGAGGCGTGATACAACACCCCGCATCGTCTGAGGATTTGGGGGGTTAGCTCAGTTTGGTAGAGCGCCTGAATGGCATTCAGGAGGTCGGGAGTTCGAACCTCCTACCCTCCACCAAATCCCGGACGTTCCGCCTGCAAAGGCGGTTTTTTTATTGTATGGAGTTCCTCTCCGCCTATACTCCATTCCCTTGTAACGCTAAGGAGACCCCATGATACTCGCCTACATCGATCCCGGCAGCGGCAGCATCCTGATCCAAGTCATTCTCGCCTCCTGCATCGGCGGCATCGCCGTGTTCTGGCAGAAGATCAAGGCCCTCTTCACGCGCAAGAAGCCCGACGAACCCCGCAAGCCGGAGTAGCCGCATGTCCCGCGATTCCGGCTCTTTCCGCGATCCGAGCGGATACGTGTTCCAGCATCAGGGCCGCATTTTCCGCGCCTTGGACGCCACCGCGACGGCCTTGCTCAAGGAGCTGGACGCCCAAGGCCACTTGGCGCGCTGGGCCCGGGAAGGCCTCGTGGTCGGCACCCGCTTCGTGGAAGATCCGGCCTTGGTTTCCGCGCTGGCCGCCGCGCATCCCGGTTTCGCCGCGTTCGTGGAGCACGATCGGATCGACCCCATCACCTATCCCTACGAGTGGTCCGTATCCATGCTGGCCGACGCCGGCCGGCTGACGCTCCGGCTCCAAGGCGAACTGCTCCAACTCGGCCTCTCCCTCAAAGACGCCACCGCCTACAACGTCCAATTCGTCCGCGGCCGCCCCGTTTTCATCGATCTGACGTCCATTGAAAAGCCCGCGCGCCTCGATCTCTGGTTCGCGCTCGGACAATTCAACCGCATGTTTCTGTATCCCCTGCTGTTGATCAAGCACGCCGGCTGGGATCTGCGCTCCTATTTCCTCTCCAATCTCGATGGACGCTCGACGCTGCAGGTCGGGCAGGCTTTTTCGTGGCGCCAGCGCTGGAGCCCGGCGCTGGCCCTCGACGTCGGCCTGCCGTTCGCGCTGGAGAAAAAGGTCAAGGCCGGCAAGGCATCCGCGCCGAAACCGCCGGTGGCCGCAACCGCCGGCGCGCCGGCGGGCAATCCCGTCGCCCAGCAGATGACCCTCCGGCGCCTCGACAAGAAGATCGCCGCGCTGGCCGATTCCATCGCCCCCGAAACCGTCTGGGGCGACTATACCCAGATCTGCTCCTACGACGATGCCGCCGAGGCCTCCAAGAAATCCCTCGTCCGCGAATTCCTGACGCAGACCCAGGCCGCCTCGGTCCTCGACGTCGGCTGCAATACGGGCGACTACTCGCGGATCGCCGCCGATGGCGGCGCGGCCGTGTTCGCCACCGATTTCGACGTCGGCGCGGTCGAGCAGATGTACCGCCGGCTCCGGAAAGAACCGAAATCCATCACGCCCATGGTCGTGGACATCGCGAACCCAAGCCCCGGCATCGGCTACATGAATGCCGAACGGCCTTCGTTTTTGAACCGGGCCCGTCCCGATTGCGTGCTGGCGCTCGCCGTCATCCATCATCTGCTGGTCGGCGCGAATCTCCCCATGGCCGCCATCCGCGATCTGTTCGCTTCCCTCGCCCAGAAGCATCTGGTGCTGGAATTCGTCCCGACCGACGACGTGATGTTCCGGAAGCTGATCGAATTCCGCGTGAATCTCTTCAGCCACGTCACGCTCGACCACTGCATCGACGTGTTCGCCAAAAAGTTCACCCTGCGGCGCCAGGAGCCGATCCGGAATTCCCCCCGCACGCTGCTGCTTTTCGAGAAGCGGGCCTAGGGATCTTCCGCGAACACGTTCCAGCGGAATTGCTCCAGCCGTTCGACGTTCGCGCGCGCCTCTTCGGCGTCGGCGAAGGGTTTCAAATTCCCCAGTTGCTCCGCGGAAGCGGTGCGATAATTCCGAATGACGCCGATCTCCGCCCGTCGTTGCGCGCTCCATTCGCGGACGGGCAACACGTAAAGTGCCGCCTTGCCCGCCACAAGCGCGCCGAACACGGCCAGCAAAATCGCGATCGCCCGCGACGGCCATGCGCGCGGCGCGGTTGCGCCCAGCCAATGATCGCGCTCCCGCACCCCAATCAGCAGCATTCCGAGATAACTCAGCAGGCCAAAGGTGGAATATCGCGAGGTCATGGCATTCGCGATGCCGTCCCCATTCCCCGAGCGGCCGACGGCGATCGCCGCGGAGACGGCATAGCTGAATAGAATCAATCCCACCGCGAATACATTGTCCCGCATGCGCCGGCGACGCCATAAATCCACGACCAGGGCTGCGGCCAAAGACAAGGCCAGCAGGCCAGTCGCCATGGCGAATCCGGCGTAGCGGGTCGCGGCAAATCCGCCCACCGACGCCAAAAAATAGCCGGTGGTATGGAAAAGTCCTGCGCCGAGATAATCTGGCGACCAGTCGGGTTTTCGATAGTCGGTGAAATACGCGGCCCAGACCAACAGCCCCAAGCCGCCAACCCAAATCGCCCGGCGTACGCTGCGCGCGGCCGACTCTCGTGCGGCCAGCATAAACATCGCCACGTAGACGGGCCAAACCAACAGCCCCTGCAACACCGTGAAAGACGCCAGAATTCCAAGCGTCATGGCCGCACATACCCATCGCTTTCGTCCGTCTCGTATGGCGCAATGGACGGCATAGAATCCCGAAACGGCCAGGCTCATAAGCATCAAAAAAGCCATTTGGAAACCCCACAAGAAGTTTTCATACTGCATCGTATTGAAAAGTACGACGCCCGCCAGCAATCCGCCCCCAAGCCGCCAAGAATCCCCTGGCGCAGTCCGCGGCGGGTCGTCCATATATTTAAGCACCCAGATGTACGCCGCCAAAATCCAAAGTTGCCCAAGGAACATCGGCACTTTGACGTTGAATTGAGACAACTCCGCACAGGCGAACAACAACAGCCGGGGAAAGAACATCCGGTGCTCGTTGCTCTGCGCCCAAAGGCTCGTCAAATCTGTGGTTCGTTCGGCAATGCCGTGGAACAGCGGCACCAGCGACCATTCGTCGTTGAAAATCACGTTCGCGCCATAGACATGGACGAGCCACAGTCCCCACCCCACCGGCAGCAGCAGCCACAGCTTGGTCCAGCAGGATCCGCCGGGGCCATGCGGCGCATTTCCCGAAGGGCTCCGGCCGGGGTTCCGGGAGGGCATCGATGGTCCGCAGGCTGCCGTCATGGGCTCAGCGCCGGCGATAGTCGCCGCGAGACAGCTTCCGTTCCAGCCAAACATAGAGCACGATGAAGAGATAGCGGCTGCCCATCTCCTTGATCTTCAGCTTGGACTCGCCGCTTTGCCGGTTCGTCCACGAAATCGGAAGCGTCTGGTAGGAAAACCCGCGCACAATGGCTTTCAGGGGCATCTCCACCGTCAGGTTGAAGTGCGGCGAAAGCAGGGGCTGAATTCCCTCGATCACCTCGCGTCGGTAGCACTTGAACGCGTTGGTGATGTCGTTGTAGTCGATCCGAAACAGGATTTTGATGAACCAATTGGCCAGCCGGTTCAGCCACAATTTGTGGCGCGGGTAGTCGACGACCTTCGAGCCCTTGATGAACCGCGAGCCGAACGCGCACTCGGCGCCCGCCTTCATCGCGCGGTAATAGGCGAGGATGTCGTCGGGGGAATCCGACAAATCCCCCATCACGACGCAGGCGCATTCGCCCTCGAACGATTCGAGGCCCTTGCGCACGGCAGAGCCGAACCCGTTGGGCGGAGAGTTGTTGACATAGCGCACGAACGGGATCCGGGCCGAAAGCTCTTTCAGGATATCTTCCGTGCAGTCGCGGCTGTTGTCGTTCACCACGCAGATTTCGTAGTCCGCAATTCCTTCTTGCGCGAAGCGCCCGGCGATGGCTTCGCAGGTAGCGGCAATGCAACCTTCCTCGTTGTGGGCCGGAATCACGATGGAAAAATACGGCTTGGACACGGTCATTCCTCCCTATTCCAGGCAATGCTCGCGCCCGCGCGTTTTTTCCCCACCACGACAAACTGTTTTCCAAACCACGGCCATATACATGGAAGCTTCAGATACCAGGCAACAAGAAACAATGGAGGAGTAATGCCCGTGGACATGGAATAGGGCAAAAATCGCGGCACTTGTAACCGAATTTCGAATCCTTTCAGCTCCAACAACTCCGACAGAGACTTCTCGGTCAAAGGAATAAAGTGATCCCAAAAATCCCAGTGGGCACCAGGCAAATACCGCACGTTGGGTCCCATGCATATCAATAAACCACCGGGTCTGAGACAGCGTCCCGCCTCTTCGATCGTCTGCTCGACTAAAGATTTCTTTCGAAGGTGCTCCAGAAAATTGCTGGTGAAAACAACATCCAGCGATTCCGAAGGCATTTGCCAGGGTGCCGAACAGTCCTGGTGGAGAAACTCAATTCCGGGCGCAAGCCGTTGGGACGCATCCGGGTTCAAGTCCATGGCGAATTTACGCGCAGCATTGATGTGATTGATGAATTCGCCCCATCCGCACCCCAAATCGAGCACGGTCATGTCCGAAGAAATCATTTTTCCAAAATAATCGCGGCAAAGAATGCGCCACAATTCATTGCGATAATCTGCGGTCTTGAGAAAACGCAGGCGGTATTCCCTTTGAAACACGTTGGGTCTTGGGTCCATAGATTCGGTCCTAACGGAAAAGCGACTGCAGCAACTCGGGCCGCGCCGCCAGCCAGTCGCGGACGTCGCGGAGCACGTCTTCCGCGGTGCGGCGCGGTTGCCACCCGAGCCGTTCGGTCGTGCGCCGGTTGTCGGTCAGGAACCAGATCACGTCGGCGGGACGGTTTTCCGGTTGCGCGGAAACGGGCACCGCGCGGCCGGCGAGGCGCCGGCAAACTTCGGTGGCTTCTTGCAGCGAAAGGCTGGAAAAAGCCGAGCCGCCGGCCGGAAAAACGTCGCCCCGAAACTCGGCGATGCGCCCGGCCTGCAGCAACACCAGCTCGACGAGATCGTCGATATGCAGGAGATCGCGCACCTGCTTGCCTTGGCCGCCGAACCCGATGTAGGCGAGCGGACGGTCGAGCAGGTGCGAAACCAGCCAATGGGTAAACACCCCTTGGTCCTGTTTGCCCAGTTGCCAAGGGCCCGCCACCACTCCGCATCGCGTGATGACGGCGGGCAGATCGTACTGGCGACTGTATTCCTGCAGCATGATCTCCGATGCCAATTTAGTCGCCCCGTAAAGCGAACGGGCTCCGTCCATGGGAAAATCGAGGCCGACGCCTTCGGGCCCGAATCCCTGGCTCGATCCGGCCGGCGTGAACCGGGTGGCCGCTTCCCGGTATTCCTGCCGATTGAGCAGGTCATAGGGATAGACGCGGGAGGTAGAAAGAAACACGACCGCTGCCTTGCGCTTGCGCGCAAACTCGAAGCAGTGCAGCGAGCCCACCAGATTGTTCTGCACCATGAATTCGGCGTCGTTTCCGTCGATGCCGACCAGGACCGAAGGCTCCGCGCTGCATTCGATCATCAGATCGACGGGGCCCGCCACTTGGTCCAAATCTTTTGGATTGCGGATGTCGCCGCGCACGAATTCCGCGCCGGCCTCCAAAATGCGGTTTTTCAGGATTTCCGACCCGCGCCGGGACAGATTGTCCAGCGCGACGACGCGGTCGCCCCGCCGCCGGAAAGCCACCGCCAGATTGGAGCCGATGAACCCGCATCCACCGGTGATGAGAACCGTCGCCATGATGCGCGGATATTGCGGCATCCTAGGGCAATAAACAAGACAGAATGCAGCCGGACATTTTCGGGGACATTTTCGGAGGGGCAGATGGGCCGGACAGCGGGGAACAGACAGCGGCCGGACCGCGGGGCCAGATTAGTCTTGCGCCGGCCCGACCGGGAGGGAACAATCCGCGCGTGATGGATTTTCCCCCAGACAACCGGCTGGATGGCAACACCCCTTTGCGGCAGTGCCAACTGGTCCAACTGCGCCTGCTGCACGTTTTCGACCGGATTTGCGCGGAAAAAGGCTGGCGCTACTGGCTCGACGGCGGCACGTTGCTGGGCGCGGTCCGCCACCAAGGTTTTATTCCGTGGGACGACGACGTGGACGTCGCCATGCCCCGCGAGGATTACGAGGCCTTTTGCCGGGAAGCCGCCCCGCTCCTGCCCCCCGACGCGTTTCTGGCCATGGCCGACACCGACCCGCACTATCCCCACGTCCACATCGCCAAAATCCGGGACCGTTGCAGTACCATGGTTGAAAAATTTCCCTTGCAACGCCGGGTCCGGTACCACCAAGGCATCGACTTGGATGTTTTCCCCGCCGACCGTGTCCGAAAAGACCGGCGGTTCATGGCCGGTTTGACAGGCAGGCTGCTCGGTCCGGTTCGCGTTTACGCCCCCGGACAACGCTGGAAAAGCCTGCGTAAAATCCTGGTTATCGCACTTCGCCGCCTGCTCGGCCCGCAGGGCATCCTGCGCGCCTACTGGACCGCTTGTACCGTGCCGCCCAACAGCCAAACGCCGTTTTTCTGGTTCCAGCTTTTCAAGGCCAAGGTCTTCCCGCGGCTTTGGCTGAACGACGACGATTTGTTCCCGCTCCAGCGGATCCCGTTTGAAAACGGTCGGTTTCTGTCCCCCGCGAATCCCGACAAGTATCTGCGCTTGATGTACGGCGACTACATGCGCCTGCCGCCGGAACACCAACGCGAGCAACATGCCGCCGAAATTCTCCCCACCACCCCCTGTTCCCATCCGGAGTCCCGGCCATGGTCCAAGCCATGAACCCGTATTGTCTCAGTTCGTTTCTGGCGTTCCGCTATATTGTGGATCCGTCCGCCGAGTGGCAACCGGGATGCAAACCCGCCTTTCCCGAGACCTCCGCCCAGGGCCAGATCCCCGTCGAGACGATGGAAGAGATCGAAGCGCAACTCCGGGCGATCATCGCCGGCAACCTGTCCCCGACGACCGGCATCCTGCTCAGCGGCGGCATCGATTCGGCCATTCTCGCCGCCCTGCTGCCGCCCGGCACGCGCGCCTACACGATCAAATTCAACGCCGAGCGTTTTCTCGACGAGAGCATCCAGGCGCGCGCCTATGCCGACCGGCTGAGCTTGCGGCACACCGTCGTCGAAGTCGACTGGGAAGACTACGCTGCTTTCGGCGCCGCCCTGATGCGCCGCAAAAAGGCCCCGCTCCACGCCATCGAAGTGGCGTTGCACAAGGCCGCGCTCGCGGCCCGGGCGGACGGCCTCGACAGGCTCATCGTCGGCAACGGCGCCGACAGCACCTTCGGCGGCATGGACAAGCTCCTCTCCCGCGACTGGACGCTCGAAGAATTCTACCGGCGCTACACCTTCGTGGACCCCTTCCAGGCGCTGCGCGAGCCGGTAGATCTCCGGTCCGTCTACCAACCCTACTTGAAAACCGACGGCTTCATCGACGTCCAGCGGTTCCTGAAGACGGTCCACGGCCTCGGCATCATCCAATCCTTCGAATGCGCCATCCATTCCGCGGGCCTGACCCTGCTGGAGCCGTTCGAACAACTGCGCTACGTGCGCCCGCTCGATCTGACCCGCATCCGCGCCGGCGAAAGCAAGTATCTGCTCAAGGCCCTGTTCCGCCGCTTGTTCGACGGCATGGAACCGCCGGAAAAAATCCCGTTTGCCCGCCCCATGGACACGTGGCTCGCGGATTGGGCCGGTCCCGGCCGCCCGGAATTCAAAGCCGGCGCCCCGTGGTCCTCGTTCACCGGCGACCAGCGCTGGCTGCTCTTCGTGCTTGAACAATTCCTCGATCTGCTCGACGCGGAAAAGCTCGATGGCTGACGCCCCCTTCCATTCCGTAGCGGCGACGCGGGGCGGAACCGAGTATCCTGAATTCCCGTACGCCCCCGCGGCGCCGTACCCCGAGTATCCGGGGCGGGACGTCTCGCCCGCCCCCAACGGCGTCTACGAAGCCGTGCGCGAAAATTTCCGCCTGCTCGGGTTCGACGCCGAACGGTTCGGCACGCCGCGCTGGAACCCGCTCGGACATCTCATCCGCCCCGGCGACACGGTTTTCATCAAGCCCAACTGGGTCGACCACCGGCACCGCTTCGGCGACGACGTCTGGAGCGTCATCACGCATCCGTCCGTTATCCGCGCCGTCCTGGACTACGTGCTGCTCGCGCTCCGGGGAACCGGTCGCGTCGTCGTCGGCGACAATCCCCACGTGGACACGAATTTCGCCGAGCTGAGGAAGCTCAGCCGGCTAGACGATCTCGCCGCCTACTACCGCGAGACCCGGAACGCGAACATCCCCTTTCTCGATTGCCGCCTATGGACCATCGAAAACCTCGACTTGTACGGCTACAAGGAAGGCCGGATTCCGCTGCCCGGCGATCCCGCCGGCATCGTCGAGGCGGATCTGGGCGAGCATTCGCTTTTCCGGGACATCCCCGACGCGCACTTCCGGGGCACCTACAACGACCGGGCGGAAACCCGCGCTTTCCACCGGAACGGGCGCCACGCCTACGTGTTTTCGAAGAGCATGTACGGGGCCGACGTCTTCATTTCGATCCCCAAGCTCAAGTCGCACGCCAAGGTCGGCGCCACGCTCAACGTCAAGGGACTCATCGGCACCATCGCCAACAAGAACTGCCTGGTCCATTGGCGGATCGGCTTTCCCTCCCAGGGCGGGGACGAATATCCCGAGCCGGCCCGCCGCTCCGACCGCCTCAAGCTGTCGGTCCAGCATTTTCTGATGGACCACCTGCCCGAGCGCGTCCATTTGGCCGGCCGCAACTTGCTCCGGAAAACCCCGCCGGGCCGCGCCCTGATACGCGGGTTCCAGACCGAGGCGCAACGCAAGCGGATGCTGCGCGGTTCCGCCGCCCTCAACGACACCACCTGGCGCATGACGTGCGACGTCTACAACCTCTTCGTCCGCGATTTGGCCCGGAGCCGCGCGAAACCCATGCGGTTCCTGTCCGTCATCGACGGCATTCGCGGCGGCGACACCGATGGACCCCATTTTCCCTGCCCCATCTCGCCCGGCGTCGTCGTCGCCGGCGAAGACCTGCTCGCGACCGACCTCGCCGCCGTGCGCCTGATGGACTACAACGACGGCCAAATCCAATATCTGCGGCATCTCGAAGCCCAGACGCCCCGCTGCGTCCGCATCCTCTCCTCCGATTTTCCGCTCGACGACATCCGCGAACGCGAGACGCCCCTGTTGGGCTATCGCCCCCCGTACCGCTGGGAGAACATCAGCCTGCGGGGATTGAAACCCGGCCCCTCCTACCTCCCCCTATGAAAACCGCGAAAAAAACGACGAAAAAATCGATCATCGGCTACACCACGGGCGTTTTCGACCTGTTCCACGTCGGACACGTCCAGATGCTCAAGAATGCAAAAAGTCTGTGCGACAAGCTCATCGTCGGCGTCACGACGGATGCGCTGGTCGCCTACAAGAACAAGCGCGCCGTCATTCCGTTCGAGGAGCGCATCGAGATCGTCCGCAGCATCCGGTACGTGGATGCCGCCGTGCCGCAGGATTCGATGGACAAGCTGGAGGCCTGGCAGCGCTACCACTTCGACCTGATGTTCGTGGGCGACGACTGGTTCAACACGACCAAGTGGAAGAAATTCGAAAAGCAATTCAAGGCCATCGGCGTCCGGATCGTCTATTTCCCCTACACCAAGGGCACCTCCAGCACGCTCATCAACCAGGTGCTGCTGGATCTGCGCAGCGCCCCGCCCAAACCTTGATTCAATCGGCGGCGGGGGACGAGCGGCCGGGCATGCGGCCCAGCGCATCCAGCACACCGGGAATTCCTACCAGCAAAAGCAACGGGTAAAGCGGCATGGAATACCGGGCCCACGCCAGCACCGCCGCGTAGAGCAGATTGAAATACAACACGGTCCACAGCACCATGCCGGTTACAGGGCAATAGCGCCGGCGCCAACTCGACCAGCCCCACAACCCCAGCGTGCCCAAGGCGCAGCCCATGAACACCAGCGACTTGCCCCGGGTCTCTCCCCGAATCCAGAACGCCGGAATTTGCTTGGCGATTTTTACGGCGAACGCGGCGGGTGAATGCCGGACGTAGTCTTTCATGAGCGGGTCGAACACATCGTCTTTTTCGGCCCAATCGAGTTGTACGCCCTCGGGATAGCCATGGGCCCGCAAAACCGCGGCTTCCCGCTCCATGGCGACCGCCCAAATTTCCGGAATCGTTTGGCGCAGCAAGTAGGAGTTCTGGTCGGCAAAAATGGTCCCCCGGAAAAATTCCACCCCCAGGTTGGACGATACCGGAACCCACCGGCCCGACACCATCCAATTGCGCGCGGTCCAGGGCGAAATGGTCAAGGCCATCACGGCCAGTGGTACCAGCGCAAATTTGAGCCAATCTTTGGCTCCCAGATGCGCAAATGCCCGGCCATGGACAGCCATCCCCAGCCCCACCCCGGCAGCCAAGAAGGCCGGATAGAGCAGGGTCGTGGCCTTGCACAAACTGGCCAAGCCCGCCAGCAGGCCAAATCCCAGCAAACGGCGCCAAGTTGGCTGCTGCACGGCACGAATGGCGGCGAAGGCCATCCACAGCACGAACAGGGCATAGCACAGTTCCACCCAGAGCCGCGGCACGTACCACCACGAAAGCGGATGCAGCACGACGGCAATACCCGTCCAGAAAGCCGCGCACTCGGAGCCAAAAAGCGTCCGCGAAATGCGCTGCGCGGACAAACCAAGCAGTATCAACAGCAAGGTCTGGCCCACAATCACGGCAGCTTGGTTGCCCACGCCGAAACCGGCGTAAATCAAACCCAGAAAGACAGGATAAATCGGCCCGCGCCGGATGGAACCCGCCAAATGCCCGTGTTCAGCGAACGTCGCGCCTAGTTGTCCAAACCCATCCCCGTCGCAACTGGCCGAACTGGTCCGTAAAAAGAAAAATCCAAAGCCCAGCCCCACCACAAGCCCGGCCAGTAGAATCCATCCGGCCGATTTGAAAGCAGCGGAACGGCTCATGCCATGCCTCCTTCGCTGCCGGATTCATGGAGCGCTCCGGCATACACATCGAACAGCCGGCGCGCATATTCCGACGCCGCGCATTTTTCCGCGATGAAACGGCGGGCCTGCCGTCCCAAGGTCCGGCCAAGTGATTTGTCCCGGCCCAGACGGCTAAACCGCTCGGCCAGTGCCGCCGCGTCGCCCGGCGGGAACAGCAGTCCCGTTTCGCCGTCGCGCACCAGCTCGGGAATGCCGCCGATGGCGGAAGCAATCAAGGGAATGCCCCGCGCCATGAGTTCCATGGCCGCGTAGGGTCCGTTTTCGTACCAAACGCTGGGCATCACGGCATAGGCCGCGCCTTCGATCGCCCGCGCCAAGTCCGCGCCACCCAGAAACCCGCAAAACTTCACGCGATCCGCCAAACCCAATTCCGCGGCCAATTTTTCAAGCCGGGGCCGTTCCACTCCGTCGCCGAGAACGTGGAACGGATGCGGCGGCGCCTGAGCCAAGGCGCGCAACAGGACGTCCACGCCCTTGGTCGGCAGAAGCGTCCCCAAATACAATCCGTGGCCTTCCGGAGCGGAGCCGGTTTCGGGCGGTAATTCGGGCAAGAAATTGGGCAGGACGTGGATTTTTTCAGGTGGCCAGCCGAATTCGACAAACTTGTCCCGCAGGAATCCGCTCGGCGCCACGAGTGCGGCCACTCGCTTCGGCAACTCCAGCCGCCGGTGGACGTAGGCTTCCAGCGCCGCGACGGCGCTCGCCGCGCGCGAACCTTTCTTGCAGCGGTTTATCGCGCAGCGCCAGAACCGGCCTCCCTTGCACTCCTCGCAGATGCGGCCGTTGCTGAAGAAATTGTCGTTGGGACAAATGAGCTTGTAGTCGTGCAGAGTCCAGACGATCGGAACGCCGGCGGCCTCCAGCGGGCCGAGGATGGACGGCGTCAGATAGGCGTGGATATTCTGGAAATGGGCGATGTCCGGTTTCCAGTCGGCCACGAGCCGGGCGACGTTGCGCCGGGCCTGGCTCGACCAGATGCTGCGGCCGAGCACGCGGACGGCGTTCAGCGGATTCTTGCGCCGGTTCAACTCCGCGTAGTCGAGGAAATCGACGAAGTACTCTTCCTGCGGGCACGGCAGGTTCTCCGGGTGCCGCATGGAAAAAACGGCGGTCTCATGGCCGTTGCGTTCCAGCAGGGACTGCAGGGCGAGCAGATAGGTGCAGTCCCCGCCCCGGCGGTAGTAGAAATTGCTGCATAGCAAAACGCGCATGCCTGCGGACCTACAACCGGCTCTCCGCCGGATCCGGATGAATCCATAAACCGGCCCAGAGCCCCCGCAAGTTGGCCAGCCCCGCGGCCCGGCGCTCACGCTTGAGCATCAATCCCGCGGCCCGCGGCAGGCGCCGGATGAAAATGTGGTAGCCCAGCGCAAAGCCGCGACGCAGGCTCCACGGGCGGGTGTGCAGCCGGACCAGAATAAACCGGTTCCGCGCCAGCAAATACTCGACGCGGGGGGAAGACTTGGGAATTTTGCGTTCTCCCGATGGAGTTGAAGACCCGTACATCTTGTGCCACAGGGTCGCCCGCGGTTCGTAGCGCTGGCGGATGCCCGCTTCCAAGGCGCGCACGCTCCAGTCGATGTCGTCCACGTAGATGAAAAACGCCTTGTGATAGAGGCCGATCCGGCGCAGGACCTCGGCGCGAATCAGCGTGCAGCAACCTGAAAACACTTCCGTGTCTTTCGGTTCGTCGTATTGACCGCCGTCCTTTTCCCGCAACCCGTGATAATCCGTGTTGAACGTCCACGGGTGAAAGGTTCCCCCCGCATAGAAGATCGGCTTGCTCTCGTCCATGAACCAGATCTTGGAACTGACGGCGCCGATGCCGGGATCTTCCTCGAGCGCGCGCACCAGCGTGCCGAGGCAGTCCGGCGGCACCTTCGTGTCGTTGTTGAGGATCCAGACCAGTTCCATGCCGGCGTCGAGCAAGATTTTCGCGGCCCGGTTGTTGCCCTCCCCAAATCCGTAGTTGTGGCCGCCCTCGACCAGCTGGATTTCCGGAAAGTCGGCCTTGAGCCGGGCGGCGGAGCCGTCGGACGAGCCGTTGTCGTAGACCAAGACGATGGCCGGCTTGTATTGCGACTCCCGCAGCGACGTCAGGCAAAGCGCCGTGTCGTCGTACTGGTTCCAGTTCAGCAGCGCAATGCCGACCTTGAATTTACCGTTGCTCATCGTCATCACCTATCCGTTTTCAAGGCCGCGATACAGCTCCAACATGGCCGCCTCGTAAGCCGCCGGAGCAAACACCCTGCTGGCGCGTTCCCGCCCGGCCGCACCCATGCGGCCGCGCAAATCGGCGTCGCGCAGCAAGCTAGCCGTGGCCTTCGCAAAACCATCGACGTCTTCGGGTTCGACCAAGAATCCGGTTTCGCCGTCTGCGACCATTTCCGGCACGCCATCCACGCGGGTTGCCACCACGGGCAAACCATAGCACATGGCTTCCATCACCACTCGGGGAAAGGCATCGCGGCGCGTGGACAGCACCAGCAGGTCTGTTTCCCGGTAGATCCGGTCCATGTCGGACTCATGGTCCCGGATTTCCACCGTGCCCTCCAAACGGTTGTCCCGAATGAACCGCAGGGCGTCGTCCTTCTGGCCCGCGCCCTCCCAACGGCCCACCATCCAGGCGGAAAACGCCAATCCGTCCGCACGCAGCCGCGCGCACATCCGCAAAAACAAGTCGGTGCCTTTGGCAAAAGACATCTGGGAAACCATGGCCACGCGCAAAACCCGATGTGACAGAACGGACCGGGGCGGAGGCAATTCCATGAAATTGTGGATGACCGTGGCCCGGCGCTGGACCTTCCGATCGTAGCACCGCCGCGCTCCATCCGAAACGAACACAAGGGCCTGGGCCAAGCCGGACAGGAGCCGCAACTGCCGCCGCTCCCTCGCCGTGCGGGCGGGATAGTGCACGTGGAGCACCGCAGGCTGGCCGCACCAGCGGGCCGCCAGCAGCGCCAGGGGCGCGATCGTCAAGCGGTCGTGGACGTGCACGATGCCGGGTTGGCGGCGAAATTCCCGGCACAAAGACCGGAAGTAGTTCCAGCGCGAGCCCAACACCGCCGCCAAATCCTTGAGCAACGAAGGACGCAACAGGCTTTTGCGCAACCCGCGGTTGACGATCGGCAACACCAGTACCGGCAACTTGGCCGCTTCCGCAAGCGCAATCAGTTCTCCGGATCCGGGCAGCACCAAGCGGGTCGCCTCGAAATGGCGCCGCAGCTGCAAGGCATGGTTCAGCGCGCAGATCGGCGCGCCGGTCAGGTTGGCAAAAGTGGCTATTGAATAGAGGCAGCCGGCAGCACGTTGCCGACCGGCAGCCGAGGCTTGTTTCGCCTCGCAGGTCATGCCGTCAAGGCCTCGCTCGGTTTTTCTATCCGCATGTCCCACATGCGGCCGATCAGGATCCACAAGGGAAAGGCCAGCACGGGGATCGTCGCGGAAGAAATCAGCAGTGTCGTGAAGACAAGAAACAAAAGGCAGCAGCAAAGGCTCATGTAATAGCCGGCGGAGAGGGTTTGCAGGGACAGCGCCGTGGACTTCCGCCAAAGCTTGACGATGATCCAACCCACGAACAGGTAGTAGGCGGAGGCCCCCAGCCAACCGAATTCACCCATCAAGACGAACAAATCGGACTGGGGATTGCCCAATACGGAAGCCGAGACTACGTTGCCCGATTGGCCGTAGTAACCGAGCCGGCGCTGCTCGTCCAAATAGGGAATGATGTAGCGCCGGGCCAGCGAAACCCGCCCCGCGACGGCCTGGCCGGAAGCGAAACGGCCCGGCCCCGCGCCCAGCCATGGATAGGGCACGAGATGCCCAAAATCGGTCGTGACGGCGTACAGCATCTCGCCTTTGGGCGAATTTTGAAAGTTGTCCGCAAATGACCGGACCTGATAGCCGCCAATCGCCATCTGGAAATAGGCGGCCGAGGCCAGAATGAATCCCAGGCCGGTCAGGCTTAGCCCCATCCGCAACCGCAGGGAAACCTTTGGATGGAAAAAAAACGGCAGGAAGGCCAAGGGAAACAATACCAACGCATGCTTGGTGTCGGTCATGAAAATCAGGTTGTAGGCGATGACTACCACAAGGACGCCCACCAGCCATCTTCGATTCCGGCTAGCCGATCTACCTGCGCCAACCCACCAGCCGGCGATGCAGATCAGGCCAAACACGCTCAAATAGCCCACTAGGTGGGCCGACCCGCCCAAGGGGCCGAAAACGCCTCCGCTCATGTCGGGGTGGAAACGCAGCCACGGCCCTTTTTGCCAAAGGCAGTTATAGAGGAACTGGGTCGCCGCGTAGATCACGTAGCCCCACATCCAGCGGTTCAACTGCCGCTCGTCGTCGAACGTGCAGGTCAGCCGGCAGTAGTACCAGAGAATGTAGGATTTCAGCATGATCAGCGTCACCTGAACGGCCGTAAATACAGAGGGCCGGTTCACATACCAGCTCAATGCTGCAACCAGACCGAAACCCAAAGGAAACACCGTGGCTTCCTTGAGCTGTCGCCGCTGGATCCAGTTCATCACGATCACGGCGATGAGCGGTAGGAAGAACATCTCGTCGATGAAATCCGGCAACGGCAAGCCCACCAGCCCGAACAGTCGATTGCTGGGTATGAGCAGGAAATAAAACAGCATGACGGACAGCAGCAGTTTGGGCCGGTCCAGCAGCAACGTCCCCAACGTGAACAGAATGACCAACGCGGCCCAACCCAGCGGCGCCGGGATGCCGAACATGCCCGAGATGAAAAACATCCCGGTCAGGCCGATGGCGAAGCCAGCGACGGCCAGCCAGCCGATCCAGCGATAAACCGGAAATTGATAGGTGGTCCGCTGACCAGGAAGAAGCTGATGCGGAGCCTGTGGTGCACCAACGCTTCCGCCGCCCGCGCTATTCATGCCTGGCATCTCTTGCATTCACCATCCTGTTCGCGCGTACCCGTCCCTCGGCGGTCCCACGGCGATGACGGGACATTGTGCATCACCGTCCGAAAAATGCAACAGCATTCCGGGTCAGCGACCTTCGTTCCCATCGCAAGCGATGCAAGAAGCTAGAGACAGCGTTTACCGGCCGGAGCAAGCATGTCGGCGATGATGCGCCGCACGGCATCCGCGCAAACCTTTTCATAGGAATATTTCTCGGCGAACGTCGTTCGCGCCCGGGCTTTTTTTGTTGCCAGATCGGAAGCGAGCAGCGTTTCCAAGGCCGCCGCCAAATCCCGCGGATCATCGCCCGCCGCGCAGCATCCAATGCCTTCCTGCTCAATCACGGCCCGCAAGGAATCATTGTTCGATCCCAAAACGGCCAGGCCGCACGCCATGAATTCGTACAGCTTGGTCGGCGCGCAGAATTTCTGGTTGAGGGTGGGTTCCACCGAAAAGGCATAGTCCACCACGCCGACGTCGGCCTCCCAACAACTGGCGCGCAACGCTTCGCGCGGCACCGCCGGATGCAGGTGGAAACGATCCGCCTGCAACTTGCCTGCGGCATAGTTTCGCAGGCGCTGGACCTCGACGGCGGACGCCGAGCAAAAGGCCAGCAGGAATACCGGTTCCGCCTGTTCGGCAACCGCATCGATGATCCTTTCAAACGGTTTTTCCCGCGAGACTCCACCTGCATGCAACAGCACGGGCAGGCCCGGCGGCGGCGGGGCGATCCCCGCCAGCGCCCACAGGCTTCCGGCCGGAGCCCGGGGCGGCAATTGCGCCAGCGCCAGGGTATTGCGCAGCACGTAGGGCGTTTTGCGCAGGCCATAGTATTCGGCGCGGGCCGCGGCGCGGAACGGGTCCACGTCGATCACGACGTCCGGCACCCGGGCCCATCGTTGCTGGGTCCGGGGCCAGCGGTCGTGCGGATACTCTTCGGGCAGGGCCAGCTCCTGGCAGAACTGGGCCAAGACCAGATGCCGCCCCTTTATCTTCTTGGCCAGGACCGCCTCGCGCAGATAGGCCGTCTCCGTGATCAGCACGCGGCGGGCGAACAGCAGCCGGAAGCCCACGAAAATTCGGAACAGCTTGGACATCAGTTTCAGGCGGCCGCCTTCCCATGCCGAACCGCGCAGCGCAAACGCGCGGCAGGGGAACGGCAAGCGGGCATACCACCCGCCCCGCCCGACGTCCGTGAACACGTACGCCTCGACGTCGAACTCGGCGTTCAGGCCTTCCAGCAAATGCAGGGTGCCCGCATAGGACCGATCGAAATCGGTGCCGGCCACGGCCACCAGTTTGTCCCTGCGCTTGCCCATGCCGCTACCCCGCGCCGGTCGCGGTCGGCGGATTCCGCTGCGTCCGTTTTCCCAGCCAGTACACGAACCCGAACGTCCACGTGGCGTGGAAAAGATAGGCGATCAGGCGGGCCCCGGCCAGCCCTTCCGCACCCCAACGCACCATCCACCAACTGGCCAGCAGCATGACCGCGCCCCAGCCGGTATTCATCCAGAAGCCGATCCACATGCGCCCGCTGGCGGAGATGAGTTGGCCGACCGGTGTTTGGATAGCCAGTAAAGCCGCCGTGGCGACGGACAAGACGACAACCCAATGCCCGGCGACGAAGGACTCGCCGTAACCGCGCATGATCCATGGACTCAGGAGCGAAATCACAATTGCGAGCGGCAAAACGACCCCCGCCACCAATTTCATCATCTTCCACGTGACGGCAAAACTGCCTTGCCGATCCCCCCGGCCATATTTTTCGGAAAGAACGGGCAACAACGCCGCCCCCATCAAGCCGGGCAGAAATTGGATCGCCTGCTGCCATTGGTTCGCCGCGTTGTAGATTCCGAGTTGCGCATAGCCTTGGGGTTGGTTGGCCAGCAGGGCGCTGCACCCCCAGATGACCGGTCCTACCGAAATTCCCGATAAAAACGTCGGCAGGCTAAAATCGAGCAAGACCCGCCATTCCTGTGCGGCGTCCTGCCAACAGAGCCGCAGCCGGAAGCGCCGCCACTCCCGGATTACGCTCCAGCGCGTCACGAGCACGGTCGCGAACATGGCGAGCGCCAGGCCCGCCACGGCGCCTTCGATGCCCCGCGCCCAAGCACCGGCCAGCACCAATCCCGACTGGAGCAGCGAACAGAACCCGCCCACCAGCGTGTTGGTCCGGAAGGCCTCGCAACCCGTCAGCGAACCGGTTTGCACGCCGTTGATCACGCCAAAAGCCACCGTGAAGGCGCTGATGCGCAACAGGGGCGCTAGATGAGGGGCCGACAGGGTCTTGGCGGCGAGCCACGGAGCGCAGGCCATGAACGCAACCGCATACAAAAAGGCGCTGGCCCAGGTAATGCCGGAAGACAGCGCCAAAATCCGACTCGCCTTGTCGGGATTGGCGATCTTGAATTCGGCGATGTGCTTGACGACCGTACCGCCGATGCCCAGTCCCGCCATGCCGCCAATCATGCCGGCGGTCGAGTTGACCATGCCGTATTCGCCGAATCCCTCCTGCCCCAGCAGGCGGGCCAGCAGAAAAGAAACCAGCAGGGTCACGCCCCGCGACAGGACGAAGGCCACCCCGCCCCAGAACGCCCCGTAGGCCAACCGCTGCCGCGTGCCGGTGCCGCACAGTCCCGCGAAGCGCGACCGGAGCATGGAAACCCAGCTAAATGGACTGGACGGATCTGGCATTTGCACAGGCACTATGCACATTCCGCCGGAAAAGTCGAGTTGCCGTCCGGTCCCCGGCACATGCACCCAGCTATTTCCGGCAACCGATAGTGACCAGCAGATAGCCCTGGTTCATGGCCCGCCAGGCCGCTTCCGGCAACATCCGCCTCAGCATCGTCAGCGAACGCCGCAAGACGGCGGAGCGGATTGTGTGCGTCAGCGCCAGCGCGGTTTTCACGTCGATCGCGTGCTCGCGGACGTCGACCAGCCCGGCCGCTTTGAAAAACGGCTTCAGCGTGCGCTTGGGATCTTCCTGACCCCACGCCCACAGGCCGTGGGTTTCCTGATACCATTTGCCCGCGCGGTAGAACAGCGACCAGGCGTTGGGCACCAGCGAAATCACGCATTTTCGGCTGACCCGGGCGGACTCCTTCAGGATGTGCCGCAGTTGCTCGTCCGTGAAATGTTCCAGCAAGCCGCTGCTCCAGGTGCAGTCGAACTCCCCGTCGGCGAAGGGAAACGGTTGGCACACGTCCGCCTGGACGAATCGTCCGGGCAAGCCCGCCTGCGAAAAGACGTCCCGGCAAAACTCGACGCTCTGCGAGCTGAAGTCCAGCAACGTCGTGCGGCGTTCCCTTTTCGCAAGGATGCCCGAAAACACGCCGGTGCCGCAGCCCAGCTCCAGCAGGGAGTCTCCGGGCGCGGTGGCGTCGAGCACAGCCTTGAACCACCGGTTGTTTTCGCTGGCGATGTTCGCGACGACCTGCCGGACGGAAAGATCGCCGACGATGGCCGCGTGCCATTGGGTGCTGTCCAGTGGGGCCGTTTCCATGTCAGTCGCGCTCCATAGCCAGACGATCCGCGATGCGTTTGGCCGCGCGGCCGTCGCCGTAGGGATTGCGGGCGCGCGCCATCCGGCGGTAGGCGGCGGGATCGGCGGCGAGCTTGCGGATCCAGCGCAGGATGGCGGCGCCATCCGTGCCGACGAGCCGCGCGTTGCCGGCGCGGATGCCCTCGGGCCGTTCCGTCGTGGCGCGCGTCACCAGCACGGGCACGCCGAAGGTGGGCGCCTCCTCCTGAATGCCGCCGGAATCCGTCACCACCAGCCAGGCGCGTTTCAACAGGTCTACCATGACCGGATAGTCCACCGGCGGCACGAGGAAAATGCGCGGATGCTCTCCCAGCAGGCGATGGACCGGAGCTTTCACGTTGGGATTGAGATGTACCGGATAGACGAAATCCAATTCCGGACAAGCCTCTGCCGCCGCTTTCAAAGCCCGGCAGATCTGCTCCAGGCCACCGCCGAAATTTTCCCGGCGATGGCCCGTCACCAGCACGAGCTTGCGGCCCCGCGCCGACGGCGGAATGCCGGCCAGCAGCGGCGGGCGCACCGCGCGAATCTTTCGGGCGGCCCACAGCAGGGCATCCGTCACCGTGTTCCCGGTCCAGAGAATCCGCCCGGCGGGCACGCCTTCCTTGCGCAAGTTGCGGACGGCCAGATCCGTCGGGGCGAAATGCAGGTCGGCGAGCACCCCGACCAAGCGGCGGTTGATTTCTTCGGGAAACGGCGAATACTTGTCGTTCGTCCGCAAGCCCGCTTCCACGTGTGCCACGCGGATTTTCCGGTAGAAGGCCGCCAAGCCCGCCGCCATCGCCGTGGTCGTGTCGCCTTGGACGACGACCCAGTCGGGCCGCTCGGCTTCCAGCACCCGATCCAAGCCCGCGAGGACCCGCCCGGTCAGTTCGCCCAAGCGCTGGTCAGGCCGCATGACGTCCAGATCATGGTCCGGCGCCAGACCGAAAAAATCCAGCATGGGGGCCAGCATTTCCCGGTGCTGCGACGTGATCGCCAGCACGCAGCGGAATTCCCGGCGCCGTCGGCACAATTCCAGAACCACCGGCGCCAGCTTGATGGACTCCGGCCGCGTGCCCAATACAACGAGGATTGTCTGTTTCTTCATGTTCGGCATGGTTCCCCCCGCGGAAGTTCAACGTGGCCGGCCCAGCCCCGGGGCGCCGTGGCGGGCGGGAACGGGGGCTCAAAAACGGGGAATTCGGGCTTGATTTCGGAAATCCGCCAGCGCATGGCGTCGCCGGCGTGGCGCACGATCGGGACTTTTTGGGGATCGAAGCCCAGCATCAGGCTTCCCAGAATATCGCCGACGGCGGGATTGCGCGCGGCGAAAACCGCGCCAGTGGCCAGCGGCGCAGGATCCAGCGGCCCTTCGCCCTGGCCCGCCACGATGGCGTCGGCGATGGAGATTTCCTCGCGCTGCGGCGCCTCGCGCATGCGCCCATCTTGGTCCGCATAGAGCAAGGCGCGGTTCAAATCGAGACAGGTGCGCCAAATGGTGTCGTTGCCGTACCAGCTGCCCTCGAACTGGGCGTCCGGCTCGTTCTTCCGGTATCGGCTCAGCAGATGCCAGACCGCGCGTTCCCCCTGGTGGTAGAGCCACGGCCGGCCGCGATGCCGATTCATCCAGTCCAGCGCCGTTTCGAGCAGGCTCATCAGCCAGTGGCGGCGCAAGTAATTGTCCCCCGCCCCGCCCTCCGCCGCGCCCTTGCGGTGGTGCGGCAAATACTCCTTGTTGCCGTTGATGCCGATCAGGTTCTTCAGGCAACAGGTGATGCCCGCCTTCTTGTGCGCCTTGAGTTTCGGCACGTTCACCACCAGATCGGCTTCCAGGATTTCTTTCGCGATCAAGAACCGATGCCGGCCGGGCCGATGGTGCGCCCACATCTTGCGCGGATCGTACACCGTCACCCGGAACTTCTTCCAATCCTTGGAAATCGCCTCCAGCAGGCTGTCCGCGCCCAAATCGACCAAAACATAATCCGATTCGGGGCGGAGTTCCTCCCCGACCTTTTTCAGTCCCCCCTCTTCGCGCAGGATGGTCCGGCGGAAATCCTTCACCGCCAGCGGCAGGCCGCGGGAACGGAATTCGGCGACCACGGCGGGCAGATTTCCATATTCCAACATCTTCTCGAAATCGCACCCCTGCAAGGGCGCGTCGCCCAGCACGACCTGCGATGGCTGCGACAGAAACACGTATTCCAGCACGGCGCGCAGCACGGCCGGATGCGTGATCATGCAATCCATCCCGCCGGGACCCCAATTCTTGTGCATGACCCAGTTGGGCTTCACCACAATCTTGCCGGCGGGCTTCACCAGCTCGCCGAGCGGATTCCATTGCGGCGTGCCGAACCGCGCCGCATCGAGTCCCAAGTCGCGCAGAACCCCGCGCACCAGCGCGAACACGGGATTGGGCGTGGAACCGACGGGCAGCGCGGGAAATTCCGGAAAGGCTTCGTCCGGCGCATAGGGCGCGGCGGACACCGGCGGGTATTGCGCGGCGCCCGCCAGCCGGCGCAGCGCCCAGGCGTGGGATTGGACAATGTCGGGCACGGCGCGATCCTCTCAGCACAAGGCGGCGAGGGCCGCGGCGTAATCGGGCTCGTGCGTCATCTCCGGCACGAGCTGGACATGCCGCACGACGTTGTTTCCGTCGAGGACGATCACCGCGCGCGCCTGCAGGCCCATCAGCGCGTGCTCTACGATCAGCGTGCCGTAGTCCATGCCGAATTCCGGCGAGCGGAACGTGGACAGGAACTTGCCGTTGGGCGCCTGGAAGGCGGAGCAAAACCGCGCTTGCGCGAAGGGCAGATCGGCCGAGATCGTCAGCACGACCGCGTCGGTTCGCCGGGCGACCTCCTCGTTGAATTTCTTGGCCGAGAGCTGGCAGACGGCCGTGTCCAGCGAAGGCACGATGTTCAGGATCTTCTTCTGGCCGGGAAAGTCCGCCAGCGTCCAGTCCTTGAACTCTGCGTCGGCCAAGCGCAAGGCGGGTGCTTTCTCGCCTACGGCCGGCAATTTGCTGAAGGTCCAGGCGGGATTTCCGCCGATGGCAAATGCTTGCGGTTCCAGTTCGCTCATGGGACAACCCTGGGCGAGACTCGATTTCCCGGCGGCGGTTCCGGGAGCGCCGACGGTCCGCCATCGAAATGGACCGAGGCCAGAAACGTGGCGAGGTGGGCATGCGTGTTCCAGGCGGCAAGCAGATCGTCGAAGGTGTTGATGTTCAGGTTGATGCCCCGCAGGAACTCCGCATAGCCTTTGCCCGCTTCCGCCAGCAACCGGATCGTCTCGGTGATTTCCCGTTCGTTGCGCTGCGGCGTGACCGGGGTGTTTTCGATCATGTCGAACACTTCCGGCCTGAACAGATAGAACCCCGTACCGCGAAAACGGGAAAACGGCTCCGCCGGTTTCTCCTGGATGCGCAGGATCCGCCCGTCCGCCGCCCGCTCCACGCAACAAGCCGCCGACAATTGGCTTCGGCGGGGTTCCGGCACGATGCCTTCAAGGGCGATGGCCTGCGGGTGCTTGAAAAACACGTCGAGCACGTTGTTGAAATCCGCCGCCGCCGTGTAATCGTCGCCTAAAATCACCGCGAAGGGCTCCTGGATAAACTCCCGCCCCAGCAAGATGGCATCCGCCAATCCGCTCATTTTCTCCTGGTGCACGAACTC
Source organism: uncultured Verrucomicrobiota bacterium (assembly GCA_964510645.1). Classification (GTDB taxonomy): domain Bacteria; phylum Verrucomicrobiota; class Kiritimatiellia; order CAIQIC01; family Lenti-01; genus Lenti-01. The sequence continues at coordinate 9,182 of CAZECJ010000016.1, read as the reverse complement.
GACGCTCACACCCAATTCCGGCGCCAGGGTCTTCAGGCAGTAATCCTGCACCATGTGCTCCTTGAAGTGCGTGATCACCACGAATTCCCGCGCACCCAGCAGCATGGCGTTTTCCACCACGCGATGGAGGATGGGTTTTTCCGCCAGGGGAAAGAGGCATTTGGGCAAGATGGAACTCAAATAGCCCATGCGTTTGCCGGCGCCGGCGGCGGGAATCAAGGCCTTGTGGATGGTCCGGTTCATATGCGTATGTTTATCTTCGTATTCCGCCCGAAAATCAATCCATTCCTTCGATGCAGGCCGCACCCGCCCCGCGCGGAAACGCCCGGATTTTCAGGGATCCGGATCGAGCAGATATTCTTCGCCGTTGCGCAGTCCGTCCCCGTCCGCGTCGCCGAGCCAGTCGTCGATCGCGACCAGGTCGTTGGTGCCGAGAGCGGAGCGGAAGATGCGCACGTCGTCGATCTTGCCGCGCCAATACGACTCCGTCTCGTTCACATGGCCGCGTCCGATCCACAGCTCGGGCTGGCGCCAAGCCGCGAAGGCATTCGTCGCGATGCCTACTTGGCGGCCATCCACGAACAGCCGGGCATGCGCGCCATTGTGCGAAAACGCCAGATTCACCCAGCGGCCCGTCTGGGCGGCGCTCCAGTTCGTCGCGCCGATTCCGGAGATGGCCGCGTTCGTGTTGCCGGCAAAGACCATCATCTGGTCCCAACTGCGCGCATACCGCAAGAGGAACCCCGGCCAGCGGTAGCCTTCCAGCAGCGTCCCGTCCGACACCACGCTGGGATAATTGCCCGTCCAAGAGCCTTCCTGCCAAACCGTCGCCGCCACGGTGAACGGCACGCCCGTGATCGCCGGTACGGATTGCGCCACCGCCACGTAATCGTCCACGCCGTCGAAAGCCAGCGCCCGGCCGCGCCCGCGGCCTGCGATCCAGTTGCTGACCGACATGTTCAGCAAAACGCCGAACCAGTTCGTCGAAACCCCGTTCGCGGCGCTGGTACCCGACTCTTCGCTGAACGTCCAGCGCGCTACGAGAGCATGGTTCGTCCCGCCGTCGGAAAGCGGATTGCAGGCATTGCGCGATTCCCAGCCGTCGGGCAGCCCGTCGGCATCCGTATCGGCCACCAGCGGATTCGTTCCGGCGGCGAATTCGGCGCCGTCGTCGAGTCCGTCGGCATCCGTATCGGCCGCCAGCGGATCCGTGCCCGCGCCCAGTTCCTGGAGGTTCGTGCGCCCGTCGGCATCCGGGTCGCCGCCGCCGCCGTCGTCGCCCGCGCCGGTCAGCGGATCCAAACCGACGGCCAATTCCCATGGATCGGGCAACCCATCGGCGTCGGAGTCCGCGCTGCGTGGATTGGTCCCGTAAGTCACGGCTTCGGCGTAATCGTTCAACCCGTCGTCGTCGGTATCCGCGTCGAAGGGATCGGTGCCGTGGGTCACGACTTCGGCGTAATCGTTGAGCCCATCGCCGTCGGGATCGGCAGCGTGCGGATCCGTGCCGTAGGTCTGCTCTTGGAGATGGGTCAAGCCGTCGCCGTCCGGATCGAGTGCGGCATCATCGATCAGCGGGTCCAGTCCGTTGGCCACTTCCCAGGCATCGCGCAGACCGTCGGAGTCGGTATCGGGCGACAACGGATTGGTGCCGTGGGCATACACCTCTGCGCCATCGGACAGGCCATCGCCGTCGGTGTCCGCGGTCCGCGGGTCGGTGCCCCGTTCCCACTCGGGGCCGTTTTGCAGGCCGTCGGCGTCTTCGTCGCCGATCCAGTCGTTGACGGCCGCCAGCGCGATGGGATCCAACACCGCGCGGAAAATGCGTACATCGTCGATCCGGCCGAGCCAATGGGCTTCCACCTCGTTGACGTGGGCCGCGCCGATGCGCAGTTCCTGCCGCCGGGCGGCATGGAAGGCGTTGGTGGCGGCGGCCACTTCGCGGCCGTCGATGAACAGGCGCGCGGTTGCGCCGTCGTGCGCGAGGGCGACGTCCACCCAGCGACCCACCCGGTCCGGGCTCCAGTTGGTTGCGGCGATTCCGGCAATCGGCGTATTGGTGTTGCCGGCATAGGCCACGAGACGATTGTCGCCGCGCGCATAGCGCAGGAGGAAGCCGGGCCAGCGGTCGCCGGAAAGCAAATCGGCGTCGGACACAATGGCGGGATAAGCCGAGGTGGACGTCGGATCCTGCCAGACCACGGCCGTCACGGTGAACGGGGCCGCCGTCACGACCGCGCCGGCGGACTGGTAGACGAAGACCTGGTCGTCGATTCCGTCGAATTGCAGAGCGGCGCCGCCCCTGCCCGTCGCCCAGTTGGTTTCGACCATGTAGCGCAGGATCCCGGGCCAGTTGGTGGACACCGAGTTCGAAGCCACGCCGCCGACTCCCTCGTCGAACGCCCAGCGCGCGGCCAACCCGTGGGCCACGCCTCCATCCGAAGCGGGATCGAAGCCGTTCTCGACCTCCCAAATGTCCGGCAATCCGTCGCTGTCCGAGTCCGTCACCCGGGGATCGCTGCCAAAGCCGTATTCCTGCAAATTGGTCAGGCCATCGGCATCGGGATCCGCGGACGCATCTCCGGCAGCCAAGGGATCCAATGCGTAGCGCACCTCCCAGCCGTCCGGCATGCCGTCGTCATCCGAATCCGCATCCATCGGTTGGGTGCCATAGGTCACCACTTCCGCCGCGTCGTCCAATCCGTCGCCGTCCGAATCCGCGGCAAGCGGGTTCGTGCCGTGCGCCATCACTTCGGCATAATCGACGAGTCCGTCGTCGTCCGAATCCGCATCGAACGGATCCGTGCCAAATGCGTATTCCTGAGTATTGGCCAACCCGTCGTCGTCCGGATCGTTCTCCGCGTCGTTCGACAGCGGATTCAGCCCCATTGCCACTTCCCACGTGTCGGAGAGTCCGTCGCCGTCGGAATCCACCACCCATGGGTCGGTTCCGTGGGTCACGATTTCCGCATAATCATCGAGCCCGTCGCCATCCGAATCCGCATTCCGCGGGTTGGTTCCATAGGTCGCCACCTCGGCACGATCGCTCAAGCCGTCGTCATCCGAATCCGCATCCGCCGGATCCGTGTCATGGATCATCGCTTCCGCATAATCGTTCAGGCCGTCGCCGTCCGAATCGGCCAGCAATGGATTCGCGCCGCAAGCGTATTCCTGCGCGTGGACGAGCGCGTCCCCGTCGGGATCGCCGGCGGCCCCTTCGTCCAGATCGCCGAAGTAATGGTTCTCCCAGGCGTCGGGCAGGCCATCGCCGTCGACATCGATCAGCACGACCGGGTTCGAAGCCGAACTCCAGGCGCCATAGTAGTAATCGGTGTTCGCGATCTGGCCGGTCTCATCAAAGCTGTTCACGTGGAAGACGCCCCGGACGCGCCAATAGAGGGGCTGTTCGGCGGGCATCGGGGCAGTCAGCATCGACCAAACGCAATTCGTCGCTGCCACCCGGACGCCATGGTTGGTCGCCAAGAAGTTCGAGGAAGCGCTGAATTGCCAATCATAGGCCTTGGCCTGCTCCAGTTCCGCCCAGCTGAAACGGAGGCTGGTGTTGGAGGCCGTGCAGGCTTCCGCCACCTGTCCGCGCAGCGGGCTCCACAGGAGGCGGAAGCGGTTTTCGCTCCAGGCGTGGGCCACATCGGGCTGGTAGTGGGCGTTCTGGTAGGCGCTGGTGAACCCCGGCCGGTTGACCAGATGGACGTCGGAATACGGCACGAGAATGCCGGATTGGAATTCCGGCGCGACGGCGTACGCCATGTCCTGTGTCATCCAGGATATGTCGTAGGTCGCATTCGTCACGCCGTTGCTGACGGAGGGATAGCCGAAGGAATGGGCCATGGCGTAGTTTCCAAATCCGGTGTTTGTGCCGGTCGCCTGCTTCGTGCTCCGCAGCTGGAGCTGGACCTCCTCCTCCATGCGCCGGGGCGCGTGGCCATAGCTGTAGGCCCGCGAGCTTTCCATCACCATCCAATCCAACTTGGGAATCTTGGCGAGCAATTCGAGGTTGATGCCGGATTCCAGCGACCAGGCGTTGAGCGGCGAGATGAAATGGATCATGCCGCGCCAGCGGGGGTTCGCCGCGTTGAGGTCGGACAGTTGCCGCGCATAGCCGTCCATCAAGTGGGCGAACACCACTTGCCGCCATTCCCACCACTTGGCCCAATGGGCTGGATCGGTCGTGAATTCCACCCGGTTCGTCACGGAAGGATCCAGCGTCACCGTGAACGCCGTCTCGTTGCTGCCGCCCAGTAGGCCGATCGCCAGCGGATGGATGGGGAAGCGGATCTGTCCATATTCCGGACCGTATTTCGCGACGACATATTCCCGGAACCAGGCCAGGCCGTTGGTGCTGTAGGTGGGACTGTGCAGATAGCTTGCTTCCCAATAGGACAGCATGGCATCCTCGTCGAAGAAGAAATAACTGTAGTTCGAGTACTGCGACAGATCTTCCTTCCAGCACGCCAGATAATTGCTGACCGTGGCGCGATGCCCATAGTCCGGCTTGTCCTCGACCGGCTCGAAGTCGTCGTTAACCCACGCGGCGTTGGTCAGTACGATGCGGGCTTCAAATCCGTTGGTCACCACCTGCAGCCGTTGGGCCCGCGCCGGAATCGAATTGGAGTATTTCCGGCAGATCTTGGCGTCGAGATAAAGCCAACTGCTGAGCGCGACCTCGAACCCTTCCTGGTTGCCGACTTCGATCGCGGTGCGGACGTTGTCTTCCATGATGTTCCAAACGCTCGCCGACGCCTCGCCCCAACCCAGCCAGTTCATCGATTTTTCCGCCCCGTCCACCACCTGCCTGTAGCGGCGAATCAACACCCGCATGTCGTTGCTGGAAACAAAATCCGCCATCACGCGCGGCCGGGTCATGCCCTGGATCAGCGTCACGGGACGCGGGCCCGGCGCGGGCGCCGTCTTGGAACCGACGGAGAACGTCGGCGTCGGATTCGTGGACACCATGCCATAGGCAAAGGGATGCACGTGCGTTTCCACCACGGCGACTTTCGCCGTAAACACGCCCTCCACCCATGAGCAGAAGCGGACGCCGTTGGACGTCACGGACGTGCCCCAATCGGCCTGGACGAAGGCCGCGTTCCAGTAGCTGCCGCCCTGCTCCCAGTCGTAGGAGGTCAGCCGCGGATTGTAGAGCAGCTTGACCGTCTCCTGATAGTCCAGACCATTGACGAACAGACGCATCTCGGCGTTGGTCCGGCCCGAGTTGAATCCGCGCCAGCTCGCGGTGATGCGGTTGGTCGCGCCGGGCACCAGATAGCCGCCGCCCACCAGATCCCGATGCTGGATGTAGTGCCGCTCGCCGGCGGCATCCAGCAGCAGGAAGGTCAGCATGTCGTTGTCCACGTAGAGATGGATTTCCCCGCCCGGATTGCCGTCGCCGAACCGCGCCAGGTATTGCGGGGCTTCGTTCGTGGTCCAGTCTACCGGCACGAACCGCAGGTCGAGGGAACCTTCGGAAGAGATCGCGCCCGCGCCGGCCCGGGGATCCTCCTCCTGCAGGTAGGAAGTCCAATTGCTGTCGCCGTCGTGGTTGGCATCGCCTTGGGCATCGAACAATTCGCGCAGTTGCGCCGAGGTTAAGGCCTTGCCGTAGATGCGGAAATCATCCACCAAACCTTGCCAGCAGGAATCCGGTTCGTTGACGTGGCCACGGCCAATCCGGATTTCCGCATTGGTGGCGGGCTGAAATATGTTGGATTGTTCGCTCCAGAGACAGCCGTCCACGTACAAGCGGGTGAGCGTCCGGTCCTGGACTAAGGCCACGTGACTCCAGCGCCGGGTCCATCGCGGGGTCCACCAGCCGACCAAAACCGGCGCGGATGGTTGCGCATACGAGCCGACATGCGCGCCGAACCGGTTATCCGCGCGGCTGGAACGCAACAGGAAGCCTGGCCAATAGGTGCCCCCGGTCCAGCGGCTGTCCGAAACCAACGTCGGAAAGGCCATGGAGGGATCCGGTTCCTGCCACACCCAGGCGCAGACCGTGAAGGATTCGCCCGTGACGGCCGCGGCCGTCGCTTGCCGCACGACCACATGGCCATTGGTGCCGGCCAACCACAAGGCCCCGCCGCCAGCCACACCGTTGGTCCACCTCACCCCGTCCGGATTCCGGATTTCAGCCTGGAAAGCCGTGCCGGCCGAATTGACCAGGGAAGTGCCGCCGCCCTCATCGAATTGCAACCAGCAGCGCAAGTCCAGATCGGCCCCCATGCCGGACAGCGGATTGAAGGCGTAATCCACTTCCCAGCCATCCGGAAGTCCGTCGGCATCCGTGTCCGCATCCACGGGATCAGTGCCTGCGGACAACTCCTCGTCGTCGTCCAAGCCGTCGTCGTCCGTATCGGCCATCCGGGGATGCGTTCCCAGGCCGTATTCCTGCGCGTTGGTCAGGCCATCGCCATCCGGATCGCCCAACGCTCCGTCGGCGCCCGTGCCGACCAACGGATCCAAACCGACCTCCGCCTCCCATTTATCCGGAAGCCCGTCGCCGTCGGAATCCGAAGCCAGGGGATTCGTGCCCAAAGAAATTTCCTCGCCATCGTTCAGTCCGTCGTCGTCGGAATCCGCATCCGCCGGATCGGTCCCGTGCGTCACCGCTTCGGCGTAGTCGTTCAACCCGTCGCCATCCGGATCGGCGTTTTGAGGATTCGTGCCGTAGCCATGCTCCTGCAAGTTGGTCAGTCCGTCGCCATCCGGGTCGGCCGCCGCGTCGTCCAGCAGCGGGTCCGTGCCGTTCGCCAATTCCCATGGATCCGGCATGCCGTCGGCATCCGAATCGGACGACAGGGGATCCGTGCCCTGTTCGACCGCTTCTGCATAATCCGACAATCCGTCGCCGTCGGTGTCCGCGACCCGCGGATCCGTGCCCAGTTCCTGTTCGCGGCCATTGCACAAACCGTCGGCGTCCGGATCGCCGATCCATTCATCCACGGCGGCCAGATCGCCGGCCGCCAGCGCGGCGCGGAAGATCCTCACGTCGTCGATGGCGCCCTGCCAGAACGAAATATCCGAATTCACGTGTCCGCGCCCGATCCACAGCTCCGGTTGCCGACAGGCATCGAAGGCGTTCGTCGCCGCCGCCGCCAGTATGCCATCCACAAACAGCCGCGCCTGCGCTCCGTCATGCGTCAAAGCCAAGCCCACCCAGCGGCCGGCGCGAGCCGGATTCCAATTCGTCGCGGAAATGCCTCCGATGCCCGCGTTGGTGTTGCCCGCATAGCCCGCGACGAGATTCCAATTTTTTTCCTGGCGCAGGAGGAAGCCTGGCCAGCGGTAACCAGACAGCAACGTCCCGTCTGAAACCACCGTCGGGTACAACCCCGTTCCGGAATCGTCCTGCCAAATCGAGGCCATCACGGTGAAAGGTGCGCCCGTCACGATCGCGCCGTCGGCTTGGCCGACCGACAGCCAATCGTTGGTGCCGTCGAACCACAGTGCGCTCCCGCCCCGTCCCGGCACCCAATTGGTTTCCAGCATGGACTGCAATGCCCCGGACCAATTGGTCGAAACCTGGTTCGAAGCGACAAGGCCCGCTCCTTCGTCGAACGCCCATCGTGCCGCTAAACCATAACCAAGGCCGCCGTCGGACAGCGGATCGAAGGCGTGGACTGCTTCCCAACCATCTCCAAGCCCGTCGCCGTCGGTGTCCGCCGACACCGGATCCGTCCCCAGGGCAACTTCCTCGCTGTCGTCCAACTCGTCGTCGTCGGAATCGGAGTCCTGAGGATCCGCGCCGGCCCCCATTTCCTGCAGGTTCGTCAACCCGTCGCCGTCCGGATCGGCCGCCGCGTCGGCCAAGAGCGGGTTCGTCCCGTTGGCCACCTCCCACGCGTCCGGCAGGCCGTCGCCGTCGGTGTCCGCCGACAACGGATTCGTCCCGTGGATGATCGTCTCCGCGTAGTCGCCGAGCCCGTCGTCGTCCGTGTCCGCGTCGAACGGATCGGTCCCGTACGTCGCCGTTTCCGCGTAGTCGTTCAGCCCGTCCCCGTCCGGATCGGCCACCTGCGGATTCGTCCCATGGCCCAGCTCCTCCAGGTTCGCCAGCCCGTCGCCGTCCGCGTCCCCCGCCGCGTCGTCCACGAGCGGATCCAGCCCGTTTGCCAGCTCCCACGGATCGGACATGCCGTCGGCATCGGTGTCCGCCGCCAGCGGATCGGTGCCGTGCGTTTCCGTTTCCGCAAAGTCCGTCAACCCGTCGCCGTCGGTGTCCGCGTCCCGCGGATCCGTGCCCAGCTCCCACTCGCGGCCGTTGGACAGCCCGTCGCCGTCCGGATCGCCGATCCAGTCGTTGACCGCCGCCAGCTCGTTCGTCCCCAGCGCCGCCCGGAAGATCCGCACGTCGTCGATCCTGCCGCGCCAGTGCGACTCCGGCTGGTTCACGTGCCCCCGCCCGATCCACAGCTCCGGGCTGGACTGCGCCTCGAACGCGTTCGTCGCCGCCGCCACGAACCGCCCGTCGACGTACAGCCGCGCAACCGCCCCGTCGTGCGACAGCGCCACGTCCACCCAGCGCCCCGCGTGCGCCGGGCTCCAGTTCGTCGCCACCGTCCACGCCGCCGGGGCATTGGTGGACGCCGCGATGCCCATCAACAGGTTGCCGCCGGCCTGGTAGCGCAGGACAAACCCGCCCCAGCGGTCGGAACTCCATTGGGCATCCGACAGGACCGTGGGGAAGGCGTTCGTGCCGTCGGCGTCTTGCCAGATGACGGCCGAGACCGTGAACGGCGTCCCCGTCACCACCGCGACGGCTTGTGTCACCGCCATGTACCCGTTCGTCCCGTCGAACTCCAGCGCCCCCCGTCCGCGTCCCGCCACCCAATTGCTTGCCGACAGGTTGCGTAAGATTCCCGGCCAGTTCGTCGACACCCGGTTCGAGGCGCCCATCCCCGTTCCCTCGTCGAACGTCCATCGCGCCACGAGAGCCTGGTTCGTGCCGCCGTCCGATTTCGGGCTGAATCCGTGGTCCACTTCCCATTCGTCCGGCAATCCGTCGCTGTCCGTGTCCGCCCAAAGCGGATCCGTGCCGTGGGTTTTTGTTTCCGCATAATCCGTCAATCCGTCCCCGTCCGTGTCGTCGTCTTGCGGATCCGTGCCGTATCCCCGCTCCTGCAAATTGCTCAATCCATCGCCGTCCGCATCGCTTCCCGCATCGT
>CAZECJ010000015.1:0-40785 GCA_964510645.1 uncultured Verrucomicrobiota bacterium | reverse complement strand
CCAGTCCACGCCCGCCGGCGGCTGCACCACCTGGACGATCGGCAGGCCGAACTTCTGCGCGAATTCGTAGTCGCGCGTGTCGTGGGCCGGCACCGCCATGATCGCACCCGTACCGTAGCCCCACAGCACGTAGTCCGCCACCCAGATCGGGATCTTCTGGCCGTTGACCGGATTCACCGCGTAGGCCCCGGTGAAGACGCCCGTCTTCTCCTTCGCCAGTTCCGTGCGCTCGAGGTCGCTCTTGCCCGCCGCCGCGACGCGATAGGCCGCCACGGCCTCGCGCTGCTCCGGCGTCGCGATCTTCGCCACCAGCGGGTGTTCTGGCGCCAGCACCATGTAGGTCGCGCCGAACAGCGTGTCCGGCCGCGTCGTGAAGACGCGCACCGTCTCGCCGCCGATCGCGAAATCCACCTCCGCGCCTTCGCTCTTGCCGATCCAGTTCCGCTGCATTTCCTTGATGCTCTCCGGCCAGTCCAGGCCGTCGAGATCCGCCAGCAGCCGTTCGGCGTACAGCGTGATTTTCAGCACCCATTGGCGCATCGAGCGGCGTTCCACGTTGAACCCCTTGGCGCGCCATTCCTCAACCTCTTCGTTCGCCAACACAGCGCACAGGTCGGGGCTCCAGTTCACGGGCATTTCGCTTTCGTAGGCCAGCCCGCGCTTGAACAGCTGCAGGAAAATCCACTGCGTCCAGCGCACATACGCCTCGTCCGTCGTCGCCACCTCGCGGTCCCAGTCGTATGAGAATCCCAGCATTTTCAGCTGGCGCCGGAAGTTGTCGATGTTGACGTCCGTGATCTTGCGCGGATGCTCGCCCGTCTTGATGGCGTACTGTTCCGCCGGCAGGCCGAACGAATCCCAGCCCATCGGATGCAGGACGTTGAACCCCTTCATCCGCTTGTAGCGCGCCTGGATGTCCGTCGCCGTGTACCCTTCCGGATGCCCGACATGCAGCCCCTGCCCGCTCGGATACGGAAACATGTCCAGCACGTAGAACTTGGGCCGCGAACGGTCCACTTCGTCGGGCGTGCGGAACGTCTTGTTCTTCTCCCAATACGCCTGCCACTTCGGTTCGATTTCAAAATGCGGATACGCCATGGATTCACCTCAAAATGGATTCAGCCCCGCACTTTATCCCCCCGCCCCCCCCTCAATCAATGCCCGAATTGCGCGGCCGGGCGCGCCGAGACGCGTGAACATGCCGTCGGGACGGATCCATCCGCCGGTTTCTTATTATGATATTTATAAATACCATATATGTTATTTATAAATATCATAATGGGTCATTCGGGGCGCCGGTCGTACTTTGATGGGGATTTTGCGTTCCGGGACCTGTATAGTCGCCCCATGAACGCCGCCATTCGCCCGCTCGATCCCGCCGCCGAGTTCTACACCGAAGAACGCTGCCACATCAATGAACTATCGAATCTCCCCGAGGATCCCGCCTGTTCCATTGCCCGCGCCCGCGTCGCGCCCGGTGTGACCACCCGCTGGCACCGCCTCGACGGCATCGCCGAGCGCTATGTCGTCCTGGAAGGCCGCGGCTGCGCCGAAATCGGCGACCTCCCGCCGCGCGACGTCGGCCCCGGCGACGTCGTCCTGATCCCGCCCGCCTGCCGCCAGCGCATGGCCAATCTCGGGAAGACCGACCTCGTTTTCCTCGCCATTTGCACGCCCCGCTTCCGTCCCGAGCGCTACGAGGACATCGACGCGTAGGTTCCGATATGCCGGGAATCGCCGCCCGCGGGTTTTTTATCGTGCAAAACTTTTTTCGCATTAGGGCTTGCTAATCCTGCGCGCCGGGGTATTTTACCCGTCGCTTAGTGAGAGTAGTTAGCTTGAGTTGGAAGGTAGTCCATCGCCCCGCATTGGCGGAAGGGGATCATCTTAACCCGAACGAGTCGGGACAGTCATGAGAACATCCCCCAGAGCAGAAAGAATACAGTAAACATGGCTACCAAGCTATACGTCGGAAACTTGTCGTTTGACATCACGGAAGGCGAATTGCGCCAGTTGTTCGCGGCCTTCGGCTCGGTGACGAGCTGCAACGTCATCATGGACCGCATGACGGATCGGCCCCGCGGATTCGCGTTCGTGGAAATGGCGACGACGGATGAGGCCACGAAGGCCATCAACGAGCTGAACGGCAAGGAAGTCGGCGGCCGCGCCCTGGTCGTGAACGAAGCCAAGCCTCGCGAGGATCGTCCCCGCGGCGGCGGCGGATTCGGCGGCGGCGGCGGCGGCGGCTACGGCGGTGGCGCCGGCGGCGGACGCCGCAATCGCTACTAAAAACAAAAACCCATCGGGCTTTGCCAAACGCCGCGGCGATTTCGCCGCGGCGTTTTCATTTGCGGTGACGCGGCTACGCCCCCCCCTCCCGTGCGCAAGCGCGCTCAGGCCTGGCGGCGCTGGGAAATGATCCCGGCGAGCAAAATTCCGACGACGGTCAGGTTCAGCGCGCCCAAGGCCATCGCGATTTGCAGCGGTTGCGAATGGAAGCGCGCAACGAGGCCGACATAGGCCAATCCGCCGGGCACGAAGCCGTAGCACCAGAAAAAACGGCGCTGCGCCATTTCGAAGTTGAGCAGCAGATAGGCCAGCGCCAGCGGGCTCATCGCCAGCACCATCGCGCGCGTCCACGACGCCGCGGAAGCCGCGGTTTCAGTCGACCACGGGCCATAAAGGATGGTCCAAGGAAGTTGGGGAACCACCAGGCAGACGCCGACGACGGCGGCGATCAGCAGTCCCGCGAAAGCCATGGCCCGGCCCAGCAGGCGCCAGCTTTCGTCGGTCATTTCGCCGGCGGAGGTCACCTTGGGGAACAGCGCGGCGGCGATGGGCACCGGCAGGAAAACCGCCGTGCGCGCGATGGTCGCCGCTTTGGCGAAACGGCCGACGGTTTCGGCGTCGAAGTAGTGCTTGGCCAGCGTCGTATCCAGATTCATCAACATCGCGTAGCCCGCCAGGCACACCAGCGATGACCCGAGATAACGGTAGGTTTCGTGCGGACGCGCCCCCGCGCCGTCTTTCGGCAAGCGAAGTCCCGCCGTTGCCCACAGGCACAACCCCACCACGGCCAGCACGCCGAGGCCCTGCGCCGCCACGGCCGCAAATGCCGTCGCCGAAACGAAGATCGTGAAGGCCGCGCCCAGCGCCAGCCGCGTCGCTCCCCAGGCCTGGGGCGCCCAGGCCAGCCATCCGAACGCCTGCAGCCCCTGCAGCAGGCCGTAGAAAAGGCTCATCCACAGGCTCGCCGCGAGCACGCCGAACGTCAGCACGATCAGCGCCGGCGGCACGCTCCAGATCGCCGCCAGCGGAACGCGGAACGTCCAGGCCAGCGCGACCAGCGCCGATGAAACCGCGGCGAAGATCCGCGCCCAATGGGCCACCAGCGGACGGATGTCGCCGCGCCGCCCTTCCTGGGCCAGCGCCGAAATAAAATGCGCCAGCATGTTCTGCAACGCCAGCATCGGCGTGCCGATGACCAGGATAATGCCCAGCATCGCCACCAGCGCGCCATATTCCGCATTCGGAAGCACCTGCTCGCGCCCCACCACCATGTGGAAACCGGCATTGCACAGTGCGCCGACAAACGTGCCGATGATCAGCACCGAACCGTGCTGGATCAGGCCCCCCTCGTCCTTGCCTAGGAACGGAATCCTCATCGCGTCGACGGCTCCAGTTCGATGACGCGCCCCAGCACCCGGTCGTAGAGCGTCACCACCCATCTCAGCGGCGAATACAGCAGGCGCAGGCGGGCAATCGCCAGCAGCATCTGGAAGGAGACCCGCCCCACCCGGAGCTTCGATCCGCCCACGTCGCTCCAGGTCGTCGGAATCTCCCGGATGGCGAAATGCGCGCGGCGGGTTTTGAAAAGCATGTCCACGTCGAACGCCCATTTGGTTAAGCCGATGTTCGGCACGATGGCGTGCCACGCCTCCGCCGTCATCAACTTGGCGCCACATTGCGTGTCGGTGATGCGCAGCTTGAACAGCAACCGGACGAGGAAATTGAAGATGCGCGAAACGAAACGGCGTTTCCACGGCTGGCGCGGACTCACGATGGCTCCCGGCAGGCGGCGCGACGCGATGATGAGCCCCGCTGCACCGATGTTCTTCACCAGATCGTCGAATGCGGCCGGCGGCGTGGCCCCGTCCGCATCCACGAACCCGACGAGTTCGCCCGTCGCGATGGCGCCGCCGGCCATGATGGCCCCCCCTTTGCCGATGGGTCGCGGTTCCACGATCGCGCGCAATTGGGAAAAGCGATCCTGCAGGCCCCGAACGATCTCCGCGGTGCGGTCGGTCGAACCGTTCACCGCGACGACGATCTCGAAATCGTTTCCGTAGCGCGCCGCGAAATACGGCAGGTAGGTCTCCAGCATCCGGCCGATGCGGCCTTCCTCGTTGTAGGCGGGAACGACGATCGAGAGCTTCATTCCTCCGGGGTCTCCGCCGGGGGCGTCCAAACCGGGATTTCCTTTTTCAGGCGCCATAAAACCAAGGTGGTTCCCGCCTGCCCGAAGTGGGGCACGGATTCCACGCGTTCGAAGCGAGTCGCGAGGATCTCATCGAAGGCCAGTTGGTCATCGCGGACGACCTCCTGCACTTCCGGCGAGCGGATGCTGAGACTGTAACCGCTCAATGCCGCGATCGGCGCATTGGTTTCGGTCTGCAACAGCTCGATCATCATGTCGCGGTTCATCACGCCGAGGCGTTCGGCCTTCTCGCGCTCCCAGTCGGGATAGTAGCTGAAGGGCCCCATTTCGAGTCCGGGCGGGACCGGCAGTCCGGCTTCCACTGCCAGATAGGTATCCTGCGTGAGCAGGTGCGTGCCGCCCTCGGGAGTGTTCAGGGCGCGTACCCACTTGGCCGTGTCGCGGAGCTGCGCCACGGGGCTCTCTTCGCGCAGGCGCCACCAGATGCGGTCGCGGCCCGCCACGAACCAGCTCTGTGCCAGCGGCGAAGAAAACGCATAGAGCCCGCACATCAGCCACGTGACCGTCAGGATGGCCAAGCGCCGCGCGCTGCGCAATTCGGGCGATCCGCCGTAGCGGCGGTTTTCCTCGCGCAGCCACCAGCGCGCGCCGGTCGAGGCCAGCGCGGCGCAAAAGATCGGATAGACCGGCACTTGGTAGTCGTCGTACGGGAACGGCGCCGCCAGATGGACCAGCGACAGCGCGATGACCGCCGTCCACAGGAACATGTTGAAGCGGGGCGCGATGTCGTCCGGCCCGGGATATTCCGGGGAGATGTCGGTGCGTTCGTCCGGCCCGGCCCGCAAGAGCAGGTAGCGGCCCGCCAGGATCAGCAGGAACAAGCCGCCGACCGCCGCCGGGAAATACGCTCCCGCCAGGCGCGAGAGGCATCCGACCTTGTAGGCGATCTGCGCCAGCCATGGTCCCGCCTCGCGCAGGGAATGGTACTCGATCACGCCGAAGCGGAAACCATCGCGGCCCAGCGCCATGAAGGGCAGCAAGGTCACCCCCAATCCCACCAATCCGCCGAGGCCGAAATCCAGCCAGGCCCACGACTTGACACGTCGCCGGCAGGCCAGCAGGTAGAGGCCGCCCAGCGCCAGCGTGGCGCCCAGCGAAATCCGCGTCGCCGCCGCGCAAGCCAGAAGGAAGCCCGAAGCCACCGCCGCGCGAAAGCCCCGGCGGGGCCCGACGAACGCCAGCGCCAGCAGCCCCGCGCCTAGGAACAGGCTCGCCAGGGAATACGTTTTCACCACCGTGGTGAAATAAGACTGGTAGACGTTCATCGCGATCAGGATGAAGCACAAGCCGCCGGTCAACCGCTGCGCCTTGCGCGGGCCGGCGCGCATGGCCAGCCACGTCGCGAAGAGCAGACCCAGCGTGCCGAAGGCCCACGTGACCGCGCGGCCGCCCAGCAAGCCGAATTGGCCGACCCACGGATACGCCCACGAATAGACCAGCGGCAGCATCGGCGGCTGCGTGAACGCGAAATCGCGGTAGGGGATCCGACCTTCCGCCATCTGCTTCGCCGCGTACAGATACCAGCCTTCGTCCTGGTTCAGCTCGCCCATCCAGACGTTGATCCCCGACAGCGCCACCCAGCTGGCGATGACCGCGACCGCCAAGAGAAGATGGCCCCAGCGCCAAGCCCGGTCCGGCGCCACGTCCGCTTTGAGTCCTGCTTCCATATGCCGCGCGATTGTCCCCGAACCCCTCCCCCGTCGCAATCCCAAAATAGTTGCCCGCCACCGGGCTCCGTCGTATCCTCCGGCCATGAATCCATCCCCGTTTCCGACCGTACCCGCCGAACGTCTCGAGGAAGTCTCCTCGGCCTACACGCTCTCCGACATGGAGATCTTCGTCTTCCCCAGCCTGCTCTATCCCCTCGTGCTGGCCAACCTGATGTCGCCGCTCATCTGGAAATGGCGCGACGATCCGTGGTTCGCCAACTTCCCCAAGCTGACGCCCTACCGCCGCATCCTGCGCCTGAAGCAGTACATCATGGACCACTACGCGTTCAACCTCGACCTCGAGACCTGGGGGCTCACCACGCAGGAACGCGAGATGGCACGGTTCGCCCCCTTCATCGCGCCCGACACCATCGCCAAGAGCAACGCCCTCTTCGGCTACGAAGGCGACAAGTTCTACTTCGACCTCGACATCCGCCGCCACTTCGGCCTCGACAAGTACACCCGCGACGTCATCCCGTACTGGAAGACCGAAACCGTGGAAGCCATGGACGCGTTCCGCTACAAGGCCGGCCATGCCCAAGGGGCCGGCGAATGCGTCTCGCTCTCCACGCTCTACGCCGCCGCGCTCTACGTCCTGTGCGGCATTCCGCTCGACGACATCTTCCTCCTCGCCACTCCGCTGCACTCGCAGAACTTCGTGGACGTCCACGAAGGCGTCCTCACCAACAACCGCCGGCTCGTCACCAAGGCCATGTGGTTCAACGGCACCGTCCTGACCACCAAGGCCCGCCGCGCCCTCGAGCACGAGCAGGTCACCATCGTCAGCCACCGCACCGGGTGGATCCACGTCGTCTATCCTGAGGCAAGCGTTGACCACGCCGCCTACGAGCGCCTCCGGAAAAAACTTCGCGCCTTCCTGCAGACCCAGGTCGATTCCGAAATCCTGTTCAATTTCCTGCGCCAAAGCCCCGCGCGCCAGACCTGCTTCCAGATCGAGCACGCCTGCTGCGGCAAGCGCCGCTGGATCCCCGCCGAACGCGCCTACGCCTTCGAGAACTCCTGTTCCTTCAAGGTGTCCGACGCCACCCGCGAAAAACTCCTCGCCGAAATGGATGAGGACGACTTTTTCGCCGAGCCCCTGCCCGACCGGATTCCGCTCAACAAGTTCGACGACTTCTTCCGCGCCCGGCACATCGATCTGGAAAAGGAAGAAGACCGCCGCGCGCTCGGCCGCGAATTCAACTGCTACCATACCGGCGCCTGCGAGATCATCGAAGAACTGCTCGCCTTCTGCCGCCTCGAACCCCGCTGGCCCGACGCCGGCCAGCCCAAGAATTTCGTCCACGGCCCGGGCATCGACCTGAAGCCCGGCCTAGCCCGCGAGGAAATCATCGCCGCGCTCGAAGCCCAGCGCGCCGAGAATTCCGTCGCCGACCTGGCGTTCCACGCCTTCCGCGATTTGTCGCGCGTGGATCCCCGCCCCTATTTCAAGGCCGCCATCGAACGCTCCCCCGTCTGCGTCGAAGCCGCCCGCGCGATGGATCTCTCCATGGTCGTCGCCTGCTTGCGCGAAATGGCCGACGAATCCATCTACGATTCCACCCGCGCCGCCCAGCCCGACGAAGTCTGGAACGCCCACCGCGGCGACGGCTTCGAAAAAGCCGTCGCCCTCGCCGCCGTGCTCCACGCGCGCAAGCCCGAGATCCCCTTCACGCTCCAGGCCGCCGGCGAAACCGCGACCCTCGCCTTCGACGGCACGGACTACGCCTTCCCCACCCGCAAGGGCCTTTCGATTTCGTTGTCCTGGCCCTTGGGATCGGCATAACAAGAGGATCAGGATTTCGCAGGGTCGGCAGGATGGCGAACCGGGAACGCAGGCTAAGCCGACAATTTAGTCCTCGCTGAAAACGACGGCTTCGAAGACCGTGAAATGGGCGCGGGGATCCTGCCAGGCGTTGCCGGGCAATCCGGCCTTGTGGGACAGATGGGTCAGCGTGGTGGCCAAGTCCCACCCCTGCTCCGGCGCGACTTGCGGCAGGAACACCGCCGACCGGCCGCCCAGTTCGAGCACCATGCCGTGCCGCCCGATCTCGATGTCCTTGTACGACGCGACGGGCACCGGCGGCGTCAGCGCGCTGATTTCGACGTGGATCTTCGGAAATTCCTTCGCGGTCAGCGGCGGGAAGCGCGGATCGTTGAACGCGGCGTCGAGGGCGTGGTCGAGCACGACGTCCGCCAGCGCCCGTCGCGGGAAGATTTCGCCGATGCACCCGCGCAGGTCGCCGTCGATGGTCAAGGTGACGAACCCGCCCATTTTCCGTTTCATCGCGGGCGTCGGATCCACGCCGAGGTCTTCCGGATCGGACGGCGTTTTCCCGTCCAGCGCCTGCTGGATGGCCTTCCGCGCGAGCGCCAGCAGGACCTTCTTCTCCTCGGCCGACAGGTCCTTCTTTTCGGCCTTCGCATTTTCCTGTTTCGCCGGCCGGCCGTCGCCGTAGAACGCGAGGCTCTCGTAGCTCACGGAGTTCTCCCAGTCGCCGGTGCTGCGGCCGGAGGCGTCGTGGGCGATTTCGCGGGCGGTGAATTTCGCCGGCAGCATGCGCAGCAGCACGCCGATGGAATCCTGCCCGCAGATCGTCGCGCCGGTTTCCTCGCAATAGGCGGCGAAACCGTCGGCGTCGCCGGCCAGGATCTTTTCCACGGCCCCGCCATCGAGCTTGCGCAGGTTCGCTTCCACGTTCGTGCGGAAGGGAATGTAGCCGAAATTCGGCCCGTAGTGCGTGAAGTCGGAACTGACCACCAACGCCGTCTTCCCGTCCATCAGCGCGCCCAGCGCTTCGGCCACCCGCCCGCGGACGTCTTCGTCGAGCTGGCCCAGGGTCACGGGCACCAGTTTCCAGTCGCGCCCGACCAGCGCGGCTTGCAGCAGCGGCAACTGCAGTTCCACGCTGTTTTCGCCGCGGCGCGTCTCGGGACGATCCGTAAACAGCGGATTCTTCATCAACGCGGCGATGGCCGCGACGTCCAGCGGCGTTTCGCCCAGCGGCGAGCGGTAGTGCGTCTCGCGCGCCGGCAGGCTGGCCTGATTGGGCAGCCGCACGCGGTGCGAGAAGCCGATCACCACTACGCGCGCCAGATCCGGCCGCGCCGCCAGCGCTTTCATGCCGACGGCCGCGCAGGGCCCGGAATAGGCATAGCCGGCGTGCGGCACGACGACGGCGAAAATGGAGGGATCGGCCTCGACGTTCGCGTTCCGGAGATATCCTTCCAGTTCCGCGCGGAGGCGGACGGGATCCGCGTCGTACCACGAGCCGGCCAAAGTCGATTCCATGCAGGTCGTTTTCATCGGCACCTCTTCTTCCCGCGCGCACGCGCCGGCCGCCAAGAGCAAATAGACCATCATCCACGCGCCCTTATTCATTGCGCAACGCCTCCGCCGGCGGAAGGCGAGCGGCCATCCATGCCGGCCCCAACGAGCAGAGTAGCGCGATCCCCAACGCCAAGGCCAGCGGTAAAATCCGCGTTTCGGCGCCGAAATGGAACGGCAGCGGGAACCTCCCGCCCAGCGCGCGCAAGGCGCCTTCCGCCGCGAGCAGGCCCGCGACCGCGGCGGCGCCCGTCAGCGCCAGCGATTCCGCGACGAAGAGCAGCGCGATTTCGCGGCGGCGCGCGCCCAGCGCGCGGCGCAGGCCGATTTCCGGAATCCGCTCTCGCACGCCCGTCAGCAGCATGCCGGCCAGCGTCACCGCGCCCAGCAGCAAGCCCAGCGCGCCGCCGGAACCGGCCGTCCACGCGATGGCGCGCTGCCAGCGGCGCACGCCCCGCAACAGGGTTTCTGGCGTAGTCCATTCGACGCCCTCCGCGTCGAGTCCGGGTTGCCGCAACAACGCCGCCGTGCGCCGTTGGAGCGACTCCGGCGAGACCCCCGCCCTGGCCCGGAACAGCAGCGCATCTACCCGAACGAGCGCATCGGCGTTGCCCGTTTCCAGCGCATCGGCGGTGTACGGGATGAAAACCGTTTCCGGCGCCAGGCCCGGCACGATCTCGCCGCCGGATTCGAAGCAGCCCACGAGGCGATACGGTTCGGGCCCTTGCAGGATGATGTCGCCAACTCTCCAGTTTTTTTTCCGGCACAGGCCGGCCGACGCCATCGCGTGGCGCGCGCCCTGGAGAACGTCGGATTCGTCGAGCGCGCGGCCGGCGACGAACCGCCAGCCGCGGGCCTGCGCCAGTCTGGCATCGGTCGTCGCCGCGGCGACATCCGAACCGGAAACCGGCGCCAGCGATTTCACGCCCGAAACCCAAGCCTCCGCGCCGAGATTTTCGCGGAAAAAGTCCACCTGGCGCCGATTCCACGCCGGCGCCGCGGAACGGGTCAGGACGAACGAGCCCGCGCCGAACGAATCGACCAATTCCCGCGCCTGAAGCCGCAAGGCCTCCAGCGTGGAGAGCAGGATCGTCACCGCGAACAAGCCCAGCGCCAAGCTGAAGAAGGCCAGCCCCGCGCGGGCGGGTCCCGTCCGCAAGCCGACCCACAGGTCTGCCGCGAGCTTCTTCAAGGCAACGCGACCTCGTCGCCTTCGGCCAGCCCGGACGTGATTTCGATCCGCGCGGTATCGGCCAGGCCCGTTTTCACTTCCGTGTCCTCGCCGGACGCCTTCCGGACGAAGCTCCGACCGCCGCGCCATTCAATGGCCTCGCGCGGCAGCAACAGCGCGGCGGACGATTCCCCGGCGACGACGTCGGCGCGCACGGAAATGCCGACAGGCAACGGTTCGGAAATCGGATCGAGCGCGATCTGCACCGGGAAGAACTTGCGCCACGCGGGCTGCCCGGGGCGCGTCTGGGCCATGCCGCCGACGCTCTCGACGCGGCCGGACAGCTTCACGTCCGGGAAGGCCGCCGGAACGGCTACGACGGCGCTGCCGGGCTTGACCCACGGCAGTTCGGCCTCGCCCACGTAGCCGCGCACGACGTGTTCCGTCGGATCGGGCAGGCACAGGAACGCCTGGTTGCGGAACAAGGTGTCGCCCACGTGCGCGGTGCGGTACTCCCCGCCCACCGGCAGCGGCACCAACACCGCCGTGCCGGCGACGGGCGCTCGCACTTCGCACAGGGCGAGCTGGCTGGCGGTGAAATCGCGCTGGCGTTCCGCCGCCTCGAGCGCGGCGCGCGCCTTCGCCAGGCGCGCGGCGTGCACGTGCTTCTTCGTCAGTTCGATGCGCGTCTCCAGCTGCTCGCCGCGCGTCTTCAGGCCCGCCACCTTCGCCTCCTGCTGGGCCACTTCGCTTTCGGACATCAGTTCGCGTTCCGCCAAGCTCCGCGCGGATTCGAGGAAGCGTTCCTCGGCGGCCACCTCGGCCTGCGCGTCCATGCGCTTGGATTCCATGTCGAGCAATTCCAGCGGCAGTTCGGCCTTTTCGAGGCTTTCCAGCTCCTGCCGGGCGCGGACGAGTTCGTTTTCCTGCCGAGCCAGATCCTGTTCGATCTGCGAGGCGTCGAAGCGCGCGAGCCGATCGCCTTTTTCCACGCGGGTGCCTTCGGGCACGAGTTCCGACAGCACGGCGGACCCTTGCACGCCGACGGCGATCGTCTCGACGCGGCGCGCTTCCAGTTCGCCCTGGAACGGAATCGCCATGCGGATCGCTCCGCGCGCAACGACCGCCGTGCGCGGCGCGACCGCGGCTTCCCGGCCGCACCCGGCCAGCGCGAGCGCGAGCAGGCCTCCCGCGAATCCAAGCCTAGTTCTCATGCGTTGCTTCTTTCTTTTCGTCGCGCAAGACGTCCCGGGGCGCAGGCACCAGGGTGCCCAGCACGTGCAGCAAGCGATAGGCCGAGACGGAGGCGTCGCGGCGCGCGGCCAGTTCGCCCAGTTCGGCGGCGATGCCGTCGGATTCGGCGTCCGACGTGGAATCGGCGCTGGCCCGGCCGGCCTCGAACAAGGCGCGCGCGAGTTCGGCGCGGTTGGCGGCGAGTTCGCGATTGCGCGCGGCCAGCTCCAGCGCGGCGCGCGTGCGGCGATAGGCCGAAAGCGCGGAATTCACTTCGACGGCCAGGCGGTTGCGCACGATGTCGGCGACCTGCCGGCGGGCCTCGGCATCGAGGCCGGAACGCGCGACGTCCAGCCGCGCGCCGCGCAGGTTCAGGTTCATGTCGGCGGAGAGGCCGACGAACCAGTCGTCTTGGTCGAGGCGCCCGGCATCGCTCCAGTCCTCCCCCTCGCCGAAGGTGGTCTGGCGGGCGGACAGCCGCAGATCCGGCAGGAGGTTCCGGCGCGCGAGGCGCAGCTGGCGCTCGCCCGTCTCGACGTCCTGCAAGGCCTGGGCATAGTCGGGCCGCTCGGACAGCGCGACGGCCAACGCGCGCTCGGCTTCGGCGACGTCGAGATCCAGCAGCGCGGGCGGCGCGAGGCGGAAAGACGAATCCAGCGGCAGGCCGAGCAGATCGGCGAATTCCTGGAAGCGGACGGCGAGCTGCGCGCGCTCCGTTTCGAGGCGCAGGGCGGCTTCGCCGCGCTGCAGATTCATGCGCAGGACCTCCGTGCGCGTGGCTTTGCCCTGCCGTTCGCGCGCATCGGCCAGCGCGCAGAGCCGTTCCATGCGGGCGGCGAAGGCTTCGTCGCTTTCGATCTGGTGGCGCAGGTAGATCAGGCCTTCATAGAGATCCACGACCGACACGACAAGCGCGGAACGGTCGCGTTCCCATGCGCGCCGCGCGGCCAGCAGGGTTTCGTTCGCGGCCACGATGGGCTCGTTCTGAACCAGGGGGCCGAAATTCCGGAACAAAGGCTGTTCGACTTCCACGCGCACTTCTTCGCGCCGCAGGGTCGGCGCGCCGTCCACGGCGATCTGGCTCGCAGCCGCGCCGGCGGCGAGGCGCGTGCCGTAGGCGCCCGTGGCTTCCGCGCCCAGCCCCGCGCGCCACGTCTCGCTGGCGGACCCCGCGCCGGCGGCCCCTTCGGGCACGATCTGGATGCCGCGCGCGGTCTCGCGCGCCCGTTCCTCGGCCAAGCGGTAGCCCTGCAGGTCGAGCGCCCCCTTCACGAGCTGGCGATTGTGCTCCAAGGCCCGCGCGATGGCATCCTCCAGCGTCAGCCGCAACGCCTCGTCCGGCGCCTGGGCGAAGACCGTCCCGGCCAGCGCGATCGCGCCGACGGCCAACCAGACTGGAATCCCTATCTTCATGAACCGCCATCCTAGCGGTTTTCCACCGCGTGGAAACACGTTTTCCACGGCATGGAAAACCCGGCGGGGCGCGAGTCCCCGCCGCAGGGGGAAAAGATTGATTCACCCGGAGCCAGTGGGTAGAGTGACCGCGGAATGGCATGCCATGGCCGAGGCGGAACTATTAATTGAAGTCGAAAACTTGACCCGGCGCTTCCCGAAATGCGAAGCGCTAGGCGACGTTTCCTTCCAGATCCGCCGGGGCGAAATCGCGGGGATTCTGGGGCCGAACGGCTCGGGCAAGACGACCACGCTGCGCATCCTGGCGACCTATTTGGCGCCGACCTCGGGGCGGGTGCGGGTGGCGGGGTTCGACACCACGACCCACTCACTGGACGTCCGCCGCCGGATCGGCTACCTGCCGGAAAACGTCCCGCTCTATCCAGAAATGCGCGTGGACGAATTCCTTTTGTTCCGGGGCCGGCTCCGGGGCCTGCGCGGCGCGAAACTGACCTCCCGTCTCCGCGAAGTGGTCGAGCGCTGCGGCCTGGGCGACTCCTCCCGGCGCGTCATCGGGACGTTGTCGCGCGGCTTCCGCCAGCGCGCGGGGCTGGCGGACTGCCTGCTGCACGAGCCGGAGGTCCTGCTGCTCGACGAGCCGCTGGCCGGGCTGGATCCGGCGCAGGTGCGCCTCGTGCGCGATCTGCTGCAGGGTCTGGGCGCGGAGCGCTGCGTGCTGTTTTCGACGCACGTGCTGTCCGAAGCGGAGCAACTCTGCCACCGCGTGCTGATCCTGGCCGCGGGGCGCCTCGCCGCCGCGGATTCCCCGGCCAAACTGGTGCAGGCCGGCGCCAGCGGCAGTTTCGAGGAAACCTTCCTGCGGCTGACCACCCTGCCCCCGAAGGTCCGCAATCCCAAGAAGAGAAACGGCGGATGAGCGCGTTCTTCCAGCTGTGGAGGCGCGAAATGGCCTCTTATTTCCGCACGTCGATCGCC
Source organism: uncultured Verrucomicrobiota bacterium (assembly GCA_964510645.1). Lineage (GTDB taxonomy): Bacteria > Verrucomicrobiota > Kiritimatiellia > CAIQIC01 > Lenti-01 > Lenti-01. The sequence goes on along the minus strand of CAZECJ010000015.1, from coordinate 26,458 downwards.
TACGTGGTCGGCGCGTTTTTCCTGGCGATCGCCGGCGTCAGCTTCTGGATCCTGGCCACGCATCTGGCCCAGGGCGCGGTGGAGGGCGATCTGGTCCGGCATCTTTTCGGGTCGCCCGGCTATTGGCTGGCGATGCTGATCGTGACGCCGCTGCTGACCATGCGGCTTTTTGCGGAAGAACACCGCATGGGCACGCTGGAGATGCTGATGACGGCGCCGGTGACGGAAACGAGCGTGGTGCTGGCCAAGTTTGCGGGGGCCTATGGCACGTTCCTGCTGCTGTGGTTGCCCACGCTCGCCTTTGCCGCCCTTCTGCGGCGCGGCGGCGTCTATCTGCCGCCGCTCGACTGGGGCCCCGTGGCGGCGGGCTATCTCGGCACGGCGCTGGTCGGCGCGTTTTTCCTGTCGGCCGGCCTGCTGTGTTCGCTGCTGACGCGCCACCAGGCCGTCGCGGCCATGGTCTGCCTGGCGGCGCTGGGCCTCCTGCTCTCCGGCAGCCTGCTGCCGTTCTACGCGCACACCGAACCGATCCGGCAGGTGGCCCGGGGCATTTCGGCGCCGCTGCACATGCTGGATTTCGCTTCGGGCATCGTCGATACGCGCACCGTCGTCTGGTATCTCAGTTCCACGGTGCTGCTGCTGTTCATCTCCATCCGCATCCTGGAGGCGCGCCGCCTGCGCTGAAACGACCATGGACGCGCGCGAACCCATCTCTCCCCTGGCCAGCCGGCTCCGGCGCCTGCTTCTGCGCGCCAATCTGGCGACGGTGATCGTTCTGTCCGTCGTCCTCTTCGGCATGGTCAACTACCTGTCCCTGCGCCACTACGACCGGTTCCACTGGAAGGCCGCGCCCTTCGCGCAGCTCTCCGACCAAAGCCGCCGCCTGCTGGAAAACACCGCCCAGGACATCCGAATCGTCGCCCTGATCCGGCCGGCCCACGAGGCCTATCGCGGCGTGGCGGCGCTGCTGCAGGAATACGCCGTCCGCTCGTCCGGCGTCTCGATCGAATTCGTGGATCCGGACCGCGACCGGGCGCGCACCGAGCAACTGGTGCGGCAATACGGGCTGGCCGGAAGCGAATGCGTAGTGTTCGAGATCGGCGGCCGCCACCAATCCGTGGCCGCCGAAGATCTCGTCGAATACGGCGCGGCCGGCGCCGACGGCGAACCCCCGCCCCGGGATTTCCGCGGGGAGCAGTATTTCAGCAGCGCCATCTATGCGCTCACGCAGGCGACGCGGCCCGTCGTCTATTTCCTGCAAGGCCACGGCGAGCGCTCGCCCGACGATTTCGACCGCCATGCCGGCTATTCCCGCATCGCCGCCCGGCTCCGCAACCAGAATCTCGACGTGGAGCGGCTCGATCTCGGCGAGTCCAAGACCGTCCCGAACCGCTGCGCGCTGATCATCGTCGCCGGCCCCGCCAAGGAATTCGCGCCGTTCGAAATCGCCTTGCTCCGCGACTATCTCGACCGGAAAGGCCGCCTGCTGCTCCTGCTCGACGCCCGCGCGAAGACGGGGCTGGAACCCCTCCTGGAAGAGTGGGGCGTCCGGCTGAGCGACGACGTCGTGGTGGATGAGACCCGCACCCTCAGCGGGCGCGAGCTGCACGTTCCCGCCTATCCCGCGCACGCCATCACCGCGCCGCTGGCCGAACTGGCCAGCGTCTTTTTCCTGCCCCGGTCCGTCCGCATCCTCGCCGGCGAAACCGGCGCCGACAAGCCCGCCGTCACGGCGTTGGCCATGTGCTCGGCGATGGGCTGGGCCGAATTCGATCCGGACGACCCGTCCGCGCATTTCGACCCGCAGGTGGACATTCCCGGGCCCGTGCCGGTGGCGGTCGCCATCGAGCGCGGCCCCGTGCCCGGCGTCCACGTCCAGATCCGCCCCACCCGCCTGGTGGTCGTCGGCGACTCCGACTTCGTCTCCAACGGCGGGCTCATGGGCGCCAACGCGGATTTGTTTTTGAATTCCGTCAACTGGCTGCTGGATCGCGGCGAATTGCTTTCGATGGCTCCCCGGGCGCTGGAAGAGCTCCGCCTGGTCATGGATGCCCGCCACCTGCGCAATCTGTTCTGGACGGTGGGGGTCGCCTTGCCGGGCCTCGTGGCGGTGCTGGGCCTCTGGGTCGCCTGGCGGAGGAGGCGCTGAGCCATGAGCTTCCGCTTGACCGGCATCCTGGCTCTCGCCGTTGCGATCCTCGGCCTGCTGATCGCGTTCTGGGATCGCGACGACGACACGGTCCAAGCCCGCCTGGAACAGGCCCGCCGGGCCTTCCGGTTCGATCCGGCGCGCGTGGATCGGCTGCTGATCGACGTCGGCGATCTCGCCATCGAATGCCGCCTCGACGGCCGCCAATGGCGCTTGGTCAAGCCCCTCGCGGCGCGCGCCGATCCCATCGCCATCGAGCGTCTGCTGGGCGCGCTGCAGGAACTGCCCCGCGGCGACATCCTCCTGCCGCCCCGGCGCGCCGACAACGCCTACGCGCCCTACGGGCTGGACGTCCCGCGCGCGGCCCTGTCGATCATCGAAGGTTCCGCCACGAACCGCATCCTCATCGGCCGCCGCACGCCGCTGGGCGACGGCGTCTACGTCCGCCAATCCGACCAGGCCGGCCTGGCGCGGCTCGATCCTTCCCTCCTCGATCTGCTGCCGGCCAGCGCCGACGCCTTGCGGGACCGCTCCCTCCTTTCCGGCGCGCCGGCGGCCATCGAGCGCCTCGACGTCCGCGGTCCTTCCGGCTACCTCCAACTCGCCCGCGGCGAGCCCAACGGGTGGCGCCTGTTCCAGCCGTTCACCGCGCGCGCGGATTCCGCCGCCGTCGCCGCGCTCGTCGAAAAGCTGCTGGCGTGCGACGTCGTCCAGTTCGTGCAAGACTCCGTTGGTGATCTCTCCCCTTACGGGCTCGACAGCCAGAGCGCCGTCACCGCCGTGCTCAACACCGATTCCGGCGACGGCTCGCAGATGCTGTCGTTCGGCGACCCGCTGCCCAACGATCCCTCGCTGGTCTATGCCCGCTTGCAGGCCGAAAATTCCATCTACGCCGTTCCGCAGGACGTCCGCCAGGCGCTGCTGCTGAAACCCGACGATCTCCGCGACCGGCGCCTGCCCGGCCTCGATCCCGATTCGATCCGCGAGCTCCGCGTCGAAGCGGCCGAAACCGCCCTCGAACTGCGGCAGACCGACGACGACGCCTGGGAAATCCTCTCCCCCCTGCGCGCGCCCGGCGACACCGGAGCCATCCGCGACCTCTTGCGCTCCTGGGCCGACATGCGGCTCGTGTCCTTCGAGAATCCGGCCGCCGACGCGCCGGCGCCGGCATGGGTCCGCACCGTCCGCATCGCCCCGCGCAATCCCAAGGTGCCGCCCGTCGTTCTGCGCCTCGCGCCGCTTCCGGACGACCCCGCCGCCTGCCGCGTCGCCATCGAGGGCGATTCCAGCCTCGCCGTAGCCACCCCGCCGCGCCTGCTGGATTTCCCGCTCGATCCCCTCCTCTACCGTTCGCGCGAAATCCTCTCCATTCCGGCCGAGGACGTCGAACGCCTCCGCATCGTGTCCAGCAATCGGACCGTCCAGATCGACCGCGATCCGGCCACCGGCCAATGGGTGCCGGCCGCGCCGTGGATCGACGGCCTTCTCGCTGTCCTGGCCCCGCTGCGCGCGGATTCCATTCTGCCTTCGGACCGTGCGCCCGACGGCGCGGAATTCCAGAATCTCCATCTGGCGCTGACGATCCAGCAGCGCGGCCAGAGCGGAATCGCCACGACGCTGCGGATCGGCCCCGAAACCGCGCCGGGCGGCCCGCGCCTCGCCGCCGTGCGCGGACGCGACTTCGTCTTCGCCCTGCCGGCCTGGACCGTCGAAGCGCTCACGCCGCCCGCCGAGGAAGCCAAATGAAGCCCGTCCGCCTCCATCTCGACGCCCATGCGCACGTCTATCCGTTCCACGACGTCCCGCGCCTGCTGCTCGCCGCGCTCGACCGCATGCCGCGCGTCGCGCCCACCGACCTGCGCGTCCTCTGCCTGGCCGAGCGCGCCGACTGCTCCTTTTTCCAGGCCCTCGCGCAGGACGAAATCCGCCTGCCCGGCGACCGCTGGCGCATCGCCGCATGGGATCCCGCCGGCGGCGTGAAGATCCGCCACCTGCCCGACCACCGCGATCTCTGGATCCTGGCCGGCCGCCAGATCGTTTCCGCCGAGCGCATCGAAGTCTGCTCCCTGTTCAGCGACGAACCCATCGCAGACGGAAAGCCCGCGCGCGAAATCATCCGCGCCATCCTGGCCAACGGCGGCTTGCCCGCGCTCGACTGGGCGCCCGGCAAATGGCTGTTCGGACGCGGGCAGCTCGTGCGCGCGCTGGTCAAGGAATTCCCGCCCGCGCAGCTCGTGTTGGTCGACACCTCCCTGCGCCCGCTGGGCTGGCCCGCGCCGCGTCTCTACCGCGCTGCGCGCAAGCAGGGCCGCGTCGTCCTCGCCGGTTCCGATCCCCTGCCTTTTGCGGGTGAAGAAGACGTCGCCGGTTCCTATCACTGCACGTTTTCCCTGCCCGGCCTCGACGATCCCGCCCGTCTCGTCGCCCCGCTCAAGACCGCGCTCGCCGCCGGCCACCTGGCCGTCCAGTTCGGCGGGCGTCGCGGCTCGCCGCTTTCGGTCCTTCGCCGTCTACGCCGCAACGCGCAGGAGAAAAAACAGCCATGATCCCCGAAATGCCGCGCGTCCTGCTGATTTCCCCGCAGCCCTTTTTCCAGTGGCGCGGCTCGCCCCTGCGCGTCCGCTTCGATGCCCAGGCCCTCGCCGAACTCGGCTACGACGTCGATTTGCTCGTCATGCCCGTCGGCGAAGACCGGCAAATCCCCGGCGCGACCCTGCACCGCGCGCCCAACTTCATCCGCGCGAAAGATCTGGCCATCGGCCCATCCGTCCCGAAGGCCCTCCTCGACATCTCCCTCTACTTCAAGGCTTCCGCCCTCGCCCGCCGCCGCCGGTACCACGTCATCCACGGCATCGAGGACGCCGGCCCCATCGCGGCCGTTCTCGCGCGCCGGCACGGCGCCAAGATGATCTTCGAGAAGCACTCCGATCCGGCGTCCTACAAAAAGGGATTTCTCCGCAACTGCGTCATGGCGGCCTATCGCCGTGTCGAGCGCTTCTCGATCCTGCGCGCCGACGCGGTCATCGGCACCGGCCCCGCGCTCGTGGAGCAGGCCAAGGCCCTCGCGCCCGGCAAGCCCGTCCACCACGTCTTCGACATTCCCTCCTCGCTCGTCGAGCCCGATCCGGCCCTCGCCCGGCAAGCCCGCGAACGCCTCGCCCTGCCGCCCGGCGCCGTTCTCGCGCTCTACGTCGGTTCCTTCGCCGTCTACCAGGGCATCGACCTGCTTTTCCAGGCCATCCCCCTCGCCTTGCGGAAAAATCCGAATCTCTTCTTCGCCGTCGTCGGCGGCAGCCCCGAACAAATCGACAAGCGCCAGACCGCGCTGATGGATCTCGGCCTGGCCGACCGCGTCTTGTTCCCCGGCCACGTGCATCCCGACGAACTCCCGCATTTGCTCGCCGCGGCGGACGTACTTCTGTCCCCGCGCATCGCCGGCGGCAACACCCCCCTCAAGCTGCTCGACTACCTCAAGGCCGGCCGCGCCATCGTGGCGTGCGACAATCCCGCGAACCGCCTGATCCTCGACGAATCCAACGCGCGCCTCGCCGCCGCGAACGCCGCCGCTTTCGCCGACGGCGTCGCCGCGCTGGCCGCCGACGCCGCCTTGCGCGAGCGCCTCGGCGCCGCCGGCCACGAGCTCTATCGCACCACCTACAACTACCGCCAATTCCGGAAACGCCTGTCCGACGTCTACCGCCAGCTCCTCGGCCCCGTCGCCGACGTCTGCCGCAATCCCGACGTTCTTTTCTGAGTCCCGATGAAAGGATCGACCCCCATGAACATGCCCGCCTGGTTTTTCTGGGCCCTGCTTTCGGCCGTTTTCGCGGCCGGCACGGCCATCTTCGCCAAGATCGGCATCCGCGGCGTGGACTCCGACCTGGCCACGCTCGTGCGGACGTTCATCATCTTCTTCGTGCTGGCGGCCTACGTCGCCGCCATGGGCAAATGGAGCAATCCCCTGCATCTGGCCGGCAAGACCTGGCTATTCCTGTCGCTATCCGCGCTCGCGACGGGCGCCTCGTGGGTCTGCTACTTCCGTGCGCTCCAGATCGGCGAAGCCTCCAAGGTCGCCCCCGTGGACAAGCTCAGTCTCGTGCTGGTCGCCCTCTTCGCCTTCGTATTCCTCGGCGAGCGCCCGAACGTCCGCGAATGGTCCGGCATCGCCTGCGTCGCCCTCGGCGTTGTCATCCTCTCCCTGAAACGATAGCGCCCCCCCGCTGCGGGAATCGCGGCCCGCCCCCCGGGCCCGAGTGACTCATATTTGTAAATATGGTCAATAGCCGCTTTTTCCACGCCACGTAAAAAACATGGCCGAAAATTACGTAGCACGTAAAAACTTTCAGCCGGTTTTACGTAGCACGTAAAAACTTTGCGCGAAAATTACGTAGCACGTAAAAACTTTGGCCGATTTTTCCACGCTATGGAAAAAAGTTTTCCACGGTGTGGAAATAGCCGAGGGACGAGACCGAGCCGCAGGCGAAGGGCGAACGCGAGGTCTATCGCGCCGCGCTTTGCGCGGCGAGCGAGCGAGGCTCCGCGAACGGAGCGGCAACCTTTTCTCCGGGACGCGGGCCGCGATTCCCCGCCAGGGGGATTGGCGGCCTTATTTCGCGCGGGAACGGGCAGTGGAGCCGCGGACCACGAGCGAGGTCGGCAGCAGGTCGCTGCATTCCGTGATCTCGCCCTTGATGAGCTGCAAGATGCGGTTGCAGGATTCGATGCCCACCTGGTAGAGGTCGTGGCGGACGGTCGAGAGGCCCGGATTCACGAACGCGGCGATCTGGATGTCGTCCACGCCCATGACCGAGACGTCTTCGGGCACTTCGCGGCGGTTGTCGGCCATCCAGCGCATGGCGCCGAGGGCCATGCGGTCGTTGGCGGCCATGAGGGCCGTCAGGCCGGCGTCCTGGGCGATGAGCTTGGCGGCGGCCGCGTAGCCGCCGCGCTGGCTCCATTCCTCGCCGCCGTCCACCCAGACGACTTGCGCGGCGCCGGCGGGCCAGCTCTTGCACGTGCGCAAAAATTCGTCGCGGAACTGCAGGCCGGTGAAGGTGTTCGTGCCGGCGATCAGGCCGATCTTGCGGTGGCCGAGGCCGAGCAGGTGCTCCGCCGCGGTGCGGGCCGAGGCGGCGTAGTCGACGCTCACGTAGTTCAGCTTCTTGCCGGGGAACACGTGGTTCACCAGCAGGAACTTGTACGGGCTGTCCTCGAAGACGCTCAGGTAGTCCGCGTGGATGTCCGAGGCGATGAACAGCATGCCGTCCGCGCGGCGGCTCGCGAGCAGCTTGGTGTATTCCTGCGTCTTGATGAACTGCGAGGTCGCGATGTCCAGCAGGATCTTGTAGCCCTGCGACGTCGCGCGCTCGTAGATGCCGGAGATGATTTCGCCGAGATAGATGTCCGAAAACACGCGGGTCAGGTTCGGCACCACCACCGAGAGGGTCTTGCTCGACTTCGACGCCAGTCCGCGGGCCGCGCTGTTGGGATAGAAATTGTACTTCTTGACCACGGCGAGCACGCGGTCGCGCGTGGCTTGGCTGATGCGCGGGTGGTTGTTCAGCACCAGCGAGACCGTGCTGAGGGAGAATCCGCTTTCCTTGGCGATGTCCTTGATGGTTTTGCGTTTCATCGTCGTCATTCCTTTTACCTCTTTTTGCTGGCGGAAATATCCGGTAAATCGCTCGACAAGGCAAGTAAAATGATTGCGTTTTACCGGTATTCTTTACCGGCCTTTAGGCCCGGGAGGAAGGCCGCGCCGCGCGGAGGGAAACGTCCGCCAGCACGACCACCGCCAGCGCGAACAGCACGGCGCTCAGGCCGCCCACCAGCGGACTCCCGCCCTGGGCGAAGTTGCGCCAGACGATCTGGGCCAGCGCCAGCAGCGTCGTGACGAACATGAACACCATCGGCAGGAACACGAACCACGCCTTTTTGCCTTGGCCCCGCAGCCAGCCGTGGACCATCAGCAGCGCCATCGCGCCCATGAGCTGGTTCGTCGCCCCGAACGCCGGCCAGATCGCCTTCCAGGCCGGCATCAGCGTGCCGCCCGCCCCCGGAATCTGCCGGAAGACCACCAGCGCCGGCAGCGCCAGCACGATCAGCGTCGTCAGCAGGCGGTGGCCGACGGTCTTGGCGTCGATGCCCGTCAGTTCCTGCAGGATGATGCGGCTCAGGCGGGTGCAGCTGTCCAGCGTCGTCAGCACGAACGTGCTGACCGCCAGCATCGCGAACGACATCACCCAGCCTTGGCTGATGCCCAGCGGCTGGAAAAAGCGCTCCAGCCCCGCCGCGAACACCGCGACCGGCGTCGTCCCGGGATGATCCTTCAGCGTCATCACCGTGGCCAGCGCCAGAATCGCCAGCACGGCCTCCACCAGCATCGCGCCCAGGCCCACCCGCTTGGCCGAGCTTTCCTTGTTCAATTGCTTGGACGTAGTGCCCGCCGCCAGGATCGCATGGAATCCGCTCACCGCGCCGCACGCGATCATCACGCACAGCGACGGATAGATCCATCCGTCCGTCGGCGAACTCCAGGCCTTGAAGGCCGGCCAGACGATCGCCGTCGAACCGACGAACGAGCCCACGACCAGTCCGAGGGTCCCGCCGATCAGGCAGGCATAGAGCAGGAACGACGAGAGGTAGTCCCGCGGCTGCAGCAGCGCCCAGACCGGCAGCACCGAGGCCGCCAGGCAGTAGACCAGCAGGCCCAGCGACCAGAAATACTTGTCTGCGCCGAACACCGCCGGCACGATTTCCGGCGAGAGCGGGAAGACGCGGCCGAGCCAGAGCCCGCCGAACACCAGCGGCAGCGACAGCAGCGTGGCCTTGCGCAGCGACATCTTCCACCGGCGCAGCAGCCGGCCGAATGCCAGCGCGAGCAGGATGTAGAACACCGAGGCCGTCGCCACGACGCCTCCGATGCGCGACACCTCGGTTCCCGCTTCGCCCCGCGCCAGCGTCAGCGGCGCGAACGTGGCCGCCGTCATGTCCAGGAACACCATGATGACGTAGAGCAGCACCAGCAGGATGAACAGCAGGAACATCCGGTAGGTCAGCGGGCCCATCGTCTTGCGCCCGATCTGCGCCAGGCTCTGGCCCTTGTTGCGCAGGCTGGCCATCATGGAGGTGTAGTCCTGCACGCCGCCGACGAAAATCACCCCCAGCACGATCCAGACCAGCGCCGGCCCCCACCCGAACAGCAGCGCCGCCGTGATCGGCCCCACGATCGGCCCCGCCCCCGCGATGGAACTGAAATGGTGCCCGAACACCACCGCGTCCGGCGCCGGCTCGTAGTCCACGCCGTCGCGCAGCGTGTGCGCCGGCGTCAGCCGCTCGTCCATCGCGTCCAGCCGCCGCTCCATCCAGCCGCCGTAGACCTTGTAGACGGCGAAAAACAACGCGCAGCAGCCCAGGAATATCGCACTCAACATGGAATTCACGCTTTCGGTTGGTAAAACAAAAACTCATTTTCCTCCCCTCCGCGCCCGAAATCCAGAAAGAAATCGTGAGAGGGAAGAGAGAGGAGGGGTTACGGGACCGGCGGCATCTTGCCGCGCATTTCTCCTTCTTTCACTTCCGGCGGCTAGAAGCCGCCGCTCCCGTCACGATCCGGCTCGACCATCTTCCCAACAGGACCGGCGGCATCTTGCCGCCGTTCTCATCCGGCGGCTCCGGATTTTTCCGCTTGCGCGCCGGCCCCTCAGCGGCTAGGTTTCGCGTGCCATTGAAAATGCCGGAGTGGCGGAATGGCAGACGCACCAGACTCAAAATCTGGCGCCTTCACAGGCGTATGGGTTCAAGTCCCTTCTCCGGTACCAGTTGATTGATCGCGCATTGCGGAGAGGTGGCGGAGTGGCCGATCGCGCCCGCTTGGAAAGCGTGTGTACCTCAAAAGGGTACCGAGGGTTCGAATCCCTCCCTCTCCGCCATTTTTTTGCGCCCATTCCCGGATGGCCGCATTTCCATTCTGCGGAATGAGTTGGCCTCTGGCGCAGATTTGAACCGGCCATCGCTCCCCCTCCCTTCTTTTCCATATTGCCCCGGCCTGGAGCAAAAAAAACCGCGCCTTGGAGGGCGCGGCTGCGGCGCGATGGGCCGGGCGTTACTTCTTGGCGCGCGGGGCGGCGGGCTTGGGCAGGGTCCGCTTTTTCATCTTGCGGATTTCCTTCAGGCGCAGGGCGGTCGCTTTTTTGCGCAGGGGGACCTTGCCTTTGGTGGCCTCCCAATTGACGACGGTTTGCGTGCTGACGCCGGCCAGGGTACCCAAGGCGGCCTGGGTCAGGCCGAGGCGCTTGCGCAGGGCGCGCACGCCCTTGCCCGTGATCCAGAAGCTCGTCCGGGCCTCCGCCTCTTCCGCGGCGGGCTTGCACGCGGCCGAGCCCCGTTGCAGAGCGGCCAGCCATTTCTGCAAGGCGGAAATCTGGCGACCCAATTCCGCGATGCGTCCGCGCTGGGCGGCGCTGACGCGCTTGACCGGAGCGAGTTCCCGGTGGATTTCGCGGCGGGCCAGCCGCGCGATTTCGGATTTCAGTTCTTTCATGACGTTGGACATGTCGGGTTCTCCTTAAGTTCGCCGTTTGGGCGGGCCAAACGCCCACCTTCGGCAAAACCAATGCGATAAGATTGCATAACATATCCGCCGAACCGCGGAGATCAAGAGAAAAACCGAGGAAAATGCGGGGGGGGCATCTGCGATTCGGTGACTTCAAATGCCCAGATCCAGACATCCTCGTTTGGAGTGCGGCGGCATGACGCCGCTTTGGAGCCGCGACATGTCGCGGCTGGAGAAAGCGCGGTCATGCCCGCGCACTCCAAACGGCGACAGCCAGGCAACGAGGTCATACCGACACCATCCGGTCAATCCTCGCAGAAGCGCCCCGCCGGGCGGCGGCGCTCAATCCTTGCCGGCCAGCGCCTGGGCGAGAACGGCGGCGACGGTGCCGGTCATGATGCCGGAACCAAAGAGCTGCTGGGCCCAGTCGGGAAACTGCGAGAGGATGCGCGGCTCGAGCGTGACGGCGAGTCCCGCGCCGAGGCTGGTGGCGACCACCAGCAGGCTCTTGCGGCCGAAGCCGCCCGACGCCATCAGGCGGATGCCGGAGGCGGCGACGGTGCCGAACATCACCAGCGTGGCCCCGCCCAGCACCGCGCGCGGGACGAGGGTGAACACCCACGACACGCCCGGCAGCAGCCCCATCGCCACGAGGAACAGCGCGACCCACATCCCGACGCGGCGGCTGGCGATGCCGGTCAACTGGATCACGCCGTTGTTCTGGCTGAAGGTGGTATTCGGAAATGAACTGAAGATCGTCGCCAGCATCGAATTCAAGCCATCCGCCAAAATGCCGCCGCTGAGCCGCCGTTCGTAGAGATCCCCTTCCGTCGGCTCGCCCGACACCATGCTGGTGGCGGTGATGTCGCCGATGGTCTCGATGGTGGAGGCCAAGTACATCAGCGCCATGGGCAGCACCCATTCCCAGCGGAACGAGAGCGCGATCTGGAAGGGCACGGGCAGCGCGATCCACGGCCCCGTCCAGGCGGGCACCGCCACGGCTCCGAGCGGCGCCGCGGCCAAGGTGCCGACGACGATGCCGCCCATCAGCGCGCCCATGCGGAAGCCGGGAATGTGCGACCGGTTCATGGCCAGGACCGTGCCGGCGGCCAGGATCGCCAAGACGAGGTCGCGCGGCGCGCCGAACGTCCCCGCTTCCAGCGCCGGCGCCCCGCCGCCGATCTGCATCACCGACACCTTGATCAGCGTCAGGCCGATCAGGGTGATGACGATGCCGGCGACGAGCGGGGTGATGACTTTGCGCATCCACGGCAGGATCTGGCTCAGCGCCACTTCCACCAGCGCGCAGACGAGGCCCATGCCGAGCATCAGGCCGAGCATCTGCTCGGGGGTCTCGCCGCGCGCGAGGCCGGCCGCGGCCATGCCCGCGAAGATCGCGATGAAGCTCGAGCTGGTGCCCTGGATGCTGAGCAGGCCCGACCCTACCGATCCGAAGCGGTGGATCTGGATGAAGGTCGAGATGCCCGAAATGAACAGCGACATCCCCGCCATCTGCCGCGTCAGCGCCGGCGAGGCTCCGCACAGGCCGCACACGATGAGCGACGGCGTCACGATGCCCGCGAAGATCGCCAGCATATGCTGGATGGCCGCCCCCAGCGCCACCCGCAGCGGCGGTTTCGATTCCAAGGCGAACAACACGTCCGACCCGTCCGACGTCCTCTCATTCATATGCGACCTCCGTTGAGGGTTCCCAGCATAGGGCAGGCGTGCCAGCCGAGCAATGAAGAAGGGAACAGGAGACAGAAGACCGGTACAGTATAATCCTGACCTTTTGGATTGCCCAAGCCCATTGGATTTCCTACACTGGCTTTGATGTCCAAATCCACGAAGAAATCGTCCGCTTCCAAGGCGACCGCCCGGTTCCGGCGGGAGGCCTCCGCTTTCCGGGCGCCGTGGTGGGCGCGGTTCCGGCGGGGAACGGACGAGGCGCCGCCGCAGGAGCTGCCGGGACACGAGGAAATGGCGCTGCGCGCGGAGCTGTTCGGCGTGAGCCAACTGGAGAACCACGCCCGCTTCCTCGCGGCCCGGCACGAGGTGGAAACGGTGCGCGGAGACGAACGCCTGCTGCACGAGCTGGCCCAGAACGAGGCGAGCATCCGCCGCTGCCACCAGACCATCGCCGAAAGCGTGCAGCGGGGCCATCGGGTCGCGCCGGCGGCGGAGTGGCTGCTGGACAACTACCATTTGATCCAGGAGCAGATCGAATTGGCGGAGGCCCACCTGTCCCCGGGCTACAGCCGCGAGCTGCCGCGCCTGAAAGCCGGGCCGCGCAAGGGCTACCCCCGCATCTTCGACATCGTGATGGATCTGGTCCGGCACACGGACGGCCGGATCGACCTCGAAAACCTGGGACGCTTCATCCGCGCCTACCAGGAGACGCAGCCGCTGACGCTGGGCGAGCTGTGGGCGGTGCCAATCATGTTGCGCCTGTCGTTGATCGAAAACCTGCATCTGGCGGCGAAACAGATCGCCTGGCGGCGCCGGCAGCGGGATGCGGCGCTGTTCTGGGCCGAACGCTTCCTGGACGTGGTCGAAAACCATCCCCGGATGTTCGTCGCGACACTGGGCGATTTCGTGCGGGCGGCGCCGCCGTTGACGACGCCGTTCATCGCGGAGCTGGTGGCCAACATCGACGGCGTGAACCCCGCCCTCGGGCTGGCGCTCAATTGGCTGGAGCAGGAACTCTCCGATCGCGGCCAGACCCTCGAGCGGATCCAGCAGAGCGAGAACCAAGCCCAGGCGTCGAACCTCGTCACCACGAGCAACTGCATCACCAGCGTGCGCACGCTGGCGGCCATCGACTGGCCGGATTTCGTCGAAGCCGCCAGCGCCACGGAGGCGATCCTGCAGCGCGATCCGGCGGGAGTCTATCCGCAGATGGATTTCCGCACGCGCAACCGCTACCGGACCCGCATCGAACAACTCGCGCGCTATGCCCGCAAATCCGAAACGGACGTGGCCGAGGCGGCGGTGAATCTGGCCGCGGAGGGCCATCAAACGGGCGCGGACCGGCGCGAACGGCACGTGGGCTACTTTCTCATGGATCTCGGGCGGTATGAGCTGGAGACCCGCATCGGCTGTCGTTTCCCGCTGCGCCGGCGGTTCGCCCGGTGGTTGAGCCGGCATGCCTTGGGCTTCTATCTGTCGGCCCTCGCCGCGACGACGGTCCTGATGGCGGCCGCGCCCGCGTCGTGGCTGCGAGGGGTGGGCCCGGGCTGGGCCGTCGGCCTGTGGATCGCGGTCGCGCTGCTGGTCGCATCCAAGCCGGCTTTCGCGCTGGTGAACTGGCTGGCCACGCTCCTGGTGCCGCCGCGATTCCTGCCGAGCCTCGATTTCCTGAAGGGCATCCCGCCCGAGCACCGCACGATCGTGGTGGTGCCGACCTTCCTCGGCCCGCCGGCGGCGAGCGCGCGCCTGCTGGAGGATCTCGAAATCCGCCATCTGGCCAACCCGTCGCCGAATCTCCTCTTCGCGCTGCTGACGGATTTTCCCGATGCCGACGCCGCGGAACTCCCGACCGACCGCGCGTGGATCGACGCGGCCCTCCGGGGCGTCCGGCGGCTGAACGCGCGCCACGCGAGCAAGGGCGAGCCGATCTTCTTCCTGCTGCACCGCCCGCGCAGCTGGAATCCCGCCGAAGGGAAATGGATGGGCCACGAGCGCAAGCGCGGCAAGCTGGAAGATTTCAACCGCCTGGTCGTCGAGGGCCGCACCGAAGCCTTTTCCGTCGTCGAGGGCGCCCTGGAATCGCTGCGGTCCGTACGTTACGCCATCACGCTGGACACCGACACGCAGCTGCCGCCGGGATCGGCCTGCCGGATGGCGGGGACGATGGCGCATCTGCTGAACCGTCCCCAGCTCGATCCGGTCCTGCGAATCGTCGTCCGCGGCTATGCCGTGCTCCAGCCGCGCCTGGCCGTCAGCCTGACGTCCGCGCGCCAATCGATCTTCTCCCGCCTCCATGCCGGCGAAGTGGGCATCGACCCCTACACGCAGGAAGTCGCCAGCGTCTATCCCGACTTTTTCGGCCAGGGCCAATTCGTCGGCAAGGGCATCTACGACATCCAGACGTTCCATGCGGCGACGGGCGGACGTTTCCCCGAGAACCGCATCCTGAGCCACGACCTGATCGAAGGCTGCCACGCGCGCTGCGGATTCCTCAGCGACGTCGAATTGATCGAGAACGAGCCTTCGCGCGTGCTCGTCGACGCGAGCCGGCGGCACCGCTGGACGCGCGGCGACTGGCAGATCGCGCGCTGGCTGTTTCCGCGCGCGCCGGGGCCCGACGGCCGCCCGGGGCCCAATCCGCTCGGCGCGCTGGCGCGGTGGATGATCTTCGACAATTTGCGGCGCAGCCTCGTGCCGACGGCGCTGTTTCTCGCACTGGCCTCCGCCGGCTTCGTCGGGACGGCCACCGCAACGGAACGGACCTTGGCCTTGCTGGCCGTCTGGTTCCTGCCGGCGGCGCTGCGCACCTTGCGGTCGTTCTTGTTCAAAGGGAAACAAGTCCCGCTGGCGGTTCATCTGCGGACCCGCTTGGCAAACGAAGGCCGCCAATGGTTCCTCGACCTGCTGGAACTCGCCTTCACCCCGTATCAGGGCTGGATGTATCTGGATGCCATCGTGCGCACGTTCTGGCGGCTGAAGGTCCGGCGGCGCCTGCTCGAATGGCAGACCGCGAGCCACAGCGAGCGGACGGCGCGGACCGCCCTTCCCGGCGTCGTTTTCGAAATGTGGACCGCGCCCGTTCTCGCGCTGGCCTGCGCCGCGCCGGCGCTGGCGGGCCTCGCGCCGGCCAGCCCGCTCCTCCTCGCGCTGTGCGGGGCGTGGTTCGTCGCGCCCGGCCTCGCGTGGTTCATCAGCCGCACGCGCGCGCCGCGCATCGTGCCGCTGGACGCGGCGCAGATCGCATTCGTCCGGCAACTGGCGCGGCGCACGTGGGCCTACTTCGAGCGTTTCGCGGGCGAAGAAAGCCACGGGCTTCCGCCGGACAACGTCCAGGAAAGCCCGGCGCCGGCGGTGGCGGAACGGACCTCGCCGACGAACGTCGGGTTGGGATTGGCCAGCGCGCTGGCGGCCTGCGATTTCGGTTATCTCTCGCCGGGCCGCTTCCTGTCGCGCACCGAGCGTACGCTGCAGACGCTGGAGCGGATGGAACGCTATCGCGGGCATTTCTTCAACTGGTACGACACCCGCACCCTGAAACCGCTGCACCCGCTCTACGTGTCCTCGGTAGACAGCGGAAACCTCACGGCGATGTTGATCGTCGTCCGCGAAGGACTGGCGGAAATGGCGCGCGCCCCCATTTTGCCCGCGCGCTGGAAGGAGGGTCTCGAAGACGCCGTCAACCTGTTGCTGCAGGAAATCGAAACGGCCCAGCAGCGGCCCGACGGTGCCGTTCCGGCCGCCGACTTGCAGCAGGCGTCGATTCAGCTCCGCGAACAAATCGCAGTCGTGCGGCGCTCGCCGACGGCCTTGCGCGAGGCGTTGCGCGCCTTGGAGACCGTGCGGACGGTGTCGGCGGAGCTGGCCGGCGCGCTGGCGCCGGAGGAATCCATTTCTTTCTGGCGCGAGGCCCTGCAAAGGCAGTGCGATGATCTCGCCGGCGAAATCCGCCACTTCGCGCCATGGGTCGAGACCGAGCCCCCGCCCCTGCCCGCCGCGGCGACGGCCGGCGAAAACGGCCCCCGCTGGGAAGAACTGCAAGCGGAAACGGAGGCCGCCCCGACGCTGGAGTCCTTGGCGACCTTGCGACATCGCTGGGAGCCTCGCCTGGCGCAGGCGGCGGCGTCGGAATTCGCCCGCCGCTGGAGCGAGTGGCTGCCGATCGCGAGTGCGCGTGCCGCCGAACGCATCGCGGCTCTCCGTCAGATCGCCGGACGATGCACGGAGCTGAGCGAGCACGACCTGGATTTCCTGTACGACGCCGATCGAAAGTTACTGTCGATCGGGTACAACCTCGATGCACGCAAGCGCGATCCCAGCTTCTACGACCTGCTGGCGTCGGAATGCCGCCTCGGGAGCTTCATCGGCGTGGCCCGCGGTCTGCTGCCGCTCGAGCACTGGTTCCGCCTCGGGCGGCGCCTCGCTCCGGGCGGCGGTCCGCCCGTGCTGGCGTCGTGGAGCGGCTCGATGTTCGAATACCTGATGCCGATGCTGGTGATGCCGACCTACGCCGGCACGCTCTTGCAGATGACGTGCAAGGGCGCGGTGCGCCGCCAGATCCGCTACGGCCGGGAAACGGGCATTCCCTGGGGCATTTCCGAATCCGGCTACAACCAACTGGATGCCGGCCACGTCTACCAATATCGCCCGTTCGGCGTCCCGATGCTCGGCATGAAGCGCGGCCTCGCCGACGATCTCGTCATGGCGCCCTATGCCGCCGCGATGGCCCTGATGGTCGAACCCGAGGCGGCCGTCCGCAATCTCCGGCGGCTGGCCGACGACGGCGTCGTCGGGCGCTTCGGACTCTACGAAGCGGTGGACCACACCCCTGCCCGCGTGCCCGCCGGCGAACCCTTCGCCATCGTCCGCTCCTGGATGGCGCACCACGGCGGCATGAGCCTGCTGGCGTTCGACCATCTGCTCCAGGGCCAGCCGATGCAGCGCCGTTTCCTGGCCGACCTCCAGTTGCGGTCCGCCGCCTTGCTCCTGCAGGAACGCATCCCGCTCGTCCGGCCGCGGGCCCATCCCACCGCCGCCGTGGCCGAGACCGCCGGGTCCCGCGCCGGGGAAACCCTCGCGGCAATCTCCCGCTCGTTCGACACCGCCGACACCCCCGCGCCGGAAGTCCATCTCCTCTCCAACGGCCGCTACCACGTCATGGTCACCAACGGCGGCGGCGGCGTCAGCCGCTGGCAGGGACTCGACCTGACCCGCTGGCGCGAAGATTCCGCGCAGGACGTCCACGGCTTCTTCTTCTATCTGCAGGAAGTGGATGCCGGCCACGTCTGGTCGCCCACGGCGCGGCCGCTCGCGTCCGCATTCGACCGCTACGAAGCCGTCTTTTCGCAGGGCGGCGCCGAGTTCCAAGCCACCATCCACCAGTTCCAAACCCAGCTGCAGGTGGCCGTCTGCCCCGAGGACGACATGGAGCTGCGGCAGCTGACGCTGACCAACCTTTCCCGCCGCGCGCGCACGGTCGAGATCACCAGCTACGCCGAAATCGTGCTGCTCGACGGCCGCACCGAAGCCGCGCATCCCGCGTTCCACAAGCTGTTCGTGGACGCCGAGCCGGTGCCCGGCAAAGCCGCGCTCCTGTTCAGCCGCCGGCCGCGCTCGGCGGAAGAAAAGCCGCCGTGGGCGTTCCACTCCCTCGGCGTGGAAGGCGGCCTCGTCCTGCGCGGCGCCTCCTACGAAACCGACCGCGCGGCCTTCATCGGGCGCAACCGGTCGGTCCGCGATCCCGCCGCCCTCGATCTGCCGGGGCCGCTGCCCGACCGCACCGGCCTCGTCCTCGATCCCGCCGCCGCGATCCGCTACCGCGTGCGCATCGAGGCCGGCCGCTCCATCCGCGTCAACGCCTTCCTCGGCGTCGCGGCCACGCGCGCGGCGGCCGAGGTCTACGTGGACCGCTGTCACGATCCGCACATGGCCGAGCGCGTGTTCTCGCTGGCGTGGACGCGCAGCCAGGTGCTGCTGCACCAGTTGCGCGCCAACGAGTCCGACGTCCAGCACTACGCCCGCCTCGCGGGGTCCCTCTTCTTCGCGGGGCCGCACCGCCGGGGTCGTGCCAGCGTCATCGCCGCCAACCGCAAGAACCAGGCCGCGCTCTGGAGCTACGGCATTTCCGGCGACCGGCCCATCGTGCTGCTGTCCATCTCCGACGCCGCCAACCTCGAGCTCGTCCGCAATCTCGTGCAGGCCCACACCTACTGGCGGCAAATGGGCATCGAGGTGGATCTCGTCATCTGGTCGGAGGCTTTCGCGGGCTATCGCCAGGACCTGCTCGACGCCATCGTCGGCCTGGTGCAGGCCGGCACCGAAGGCAAGCTGCTCGACCAGCCCGGCGGCATTTTCGCCCGCAACATCGACCAAGTTCCCGAGGACGACCGCGGGCTCTTCCGCGCCGTTGCGCGGCTCGTGTTCAGCGACCGCTACGGGACCTTGGCCGACCAGATCGACCGGCGCGTCGTGCCCGAGTCGGACATTCCCGAACTGGTGCCCGAACGACAATCCGAACGATCCGGAACGCCGCCCGCGGTGCTATCGTTCCGCGAGCTGGAATTCTTCAACGGGCGCGGCGGCTTCACGCCCGACGGCCGGGAATACGTCATCCAGCTCGAATCCGGGCAGACGACCCCCGCCCCCTGGGTCAATGTCCTCGCCAATCCTTTCTTCGGAACCGTGGTGAGCGAATCCGGCGCGGCCTATACCTGGAGCGAGAACGCCAACCAGTTCCGCCTGACGCCGTGGGCCAACGACGCCGTCGAAGATCCGAGCGGCGAGACGTTCTACGTCCGCGACGAAGAAACCGGGCGATTCTGGTCGCCCATGCCCGGGCCCGCGCCCAGCGGCGCGCCCTACGTCTGCCGGCACGGCCACGGCTACAGCGTGTTCGAGCACGCGTGCGAAGGGCTCTATTCCGAGACGACCGTCTACGTCGCCATCGGCGCCCCGCTCAAGTTCACGGCGATCACGCTCCACAACCGGACCGACCGCCCGCGGCGCGTATCCGTCGCGGGCTACTGCGAATGGGTGCTCGGCGAACGGCGCGAGGCCAGCGCGATGCACGTCGTCACGCGCCTCGATCCGCAGAGCGGCGCCCTCTTCGCCCAGAACGCCTTCAGCCTCGATTTTCCCGACCGCCTCGCGTTCTTCCACTGCAGCGGCGAGGAGCGCACGCTGACCGCCGACCGCACGGAATTCATCGGCCGCAACGGCTCGCTCGCCGCGCCCGCCGCGCTCCGGCGCGAACGCCTGTCCAACCGCGTGGGCGCCGGACTCGATCCCTGCGCCGCCATCCAAGCCCAGTTCGAGATTCCGCCCGGCGACCAGATCCAGGTCGTCTTCTGCCTCGGCGCCGCGCACAACGAAGACGAAGCCCGCGGCTGGCTCCGCCACCAGGCCGGCCCGAGCGGCGCCCACCAGGCGCTCGAGGAGGTCTGGGGCTTCTGGCGGCGGCAGCTCGGCGGCATCTACGTCGAAACCCCCGACGCCTCGGTCAACTTCCTCGTCAACCATTGGCTGCTCTACCAGATCCTTTCCGCGCGCTTCTGGGGGCGCACCGGCTTCTACCAGTCCGGCGGCGCCTACGGCTTCCGCGACCAGCTGCAGGACTCCCTCGCCTTCCTGCGCGAATGCCCCTGGCTGACCCGCGAGCACCTGCTCCTGAGCGCCTCGCGCCAGTTCAAGGACGGCGACGTCCAGCACTGGTGGCATCCGCCCGTCGGCCGCGGCGTGCGCACGCACATCTCCGACGACCTGCTCTGGCTGCCGCTCGTCCTTTGCCGCTACGTCGCCGTCACCGGCGATGTCGGCGTCCTCGACGAGACCCGCCCGTTCCTCGACGCCCGCCCCCCCGCCGACAACGAGGAATCCGTCTACGACCAGCCGCGCGTCACCACAGAAACCGCCACCGTCTACGAGCATGCCGCGCGTGCCATCCGCCGCGCCCTGCGCTTCGGGGCCCATGGCCTGCCGCTCATGGGTTCCGGCGACTGGAACGACGGCATGAACCGCGTCGGCCACGAGGGCCGCGGCGAAAGCGTCTGGCTCGGGTTCTTCCTGCATCGCGTCCTGCGCGAGTTCGCCCCGCTCGCCGCGCGGCGCGGCGACGCCGACTTCGCCGCCGCCTGCGAGCGCGAGGCGCAAAAACTATCCGCCCAGCTCGATGCCCACGCCTGGGACGGGAAATGGTATCTGCGCGCGTTCTTCGACGACGGCACCCCGCTGGGCTCCGCCCAGAATCCGGAATGCCGCATCGATTCCATCCCGCAGAGCTGGGCCGTGCTCAGCGGCGCCGGCGATCCCGCCCGTGCCCGCGCCGCGATGCAATCCGTCCGCGAGCACCTCGTCGATCCCCAGCTGCGGCTCATCCGGCTCTTCGATCCGCCGTTCGACGCCGCCCCGTGGGATCCCGGCTACATCAAGGGCTACGTCCCCGGCGTGCGCGAAAACGGCGGACAATACACCCACGCCGCCGTGTGGGTCGCGATGGCCTTCGCCGCCCTCAAACAGGGCGACGTGGCCTGGGACCTGTTCCAATATCTCAACCCCATCCGCCACGGCGACACCCCCGAGCACGTCGAAACCTACAAGCTCGAGCCCTATGTCCTCGCCGCCGATCTCTACACCGCCCCGGGGCACGAAGGCGCCGGCGGCTGGAGCTGGTACACGGGTTCCGCCTCCTGGCTCTACCGCCTTCTCGTCGAAGACCTCCTCGGCCTGCGCCTCGAAACCGACGTCCTCACCTTCGCCCCCCTGCTCCCGGCCGGCTGGACCGGATTCAAGCTCACCTACCGCTACCGCAACACCTTCTTCCACGTCCAGATGCAGAAGGTCGGCCCCGAAACCGGCACCGTCCGGCGCGTCGTGGTGGACGGCGCCGAACAGCCCGACGGGAAAATCCATCTCGTCGACGATGGCCGCGAACGCAACGTCTTCGTCGAGCTCGGCTGAAATGGCTTTATTTGGACTGCGGCGGCACGACGCCGCTTTTTAGAGCGCGACATGTCGCGCCCGAGGAAAGCGCGGACATGTCCGCGCACTCCAAAGGGGAAAATCAGCGGCTTTGAAATCCCCGACGCCTCAGACGTCGGTCGAAGAGCCCTTGCCCCCCACCCACGCCGCAGCCTTGTCCTTGATTTCCTTGAACTTGCCGCTGACCGCCGTCAGGCGCGCGTCCCATTCCAAATTGATGGGCTGGTTTTCGACGCTGACGTGGAAGGTGGTCATGACCATGATGAGAAACAGGGGTTCGAGGAAGGCGCTGCGGGCGTTGGCGGCGAACAGCACGGCGACCGTGATCGTCCAGATGCCGGCGGAGCCTTCCGGAAGCAGCTTCGCCACCAGCAGCGCCGGCAGCAGCATCAGGCCCCACAACACGACGGTGAGCACCTTGTCGAGCACCACCACCCAAATGGCGGTCTTGAGGATGGGCTTGGCGTTTTGGCAATAGTAGATCAGTCCGTCCTGCCCGCCGCGCCACGGATTGCCCTCGTTGCGCGCCAGCAGATACGAGAAGATGGTCTCGTCGACGTAGGTCGAGGCGCTGCGCAGCAGGGCCTTGACGATGTTCATCGTCAGGGGTCAGGGGACCCGGCACCTTGTGCCGGGTACCCTGGACCCCATTGTTGGATTCATTTTCTTTTGAATTTCTCTTTGAACGGATGCTCTGAATCCGCCTCCATTAGCCAGTAACCATCATCTGTGAAATTAAGGCGATGGGTAAATACAACTGGTTCTTCAATAAGTTCTCCAAATTCCATCTCTGATCTGATTGTAACATGAGATGGTCCCGAATCCACGATGCTGAATACGCCAGTATTGGTGTAGCCATCCATTGTTGAGGTCATGCTCAAGCCGTTGTATGTAATCTCAAGTTTACCAAACATAGGGCGGAGTAACTCTAGATTCTCGGGTGTATAGTAGCCGGTAGATTCAAGGTAGGCCACGGTGGCAGCTTTGTCGGAGATGAAAGTGCCAGATAGTCGAGGGTCGCCGCGTGTAGCACAACCGGCGAGTAGCCCAATTATTGCCAGCATAATCAGTTTCTTCATCTCTTAAATCCAACAGGCCTTGCATGCCCGGAACGGGCAGCAGGTTGCCCACCCAGTCGAGGGTGCGATTGAACGCGCGCACGACGCCTTCCACCAGCAGATCCATGGCGAACAGCACGTTGGTCTGCGCGAAGCGTTCGGTCACGATGCGCTTGCCGTAGGAAAACATACCTTCGGACCCGTTGCCGATCTGGCCGCGCGTCACCAGCTCGGTCAGCACCGCGACGTGGCCGCACTTGATGAGATAGAGCGCGTAGCGCACGACGAAATGCCAGGCCCAGCCGTAGACGCCGGCGCCGACGGCGAACCAGCCCCAGCCGACGATCGGATGGATCTTGTTGCCCGTCCAGGCCGCGCCGCCGAGCGTGACGATGCCCCAGACGATGGTCACGAGCGATACGACCAGCAGAATGCCGAAGCGCGCCAGCGCATACGGCAGCGTCTTGAGGAACAGCCCCAGGGCGGTCCCGAAAGACGCCTGGCGCACGGCGAGCGGATAATGGTGGCGCACCGCCGAACCATCGGCGGCGGCGGGAATGGGCGGAACGGCGGGAACGATTTCGTTTTCCATGGGGGATCTCCTGGGCGAGGCGGGTAACGGAACCGCCGGGTCCCTCGCGAAACCCGGCGGCCATGGATGCAACGAACGGGAACTAGTTCGCCGGCATGACGCTCATGCCCTTTTCCGCGCCGGCCAGCGGCGTGCAATAGGCGATCTTCTCCTTGGCTTCCGTCACTTCGGTGGTGCCCAAGGTCTTGATTTCGACGTCCAGCACTTCGCCGGTATCCTCGTCCACCAGCTCTTCGGTGGATCCGACCTGGAACTTCTGGCCGACGGAAACGCCTTCGCGCGAGCCGCGGTTGATGACGAGCTTGTCTTCCTTCGCCAGCATGATGGAGCCTTCCCACGGAATGCTCTCGAGCTGCTTTTCGAGGAATTCCACGCACTGGACGACGGCGTCTTCGCAGGCCTTGCCGACGTTGTCCTTCTTGAAGCCTTCCAGATTGCCGCCCAGTCCGCCCAGCGCGCTGCCGCTGTAGCCCACGCCCAGTCCGCGGCGTCCGGCCTGGCCCACGACCTTCTGCGACGCCTTGACCTGGCCGGTCTCGCTGTCCACCAGATAGATGGTGATGTTGACCTCGGCCTTGCCCTTCGAGCCGCCCAGCGAGATGCCCTTGAAACTGAGGCCGCCGCTGCCGCCGGTGGTGTCGTCCTGCACGTGGGTGATCGAGCCGCGCACCAGCAATTGCGCCGGGGTCATGCGGCCGACTTGCGGCGCCTTGTTGCCGCCGGCCATCCGGCCGCTGGCCGCCAGATCCTGCTCGGCCATGGCTTCCTGGCGCATCTCCGAATCGCCCAGCACGATGAACTTGCCGTTCTGCTGCAGCGCGTCGGTCATGATCGTCGTGAAGCCGTCGCCGATATCCCACTGTCCCGACCAGCCGGCCTCGTTGGGGAATTTGCTCACCGTGATCGAATAGCGCAGGTTGCCTTCCGCCTGGGCCGCCGCCAAGCCCAACACTCCTGCCGCGCAAAAAGCCAACAACGTTTTCTGGATCTTCTTCATTCGTCTCTCCTTGCCGGTCCTGGGCCGGCGGTTATGATGTGCGAAAAGTATGAGATCTCGTCCCCGAAAACAAGTCCATTGGAATGGATTCCGCCGTAAAATTTGCATTAAAGGGGTTGACGTCCGCCCTCCAAACAGGCTAAACACGGCCCTTCAATTTCAAAAAGAAAGGCTCCTCCATGCAACCGACCTATCATCCTTCCAAGATCAAGCGCGCCCGCAAGCACGGATTCCGCGCCAAGATGGCCACGGCCAACGGCCGCAAGGTCCTCAGCCGCCGCCGCGCCAAGGGCCGCAAGTCCTTGACCGCCAGCGACAGGAAGTAAGCGTCTCCCCCGCCCCGCGCCGGGGCATCCCACTTCATGCAACCCGGCAGCGATCGCCCGGCCGTCCCCCCTGCGAAGGAACCCGGCCGGGCGTTTTGCGTCCGCGAAACCTTCTGCCGCAAGCAGCGCCTTCGGCACACGGCGCAGTTCCAGGAAACCTACGACCAGAACCGCCGCTGGCACGGGCGCTACATGGTCCTCTTCCTGCGCACCGCGCCCGACACCTCGCTGCGCCTCGGCGTGGTCGCCAGCAAGAAAGTCGGCAACGCCCCCGAGCGCGCCCGCGCCAAGCGCCGCCTCCGCGAGGCGTTCCGCCGCCACCGCGCGGCATTCACGGCGACCACCGACGACGTCGTGCTCGTCGCCCGCCGCGCCATCCTGGCCGCACCGTGGGCCGACGTCGTCGCCGAACTGTTCAAGCTCGCCGCGCAGGCGGGCCTGCTGCCGCCCGCCACGAAATGAATCCCGTCGCCGCGACGCTCTGCTGCCTCATCCGCGTTTACCAGAAGACGCTGCGGTACGCGTTCGGCACCTGCTGCCGTTTCGAGCCGTCCTGCTCGAATTATATGCTGGAAGCCATCCGCGTCCATGGAGTAGGGTACGGCGTTTTTCTCGGGCTCCGGCGGGTGCTGCGATGCCATCCGTGGAACCCCGGCGGCTACGATCCCGTCCCGCCCAAACGAACGAAAATTTGAACGAAAGCTGAAAGATGAAGAAACAAGACCTGATTCCGATCGTTGTGATTTTCGCGCTGTTCCTGGCCTACCCGACCATCGACCGGAAGGTCATCGCGAAGTTCTTCCCCCCCAAGGCCAAGCCGGCTCCCGCCGCCGTCGAAAAGGCCGAGGCCCAGGCCCTGCCCGCCGACACCGCCCTCGCCGCGCCCGAGGCCAAGACCGAGCCCGCCGACACCGCCGCGGCCGAACCGGCCGCCCCGGAAGCCGAGACGCCCGCCGCAGAAGAAAAAGCCCCCGAAGTCCTGACCACCCTCGCCAACGAGCGCCTCGAACTGACGCTGTCTTCGCATGGCGCCGGCATCGTGCGCGCGGCCGTGCTGGGCTATCCCTCGGTCAAGGGCTCCGATGTTCCCGTCACCTTCGATTTCTCCGACCGGCCCGCCGCCGCCCCCGTCGGCTACCCCGGCCTCGGCTCGCTCGCGTCGTTCGACGTCGTCGATGCCACGGACGATTCCATCGCCTACCGCAAAGCCCTCCCCGGCGGGCTCGTTCTCGACCGCACTTTGACGCTCGGCGCGAATTACCAGCTCCAGATCGTGGACCGGGTCCAAAACACGTCGTCCGCCGCCATCCCTCTTTCCGGCTACGGCCTGCAAGCCGGCTTCATGGGCAACCTCCCCGGCGAAGACGGCAAGCAGCAGGTCCCCCTCCTCGGCGTGGATACCCTCACCGGCAGCGAAAGCGTCCAGTACTGGGGCGGCAAGTTCGACAAATGGTTCCCCGTCGACGGCGCAGCCCAGCCGCAAGCCTTGCCCGGCCCCGACGAAGATCCCATCCACGTCGACTGGGTCGCCGTCAAAAACAAGTACTTCACGCAAATCCTGACGCCCGCCGACGGCGCCGACCGCTGCCTCGTGGAAACCGCTCACGGCCAGCCCGTCCAATCCACCTTCATGCTCCTCTTCCCCCGCACCACCATTCCCATCGCCCGCGTCGCCGCCACCCTCCAATTGCCCGACTTCGATCTCGCTCCCGGCCAGACCATCGAGCAAAGCTCCACCTTCTATATCGGCCCCAAGGTCTATACCGAACTCAAGGCCAACGGCCCGCACCAGGAAGACATCCTCCAGCTCGGCTTCTGGCGCGTCGTCGGCATCTGGATCCTCAAGATCATGGTCTGGATCCAGGCCCACGTCTGGCCCTACAGCTACGGCCTCGCCATCATCCTGCTGACCTTCCTCATCCGCATCATCTTCTGGCCCCTCAACCACAAGTCCATGGTCAGCACCCGCCACATGCAGGAAATCCAGCCGCTCATCACCGCCCTGAAGGAAAAGTACAAGGGCGACGCGCAAAAACAGCAGCAGGAAATGATGGCGCTCTACAAAGAGCACAAGATCAACCCCATGGGCGGCTGCCTGCCCATGCTCGTCCAGATCCCCG
>CAZECJ010000014.1:0-43192 GCA_964510645.1 uncultured Verrucomicrobiota bacterium | reverse complement strand
CGACCGGAAGCGAAAAATACTAGTCCCGCAATCTAGTCAAAAGCCAAACTCCAGGAAGCGGGCAAGGCCCGCTTCTTCAATCCCCACCGGTCCCCCAAGGCCTGAGCCCACTCCCAGCCGTCACCCTCGACCCGAACGCAATGGCCTCCGCAGAACTTCCATGCGCCCTCCGCGATCTCCGAACTGGTGCCCTCGTGCACCCAGCGCGCCCGCTTGACCGACAGGACGTTTTCGACTAATATTTAATCCATGAAGCCGGAATTTCGGCCAAGGGACGGAAAGCCATGAACATGCGAAACGCCCATTCCCTCGCGCGAGCGGCCGGAACCGTCGCGCTCCTGTTGCTCCCCTTCGCCGCCGCCGCCCAGACCACCAACGTCGTCCGCCCGATCGCGGACGGCCAGGTCGATCTGATGTCGGTGCCCCTAGTCGTCGAGGGCGGCAACGCCGTCAGCAACGTATTCGCGAGCGCCGCCATCAACTCCACCATCTATTTCTGGGACGCAACCCTCCAAAACTGGAATTTCAGCCAAAAAACAGCCAAGGATTGGCCGGGCGACAGTCGGGAACTGGTACCGGGCGAGGCTTTCTACTTCGATCCCGCCGGCGCGCAAACAGTCGTCCTGACCGGAACCCCGCTCGATTTTCCGTTCGCCATCGCCGTGCCCGCCCGCAAGAGCATGCTGGCCGTCCCCTTGCCCGAAACCGGAATCTGGGGACATTGCCAACTGTCGTGGCTGCTGCCGCCCGGCTCGACCGTGGCCTTCTGGGACCGGCCGAACGGAACCTGGATCGGTCCCTACACCAATGCGCCGGATGGTCGCTGGAATAGCGCCGCGTACCACCACCTCCTCCTCGCCGGCGACGGATTCGCCGTCGAACAACCCCCCGGCTCCCCCAACATCGGCTGGACGCAATTCGAATTTTCTCCGCCGCCCGCGCAAACCGCGACCGTCGTCCGCGCGGCGGCGTCCAACCAGTGGGATTTGATGTCGATGCCGCTGATGACGGCCTCCGGCAACGCGTTCGGCGCCTTCGAAACGAACGCCCCCACCGGGACCCTAGTCTCTTTTTACGAGCCCGCCTTCACGAATTTCTACGCCGGGACCAAATCCGTGAAAGGCTGGCAGCCCGCCGATTCAAACCGCGTCGTTTTGTCCGGCGAAAGCTTCTTCCTGAAAGCGCCGGCAACCAACGACATGTCCATCGCGCTGACGGGCACCATTCCCGTCTCGTCCGTCACGAACCAAGTCAACGCGCGCTGGTCCGCCTTGGGCTATCCCTATCCCGAGGATGCGATCTGGACGGACACCTCCCTCGCCAGCAACCTGCCCGCTGGCTCGCTGGTCTATTTCTGGAACGTCGACCGCCAGCAATACGACACTTTCCGCAAAGGCCCGCCCGCCAAGGGGGGCTGGGGTTCCGCTTCCAACCGCGTCATCCACCCCGGCGACGGCTTCTTCGTGCGCCAACCGCCAGGCTCCGCGCCCTTCCTCTGGATCCAGGAAAGGGGGAACTGACATGAACGCTTTCCGGAAAATCCTGCTCGCCCTGGCATGCGCGCTCTGCGCCGAGAACGCCCTCGCCGGGTATGCCGTCCAGTACTTCGTCGGCTACGGTCTCTATCCTCCCTTCGCCGAGTCGGACCCTGCCTCCACCACTCCCGGCACCGGACTGCTGGCCGTCAATGGCAGCCACCGCGCCCTCGTCCAACTCATCTGGGCCGGGCCCAACGTGGTCGACGATGGTCCGCAACCGCTCAACGCCGCCGGAGGCTACGTCGACGGCGACGACGTCGTCCTGGACAGCCGGTTTCTCGAAGCCGGCAGCGACGGCGTCGATGAATGGGGATACGCCGCCTCGCTGCCGCCGCCCTTCGTCACCACCAATTCCCTCCTCAAGCCCGTGTTCGTGCGCGTTCACCAGGACGCCACTCCCGGCGACATGAACCACTGGTATCACGATACGCCGCTGTGCGTACCGGCGGACCAGCCCGATTCCGCCACTCCTTGGAACGTCTTCGCCGACGTCATCCACGTCGAAACCGGAAACGAGACCGTGCCCACGGCGTGCATCGTCCTCGATCAAGTCGCGTATCCCATCCTTGAGGGCCCTTGGTGGACCCCCGACTCGCCGACCGAACCGGAAATCCAATTCCTCGAACTCGATCCCGCTACGGCCGGCCTCTCTTTTCCCATTCCCTACAGCTATTCGTTCCACGCTCTCTACGGCGCTGCCACCACGCGAACCAACGGCGATTGGGAGTGGCAACTCCTCGAGGTCGAAACGGACTATACCGTCGCCGACGGCGTCGTCACGATCCGGACCACCGGCGAAAACCTCCCGACGTTCCGCGTCCTTCGTTTCGGCTTGATCCACGATTTTTAGCCTTCCGTGCTTTTTTCTCGCGCCGCCCATGCAAGGGCGGCCTACATATTCAGACAGATCCACGGCTTTGCCCCGCAGGCGGATTCCGAGACCCCCACGGGCTTAACGAGGTCCGCAGCGGCGGGCCCGCAGCGCGCCCTTGCCAATCGCCCCGCCGCGGTGCTAGGGTGTTTTCCGCGTCGCCATCGGTGGCGGCGCATCCGGCGACTACGGAAGCGGGTGGGAATCCCGCGCGGTCGCGCCGCTGTATACGGTTCCGAAATTCCAGCAAGCCATTCCGCTCGCCAGAGCGGGAGAAGGCGGAAGAGTAGAACGCCGTGAGCCAGAAGACGGGAAGCCGGAGCCACATCAACTGGATGCCCTCGCAGTTTGGGGCGGAAAGGATGCCGTCATGCGGCGTTGTCATGGGTTCCTGCTGGTTCTGTTTCTCGGTCTCCCCGCCTTCGCGGCGCAAACCGTCGTGTCGTTCGACGGCCTGCTGCCCCTCCCGAACGAATACGTCGAAGACGTTTCGGCCTCGGACGAGGCCGCCACGTTCGTGAACACCTATTACGAGTCCTGGGGCTCGTACTATTGGGCCGGCTTCGCGTTCTCGACCGTGAGCAACGTCGCGGACGGCACCTACGCAAACCAATACGCCGCCGCGCAGGCGCGCGCCAACGCCTATGCGGTGGGCTACGACGACGGCGGCTACCACCCCGCGCCCGAAATCCTCCTCGACCTGCCCGCCGCACCGAAGTCCGTGCGCGTCGACAACACGGCCTATGCCGCCCACGTCCTCCGCCACGGCAACGATTACGCCCGCGCCTTCACCTCCAACGACACGTTCATCCTGACGCTCACGGCGCGGGACGTCGAAGGCGCCGTCGTCGCGACGACGAACCACTATCTCGCCGACTTCCGCGCCGGCAAAACGTTCATCCAGACGAACTGGTCCACGCTCGACCTGTCGTGGATGCCGCCGGACGTCGTCTCGCTCGTCGGCACGCTGACGACGACCGACATGGGCGCGTGGGGCGCGAACACGCCGACCTACTTCGCGCTGGCCGATTTCACCTATGCCTATTCCGACGGCGCCGACGGCATCGCGTCCACCAATCCCGCCGTCCTCTGCTGGGCCAACGGGTGGTCGGCCTACGTCCCCGGCACCAACGTCGAGGCCAAGTGGCAGACCCCCTCCAACGCCCTCGGCGCCGCCACGGGCGATCTCGGCGGCCTCGGCGCCACCAACGGCGTCGTCTGCCTCGGCGACGAAGGGCGGATCACGCTCACGTTCCCCGTGCCGATCGCCGACGGCCCCGGCCCGGATTTCGCCGTCTTCGAAAACGCCTTCGCCGACACCTTCCTCGAACTGGCCTACGTCGAGGTCTCCTCCGACGGCGCGAATTTCGTCCGTTTCCCGAGCCACTGCCTCGAAACCAACTGGATCGACACCTACGTCGCGACGAACGCCTCCGACCCGACGGCCTACGGCGGCCTCGCCGGCAAGCACGTCCAGGGCGTCGGCACGCCGTTCGACCTGCGCGCGCTGGCGGGCGAGGAGAGCCTCGACGTCCGCCGCGTCACGCACGTCCGGATCGTGGACGTCCTCGGCAACGGGACGAATCCGGACAGCTACGGCAACGCGATCTTCGACCCCACCCCCACCTGGGGCTCGGGCGGCTTCGACCTCGACGCCGTCGGTGTCCTCAACGCCCGCATCGAGATCTCCGCCGATCCGGACGCCCCCGCGCCGGATCTCCCCGGCCTGGCGCTCGAATACTCGCCGACGATCTTCCCCCCGGCGTGGCGCTCGACCGACCTCCCCGCGCAACGCACCAACGGCTTTTACCGCTACCGGCTGGTGAAATGACGTTTTCCGCTCCAGGGGAAAAGCGTCCGGCGATTTTTACGTGCTACGTAAAAACTTTCGGCGGTTTTTACGTAGAACGTAAAAACTTTGGCCCGATTTTTACGTGCTACGTAAAATTTTCCACGGTGTGGAAAACTTTTTTCCACAGTGTGGAAAAATCGAGGGCGGCGGGGTTCACGCTGGTCGAGCTGCTGGTGACGATGGCGGCGATCGGGCTGCTGGCGGCGATCCTGGTGCCGGCGCTGCCGGCGGCGAAGGACGCGGCGGATGCGGCGGTCTGCCGCTCGAACCTGCGGCAGCTGGCGGCGGCGAACCTGGCCTATGCGGCGGACCACGGGCGCTACGTGGCGGCGGCGGCGGACATCGACGGCGCCAATTCGATCCGCTGGCACGGGGTGCGCGAGGGCAAGGCGTTCGACGGCGCGAAGGGGCCGCTGGCGCCGTACCTCGGCGGCGGCGGCGCCAGCGCCTGGGTGCGGCGCTGCCCGGGGTTCCATCCCGACGCGCCCGGCTTCGAGGCGTCTTGCGGTGGCTACGGCTACAACGCGCTGGGGGTCGGGTCGGAGCTCTGCCGGCCCGACGGCGGCGGACAGTCGGTCGGCATGCCCGCGGGCGCCGTTGCCCATCCGTCGGCGACGGTCATGTTCGCGGACGCGGCGTATCTGCAGGGGAACGGGGCGAAGGCCAAATTGATCGAATACTCGTTCACCGAGCCGCCGCAGTTCACAAACGGCCAAACGCCAGATCCGACCATCCATTTCCGCCACCGGGGCCGGGCCAACGTGGCGTGGGCCGATGGCCACGTGACGTCCGAGGCGCTGTCCCGCACGGGGGGCAAGTGGACGGCCTACGCCTTAGGCTGGTTCGGGCCGGACGACAACAGCCTGTTCGACCCGTTCTGATCGCGCGCCCCTCCCCACGGCCCAGTCGCATCTGCCCCTCCATTTCGTATGATCATTAATTAATGAACATATGAACTTTGAATATCCCTATCATATTGCTTATTAATATGATGCATTATATCAGTATCTTGATTAAGTATGATGATTAATTAATAATCATACGATGTGATCGAGGACGGAAGAGTGTCCGCAAGTCGGACGGGCGGGCCGGTGGCCCGGCGAAAAATCAAATTACCCGTATTTGCAGATTGACGGCCGAGGGCGAATCGTCTAGTTTTCCCCGCGTCGATACAACTCTGGCTGTTCTGTGAGAGTGGGTTTTTCCCACTCTTTTGCATATCGGGAGTTGGTGGTTAGTCGTGCTTTTCCCCCGTTTGGGGAGGAGGTCTGAAATATGAACAACGAATTGCTGGCTGTTTTTGAATATATGGAGCGCGAGCGAAAGCTGGACCGCGAAACCCTCGCGCAGCTCGTGGAATCTTCGCTGCAGGTCGCAGGCCGGAAAAGCATCGGCCGCGTGCGGGATCTGCGCGTCGCGATTGATCGCAAGACGTTGGAAATCAAGGCCTTCGCGAGCATCATGGTCGTGGATTTCGTCCGCAACCGCGACGAAGAAATGTCGCTGGACGACGCCCAATTCAAGTATCCCGGCAAGGGCTACAAGCTGGGCGACTTGATCGAAGTCGAAGTCACCCCGCGCAATTTCGGGCGCATCGCGGCCCAGACGGCCAAGCAGGCCATCATCCAGAAGCTGCGCATGGCGGAGAAGGACAAGGTCTACGCCGCCTATAAGGACCATATCGGCGCCATCGTCACCGGCACCGTCCGGCGGTTCGACCGCAGCGACGTGTTCATCGACCTGGGCGACGCCGAGGGC
This sequence comes from uncultured Verrucomicrobiota bacterium, assembly GCA_964510645.1. Lineage (GTDB taxonomy): Bacteria > Verrucomicrobiota > Kiritimatiellia > CAIQIC01 > Lenti-01 > Lenti-01. The sequence goes on along the minus strand of CAZECJ010000014.1, from coordinate 37,173 downwards.
GTCATGCCCGGCAAGGAACGCGTCCCGAGCGAGGAATACCAGGTCGGCGACCGGATCCGGTTCCTGCTGCTGGACCTCGATGCGCAGGCCCAGGGCACCCAGCTCACGCTGTCGCGCGCCAACCCCGATTTCATCAAGAAGCTCTTCGAGCTCGAAGTCTCCGAAATCGCCGACGGCACGGTCGAAATCAAGGGCATCGCCCGCGAAGCCGGTTTCCGCACCAAGATCGCCGTGCACTCGAACGACGAAAAGGTCGATCCCGTCGGCGCCTGCGTCGGCCTGCGCGGCCAGCGCGTCAAGAACATCGTCCGCGAGCTGTCGGGCGAGAAGGTGGACATCGTCAAGTTCAGCACGGACATCAAGACGTTCGTGACCAATTCGCTGGCGCCGGCCAAGTTGCTGCGCTTGGAGGTCGACGAGGCCGAAAACGCCGTGAAGGTGATCGTCGAGTCCGACCAGCTCTCGCTGGCGATCGGCAAGAAGGGCCAGAACGCCCGCCTGACCGCCAAGCTGACGGGCTGCAAGGTCGACATCCAGAAGGACGAAGGCGACATCACCTTCGAAGAGAAGATTTCGCGCGCCACCGACCAGCTGGCCGCCGTCGAAGGCATCGGGCGCGACCACGCCGCGAAGCTCGTCGCGTCCGGATTCCTCACGCTCGAGGGCATTCTGGCGGCGGAGACCCAAGACCTGGTGGACGTGGAAGGCTTCGACGCCGACGTCGCCCAGCAGGTGCGGGCCGCGGCCGAAGCCGCGTTCGAGCGCGAAAACGGAAAGGCTCCCGAAGCATGAGAATCTGCGATCTAGCCAAAGAATTGATGACCACGGGCAAGGAGCTCCTGGCGCTCCTGCAGACCCGGGGTTGCAGCGCGCGCAGCACGCAGGCGAACCTGACGCCCGATCTGGAACAATATCTGCGCGACGAAATCAAGCGCATCTACTACGGCGCCGCGGCGGTCCCCGCCCCGGCGGCCGAAGCCGCCGCCCCCGAAGCGGCGCCCGCCGCCCCGGCGGCCGAAGCCGCGGTCGAAACGGCCCCCGCCGCCCCCGCCGCCCCGGCCGAAGTCGCGCCGGCGCCGGCCGAGGTCCCGGCTGCGGAACCGGCGCCCGCCAAGGTCGTTGCCATCAAGGGCCACGTGGTCGTCAAGGATTTCGCCGACCTGCTCGGCATCAAGCCCAACGTGCTGATCGCCAAACTCATGCGGCAGGGCATCTTCGCTTCCATCGCCATGAAGATCGATTTCAAGGCGGCCGAGCAGATCGCCAAGGATCTCGGGTACGTACTCGAACACGAGAAGAAAGCCGCGCCGCCGCCCCCGCCGGTCAAGGTGGAACCCAAGCCGGAAAGCACGGACGAAGACACCAAGGACGACCTCCAGCCGCGCCCGCCCGTCGTCACCTTCATGGGCCACGTCGACCACGGCAAAACGTCCCTGCTGGACTTCATCCGCAAGGCGCATGTCGCCGCGGGCGAAGACGGCGGCATCACGCAGCACATCGGCGCCTACCAGGTCGAGCACCAGGGCCGCCTGATCACCTTCCTCGACACCCCCGGCCACGAGGCCTTCACCGCCATGCGCGCGCGCGGCGCCAACCTCACGGACATCGCCGTCATCGTCATCGCCGCCGACGACGGCATCATGCCGCAGACCAAGGAGGCCATCCAGCACGCGCAGGCCGCCAAGGTTTCCATGATCATCGCCATCAACAAGTGCGATCTGCGCACGGCCAACCCCGACCGCGTGAAGCGCCAGCTCCAGCAGATGGGCCTCGCGCCCGAAGATTGGGGCGGCGACTTGATCTGCTGCCAGGTCAGCGCCACCAAGGGCGACGGCATGGACCACCTGCTCGAAATGATCCTGCTGCAGGCGGACATCCTCGAGCTCCGGGCGAATCCCCGCCGCAAGGCGCAGGGCTACGTGATCGAATCGCGCCTCGAGGCCGGCATGGGCCCGACCGCCAACGTGCTGATCACCAACGGCACCCTCCAGCTCAACGACGCCATCGTCTCGGGCTCCACCTGGGGCCGCGTCAAGGCCATGATCAACGACCAAGGCATCAAGATCCGCACGGCCAGCCCCGCCGCCGCCGTCAAGATCCTCGGCCTGACCAGCGTGCCGACGCCCGGCAGCGAATTCCACGTCTACAAGAACGACCGCGAGGCCCGCCAGATCGCCGACGAGCGCGCGGCCGCCGAACGGCTCGTGGAGCTCGGCGGCGACGCCGAGCCCAAGGTGCCGCTGACCCTCGAAGAACTGCTGCAGGAAAAGGCCGGCAGCGAGAAGCGCACGCTCAACGTCATCCTCAAGACCGACGTGCTCGGCTCCCTCGAAGCCATCCGCGGCTCGCTCGAAGGCATCCAGAGCGAGAAGGTCGACCTGGCCATCATCGGTACCGGCGCCGGCAACGTCAGCGTCAACGACGTGCTGCTCGCTTCCGCGTCCCGGGCCGTCATCCTCGGCTTCCACGTCTCCAAGGACGCCGGCGCGGGCGCCGAAGCCAAGCGCAAGGGCGTCGAGATCCGGCTCTACGCCATCATCTACGAGATGCTCGACGACGTGAAGAACCTGCTGACGGGCCTCTTGGACCCCATCCTCAAGGAGCACGTCCACGGGCAGGCCGGGATCCGCCAGATCTTCGACATGGGCAAGCGCGGCAAGGTCGCCGGCTGCATGTGCCTGAAGGGCAAGGTCACCGTCAAGGGCCGGGCCCGCGTCCGCCGCAAGGACGAGATCATCTACGAAGGCAAGATCCAGACCCTCCGCCGCTTCCAGAACGAAGCGTCCGAGGTCCGCGAAGGCCAGGAGTGCGGCATCGTGCTCGACCGTTTCGCGAACTTCGCCGAAGGCGACATCATCGAATCCTACGAAATCGAAAAGGTCGCCCAGGAGCTGTGATCCGTGCCGCAGCGGCACGGATCCAATTGGGAATTATGAATGAAGAATGAAGAATAGGCGGCCGGAAGCCCGGTTTTGCATTCCCGACAGCCGATTCTCCTTCAGTCCACCCCCTTCCTTATGAAAGCCGACCGAATCACGCGCGTCAACGAACTCATCCGCCGCGAACTGGGCGTCCAGCTCTACCGCATCGTGAACCGGCCGGATTTCGATTCCGCCGCCGTCACGTTCACGCACGCGATCACGACGGTGGACCTGCGCGGCTGCCGCGTCCTCGTTTCCATCCGCGGCGAAACCGCCGAGCAGGAGCGCATGCTGTCCATCCTCAAGCGCTACCGCGCGGAATTCCAGGAAGCCATCGGCAAGAACGTCGTCCTGCGCTATACCCCGCAGATCCATTTCGTCCTCGACCATTCCGTCGAGCAAGGCGACCACGTCCTGCAGATCCTCAACCAGATGGAAGCCACCGGCGAAGTTCCGCCGGAGGCCCCGGCGGACGATCCGGACGCCTGAAGCCCATGGCCGCCCCCTCCCTTTCCTCCCTCGGTCCGAACGACGGCCTCTTGCTCGTCGACAAGCCTTCCGGCCCCACTTCGCACGACATCGTCGCCCAGATCCGCCGCCGGTTCCGCATCGCCAAGGTCGGCCACGGCGGGACCCTCGACCCCATGGCCACGGGCCTGCTCGTCATCCTCCTCGGCAAAGGCACCAAGATTTCCGACCGCGTCATGGGCCACGACAAGACCTATGAAGCCACCCTCCGCCTCGGCATCGAAACCGATTCGCAGGACGCCGACGGCCAGGTCGTCGCCGAAAAGGACGCCGCCGCCATCACTGCGGAACAGGTTGCCGCGCAGATGAAGGCCCGGCTCGGCGACCAGATGCAGATGCCCCCCATGGTCTCCGCCATCAAGATCAAAGGCGTGCCGCTCTACAAGCTCGCGCGCAAAGGCGAAACCGTCGAGCGCCCCCCCAAGCTCATCCACGTTTATCGGTTCGACCTCCTCGATTTTGCCCCACCCGACGTGCGCTTCGTCGTCGAATGCACCAAAGGCACTTACGTCCGCACCCTCGCCCACGACGTAGGCCAATCGCTCGGCGTCGGCGCCCACCTCGTGCAGCTCCGCCGCACGAAAATCGGCCAACTCGACGTCGCCCGGGCGTTTGCCCTCGACGACCTGCTCGCCGCCCCGACCCTCGACGGCAAGATCATCCCCCTCGCCGCCGCCCTGCCTCTGCTTTCCTGACTTGAAAATTGATGATTGGATATTGGACATTGGTTATTGGTCATTGAGTTTCCCATGCCTCTCTCCTCCGCCAACGAAGCCCCTCTCGTGCTGGCCCTCGGCCAGTTCGACGGCGTGCATCGCGGCCACCAAGCCGTCTTCCGCGCCGCCGCCGAATCGGCGCGCGCTCGGGGCGGCCTTGCGGGATGCCTCACCTTTTCCCCCCACGTCGCGCAGCTCCTGAATCCCGACCGCGCGCCGCTGCTGCTGGCCACCCCCGAACAGAACCAGGCTCTCATCGGCGCCTGCGGCATCCAGCAAATCCATGTCTTCCCCTTCACCCGCGAACTCGCCGCCATGGGCCCGGACGAATTCCTCTCCCTGCTCACGCTCGAATTCCCGGCCCTGGCCGAAATCGTCGTCGGCGAAAACTTCACGTTCGGCAAGGATCGCGCGGGGAATCTCAGCACGTTGCCGGGCCTCGCGAAAACCCTCGGCCTGCGCGCGCAGATCGTCCCGCACGTCGAGTGGGACGGCGCGCCCATTTCCAGCACCCGCGTCCGCGCGGCGGTCCTGGCGGGCGACCTGCCGCTGGCCAAGCTCCTGCTGGGGCGCGCGTTTGCGCTGGCCGGCACGGTCGTCCACGGCCGCGCCGTCGGCCGGTCCCTCGGCTTTCCCACCGCGAACGTCCGCCCCGTCCTGCCCATCCGGCCCGCCCCCGGCATCTACGCCGCGCGCCTGCGCCTCCACGACGGCCCGCATCCCGGCGCCGCCTTCGTCCCCGATCCGGCCGATCCCGCGCAGGCCCACTTCGGCAAGATCGTTGAAATCCACGTGCCCGGCCTCGCCCGCAACCTCTACGACGTCGACGTCGAAATCGCCTTCACCCGCCGCCTGCGCGGGCACATGACCTTCCCCGATGCCGCCGTCGCGTCCACGCAGATCGCCCGCGACGTCGCGGCCGCGCTGGCCGCCGACGCCGAGGAAAATCCGTGAGCAAACCCGCCCTCCAGACCGAGCTGCTCGCGCCCGCGGGCGAAAAAGCCGCGGCCTACGCCGCGTTCGCGTTCGGCGCCGACGCCGTCTACACCGGCCTGCCGCGCTTCTCCGCCCGCGCCGAGGCCGTCAACCTCGACCCGCGCGAGCTCGAGGAAATCGTCGCCTACGCCCACGCGCTGCCGCGCCCGCGCCGCGTCTACGTCACGCTCAACACCCTGATCCGCGAGGCTGAACTGCCCGACCTGATCCGGTCCCTCGCGCTCTGCGCCGAAGCCGGCGCGGATGCCGTCATCGTCCAGGATCTCGGCGTGGCCCGCCTCGCGCGGAAGCACTTCCCCGGCTTGCGCCTGCACGCCTCCACGCAGCTGGCGCTCCACAATCTCGAAGGCGTTCGCGCCGCCGCGCGCCTCGGCTTCCGGCGCGTCACCCTCGCCCGCGAACTGACCCTCGACGAAATCCGTTCCATCGCCCGGCAGGCGCCCGGCGAAATCGAGACCTTCCTGCACGGCGCGCTGTGCTACTCCTATTCGGGCCTGTGCCTCTATTCCGCCCTGCTGCGCGACCGCTCCGGCAACCGCGGCTCGTGCGCCTATCCCTGCCGCGACGCCTTCTGCGCTTCCTGCGCCGCCGGCGCGGCCCCCGTCCGGCCCGGCCTCGTCTTTTCCATGAAGGATCTCGCCGCCGGCGCGTCCATCCACGATCTCGTCCAGGCCGGCGTTGCTTCGCTCAAGATCGAAGGCCGCAAGAAATCCCCGCTCTACGTCGCCGCCGCCGTGAACTACCACCGCAAGCTTCTCGACCGCACCTTCAAGGCCGGCGAGCAAGAACAATGCGCGAACGACCTGCGCACCATCTTCTCGCGGCCGTGGACCGGCCTCTATCTCAAATCCAAGGCCAACCGCGACGTCATCGATCCCGACGCCACCGGCCACCGCGGCACGCCCGTCGGCCGCGTGGAAAACGCCGGCCGCGACTTCCTCCAGTTCCGCGCGGCCCTGCCGCTCGAAGTCCACGACGGCCTCCAGGTCGAGCTGCCCGGCGAAACGCGGCCCTTCGGGTTCGCCGTCGAGGAAATCCTCCTGCCCAACGGCCGCCGCGTTTTCGAGGCGCCCGCCAACAGCCTGCTGCAGGTCCCGCTGCCGCCCGAAGCCCCGCGCATTCCCAACGGCACCGAACTCTTCCTCGCCTCCTCGCAGGCCGTCAAGCGGCACTACCGCTTCGACGTTCCCAATCCGCGCGATCTGCGCCGCCGTTTCCCGCTGGACGTGCGGCTCGTGCTTTCCGAAACCCGCGCCGAGGCCACCGCCCGCGCCAAAGCCGACGGAACCGCGCTCGCGGCGACCGCCGCGATCGAGGGACCCTTCGCCGCCGCCAAGAATCCGGACGCCGTGCCGACCGCGCTCCGGACCGCGTTCTCCAAGCTGGGCGACACGCCCTTCGAGCTGCGCCAGCTGGCCCACGAAGGCCCCGCTCTCTTCATTCCGGTCTCGCAGCTCAACGCCCTGCGCCGCGATCTCACCTCCGCCCTCGAACAGAATCTCAGGTCCGTGCGGGAAAAGCACATTGCAGATGCAATCTCCTCTCTTTCAATTCTTAATTCTTCATTATTAATTCTTAATTCCCCAACAAAAACGCCCACGTTTTTGTTGAAGACCGACCAGCCCTCCGCGCTGCTCGCCGCGTTCCCCGGCGGCGACGTGCCGCGCGTCACGGAACTCATCGTCGAACTCGGCCGCGAAAGCGCCGACCAGATCGACGCCGCGCTCGCGCAGCTCCCGGAGCGCATCGCCGTGCGGCTCGCGTTGCCGACCATTGCCCGCGCGTGGGACCGCGAAGAGTTGCTGGCCCAGATCCGCCATTTCTTCGATGCGGGCCACCGCCGCTGGGAAGCCGCGAACCTCTCCGCGCTGGAATTCATTCCCCGCGCGGACGATCTCGATCTCTCCGCCGATTGGCCGCTCTACGTCCTCAATTCCGCGGCCCTCGCCGAACTGCGCGAGCGCGGGCTTTCGCGCTTCGCCGTCTCGCCCGAGGATACCGCCGAGAACGTCGCCCTCCTCGCCGCGCGCCATCCGTTCGCCCTCGTCTGTCCGGTCCACCGCGATCCGCCGCTGTTCATTTCCGAATCCTGCCCCCGCGCCGCGCAGCAGGGCCGCTGCCCCGGACCGAAAAACTGCGATTTCACCGAGCAGTCCTACGTTTCCAAGGCCGGCGAAGCGGTCAAGACCGTCAACCGCAACTGCCGCTTTTTCACCCTGCTCGAAAAACCCGTCGTCCGGCCCATCCCGCCAGGCCTGCCGTTGATTCCCCGCGCCGACTTCCTGTACCGCGCGTGGACCCCCGAGGCCCTCCGAAACGCCCTGCTCGACCTCCCCTGATCCGGCTCGGCTCCCTTTCAGGGATATTGTACATTTCGGGGGAAGGTATACTATTAAGTGGACGAGAGCGCTGTATGACCTTACCGAGGATCCAAATTGCGCCAATTGCACTGGGAGCGTCATTCCTGTTCGCCACTTTCTCCGCATCCCTTGCATGGGACACCGAACCGCTGGCATCAAAAGGCACGATCTGGAGCGAATTTGTTCCAGACCGCGAAGGACGAATTGCGAACGGCCCATCCAACGCGATTTACTTCGCCGGGATTTCGCACGAATCGTATGGAGGCGATTATTCCTCTGCCGTCTTGGCTCTTGTCCAATATGGGGAATTCGCCGAACAGGTCATGTTGCCAGAACATCCCGCCACCCTTGACCAATACTCATATGAGCGGGGGATGCCCATAGGGTTGGACTTTGCCGTTGATCGCAACCAAAATCGCGCCATTGCCTATACCGTACATACCGGCGGTGGAGTTGAAATCCGCTGTGCGACACTTTACGGTTCGAACTCATGGACCATCGACGCGGTTGCGCCCCCCATTGCCCTGACGCCATTCGAGGATACCTTGTGGCTGGCGGTCGAATTGGTCGATCAACGCGCCGCCGTGGCGTACGTGGCCAGCACGAACGGCCTGCTCAACTGGTGCATGCACGAATCCGACGCCCATTGGACCACGGAACTGATCGCAACGAATGCGGCAGGACCCGTCGCGGTTGCGGTCTCGCCACAAGGGATTCCGACCGTTTCTTTCGTTAGTGACAATCAATATCGCTGGGCCTATCGGCTGAACGGATATTGGAATCTCGAAACCGTGTCTTCCGGACGCGTTGCCTGTGCGGCCTTGGCGTTTGATCGGAACGGCGCCATCGCGACCGCGTTTCGGCCCGATTCGGGCTCGAATATCCTGTACGCCCTTCGCGGAACGTTCGGCGGCTGGAATCCCGAAACAATCCTGTCCAGCACGAATGCAAATCATATCGATTTGGAGTTCGACCCGGACGACGTTCCCGCCGTGGCCTACTCGGACAACTACAATGCTTTCTTTGCCCAGCCCGTTGGATCGACGACGTGGAGCCAGACCGTCGCCGGCGCCTCGACTAGCAGCCCCGCCGGCTATTACTACTCTTGGCAGTACAAAGGACGCGAGCCGGACCTGCTCTACCTGAACGACGGCACTCCGATCATCCTGCACCATGGGTATTCAGGAAACTACAAAGTCAGTTCAAGATCATATGTGTACTACACCAGCTGGGCCCCGATCCGCAGCACTCCCATGGAGTGGCTCTATCACGACGACGCGGATGGCCTTGACGACCGAACCACCATGCCCATTTCCGGTCTCGACACATATGCGCTGGATCACACCGCAGTCCTCGACTCGGCCAACGTGGCCATCCGCATGCTCTCGTCGAAGAATCTGCAGAATTTTGACGGCCAAATGTGGGTCCATTGGTGGAACGGCTCGGAAGAGCATTGGGTGCGAGGGTATCTGGAAGCCGATGCTTTGCTGGAAGCCGGCGCTTTCCATGGACTCCCCGTATCCGGCGTGGCCACCGTCGCGCAGTGGCGTTGCGATATTGATTCTTCCCTCACCCGGCCGGGAACCAATTATTATGCGGTTCAAGTCAAAGTGGGCAGTACGCCGCCGCTTGGCGAGGAAGTCTTCGATGAGGACTGGTTGCTCAGGGACATCACGGATTCCGGGTATTCCTCAAGCAACAACGTCGGCCAATCCGTCTCCGATACCGCCGAATTCGCGGATCACGATTGGTCCATTGCCGTCTTGGCCGACCAAGATGGCGATGCGATACCGGACGAGTGGGAAGAAACCCATGGCATCTCCCCGACTAATCCCGCGGATGCATCTCTTGATTTCGACGGCGATGGCGTTCCCAATGACCGTGAGTACGTTGCCAACTCCGATCCTACGAACCGGAATTCGATTTTCGCGATCGAGAATTTAACCGCGGAATCTTTGCCACGCCTCAGTTTTAGGGGCTGTTCCAATCGGTTGTATACCTTGGAATCGAGCGTCGGGAGCGCTGAAACGGAGAATGGAATTTTGACTTCCTGGCAACATGTTCCTTTCTATACGCGAATTCGCGGGCTCAACGTTCTTCAAGAGGTCCCGTACGCACCCTCGCAAACGAGCCAGTTCTTTCGCATACGCGTGACGCTTCCGTAGAAAGCGGAATACTTCGAGGCCGTAACCGCAAACAGCCTCTTTTCGCTCAATCAAATAACGCTGGAAGCCCTGACCTAGCTCTTGCCAAGCGGCGCCGGACACGCCATCATGAGGCTTGTCATCCAAAGCGAGGTGCGCCCATGATCAAAAACATCCTGTTCGGCGTCGATGGTTCTCCCGGCAGCGAGGTCGCCCGCGACGTCGCCATCGATCTGGCCCGGCGCCTGGACGCCCGCCTCGAAGCCGTCCACGTCGTCGATTCCCGCATGCTCGAATTCCCGCTCGTCGCCCCGCAGGCCGGCGTGATCGGCTGGAATCCCGGCGCGGTCAACGGCCTCCAGCAGGCGTTGCGCACGCGCGGCGAAACCCTCCTGAGCGAGACCGCCGCTCTCGCCGAAAAGGCCGGCGTGCCACTCGTCGCGACCTTGGAGTTCGGCCATCCCGCGCAAGTCCTGACCGACATCCAGTGCCGCACCGAGCTCGTCGTGCTCGGCCGCCAGGGCGAGCACTCGAAGACCGCGCCCGACATCACCGGCTCGACCATGGAGCGGTTCATCCGCCGCGCCGAACGCCCCTGCCTCGTGACGCCGGCCGTCTTCCGGCCCATCGGCAAGATCCTCGTCGGCGTCGACGGCTCGCCTTCCGCCGGCCGCGCCCTGCGCGAAGCCATCGATCTGGCGAACGCCCTGAAGATCCCGCTCGTGATCCTCTCCGTGTCCGAAACCGAAGGCGACCTGCCGCGCGCCCAACAGATCAACATCGAGGCCCATTGCATCGCGCGGGCGCACGATTGCGCCGCCGCGGCGGTCACCGCCGTCGGCAATCCCGCCGCCGCCGTCATGGAGAAATCGGCCGAGACAGGGTGCGATCTCATCGTGCTCGGCTCCCACGGCCACGGCTGGATCTACGACCGCTTGGTCGGCAGCGTGGCCGCCCACGTCGTCGCCCGCGGCGAGACGCCCGTCCTGCTCGTCCGCTGAACCGCCGGAGAGGATGGATCCATGCCGTTGAAAGCAGGAGCCGCGTTGTACGGGGGATTTGCGGACGTCGCCCGCGGCGCCGCCGAATACTTCCGCCCCTGGACCTACGATGTGCCGCTGGCGATCCGGCAGGAAACGAACGACCGCCTGGCCCGAGTCCAGCAGCTCTTCCACCGCTGCGTCCGCCATCTGGCGGAACACTACGACCGCTATCTCGGCCTCATGCCGGTGTCCGACCGGGTCGCCGAAATCCTCGCCCTCAGCCAGAGCAAGCCCTATCGGCCGGGCACCTACCGCACGGATTTCGTCGTCGATGAAACCAACCAGATCCGGCTGATCGAAACCACGTGCCGGTTCGCGATGAACGGTTATTTCACTTCCGGATTCTTCATCCACGACCTGGCCGACCGCTATCTGGCCGGACGGCCGGAGATCCGCAAGATCGACGCCTACACGCCCTTCTACGACCGCTTCATGGAACGATTCGCCCCCTTCGACCACGTCTGCCTGCTGAAAGGCGCCGACGACCGCAACGACACCAAGTTCGTCATCCCGGTTTTCGAAAAAGCCGGCTTCCCGGTGCGGGTCATCCCCGCCGCCGAAGTGCCCGCCCGGACGGCGGAATTCCGCGGCGCGGCCGTGCTCGGCGAACTCTCCCACGAAGAGCTCTGCGCCTTGCCGACGAAAACCGTCGCGGCCATCGTCGCCGCCGATTCCATGAACGACTTGCGAACCGTGTTCCTGATCCACGACAAGCGGTTTTTCGCCCTGCTGACCCACGCCGCGTTCCTGAACGAAGCCTTGGGGCCGGCCGAGATCGAGGAAATCCGGCCCTTCCTGATCCCCACCTACACGAAGGCGCTGAATCCCGAAATCTGGCGGCAGGCGCGGACCGCCAAAGACCGCTGGATCCTCAAGCCCTTCAACGTCGGCAAGAGCATCGACGTGTTCGCCGGCCCCCTGACGGACGCCGCCGAATGGCAGGCCCTGTTCGACACCGGCCGCGCCGACCGCATGGTGCTCCAGGAATACGTGCCCCAGCGCCGGTTCCGCGGGACCATCGGCGGCCAAGCCTTCCGCGACTACGCGGCGGGCACCTTGCTCTTCTTCGAAGAAGGCTATTTCGGCCCCGGCCTTTTCCGCGCGTCCTCCTATCCCGTGACCAACAAGGTGGACGACCGGAAAATCGCGCCGCTGGTCACGCCCGACGCCGACCGCTTCGAACCGGACAACGTGATCTAGCGCCATGGCACAACCGCTCGTCAGCGTAAAAGTCCCGGCCTACAACCAGGAACGCTTCATCGAAGCCTGCCTGAACGGCATTCTGGCCCAGAAAACCACTTTTCCGTTCGAAGTGGTCATCGGCGAAGACTGCAGCACGGACCGGACCCGGGATCTGGTCCAAACCTACGCGCAGGCCCATCCCGACGTCGTGCGCGTCGTCACCTCGGACGCCAACGTCGGCCCGGCCCGCAACATCGCCCGCATCCGGGCCGCCTGCCGCGGAACCTACGAAGCCACGTGCGAAGGCGACGACGTCTGGTTCCATCCCCACAAGCTGCAACGGCAGGTCGATTTCCTCGAGTCCCGGTCCGATTACGTCTTCTGCTTCCACGACGCCCTGTTCTACCGGGAAGACAAAGGCGCGCGGCCGAAATACTATTGTCCGCGAGATTTGCCCGACACGCCCACCCTGGCCGACGTGCTGCGCCGGCCGGCGTTCATCGCCACGTCCAGCATCCTGGCGCGCCGGTCGTTCATGGAGACGCTGCCGCCTTGGCGGGCCGAAGTCCTGTGCGGCGACCTGGTGGTCCGCCTGTGGGGGGCGCACGTCGGCAAGATCGGCTATCTGCGCGACGTCATGTCCGTCCGCCGCCGGCATGCCGGCGGCCTTTCCATGCGCTCCGGCCACCGGCGCATGGCGGCCGAAGCCCTCAAAGCCTACGCCCTTTTCGACGAAGCCACCCAGCGCCGGCATCACCGCCTGGTCCGGGCCCGCATGGTCTTCGAACGGCAGCACGCGCGCTTCGGTCCCTTGGCCTATCTGTTGCATCCCGGGCAAGCCCTGCAGCGCTTCCAAGAATACCGAACCGGCGCGGGGCTTTGATCGATCCGCATGAAACCGCCCGCCTCCATCCGCCGACCGCCCGCTCCCTACGACGAGTTCGCCTGGATGTACGACCGCCACTGGGGACCGCACAGCCTGCGCAAGTTCGCCCCGATCCTCGCGGAAGCGCTGTTGCCGCGGCTGCCGGCGGAAGCCCGGGTGCTGGACGTCTGCTGCGGCACGGGGCAGATCGCCCGCTGGCTGACCGATCGCGGTTGCCGGGTCACCGGCCTCGACCATTCGCGCGCCATGTTGAGATACGCCCAAAAACGCGCCCCGAAGGCGACGTTCGTCCTCGCGGATGCGCAGGGCTTTGCCCTGCCGCCGCGCCACGACGCGGCGGTATCCATGTTCGACAGCCTCAACCACGTCCTGACCCCCGCCGAATTGTCGGCGGCCTTTCGCTGCATCTTCGACGCCCTGGCGCCGGGCGGGATTTTCTTCTGCGATTTCAACGTCCGCCGGAAATTCCAGGACGGCTGGCGCGGGGATTTCAGCCTCCTCGAAAAGGACCACGCCTGCATCGTCCGCACCCGCTACGACGACGCCGCGCGGCGGGCGCACTGGGAGATCGCCATGTTCCGCCGGGATCGTCACGGAACCTGGCGACGGGCCGATCTGCAGCTGGTCCAGCGCGCCTACGAAGAATCGGAAGTGTGCCAAGCCTTGGCGGAAGCCGGATTCGCCGACATCGAAACCTGGGATGCCGACCGGACTCCGGCCGGCCTCACGCCTCTTCCTCCGGGAAAAAGCTATTTCCTGGTGCGCAAACCCGCGCGCCGGCCCGTCCGGAAACGGAGATCCGCATCGTGAAAATCTTCGTGGACGCCCTGTCGCGGATTCCCACGGTCAGCATCGGCACGCAGGCGCTGATCATCGGCTGCCTGCAGATCCTGCACCGGCGCTTTCCCGAAGCGAGCTTTGTCCTGCTCAGCGGCCGGCCGGCGCAGGAGCGGCATTATCTGGATGCCCTGGGCCTGGAGGTCGAATACGTGCGGCGCGCCGATTCCCAATGGGGCACTTGGCGGCAATTGCGCGGAATCTTGCGGCGCGTGGATGCCGTGGCTTCGGCCTGGGGCGACGGCTACGTCGGCCAGCCGGCCTGGCGCCTCCTGAAAAAATCGCTGTTCCTCAAGCGCGGCGGCGTGCCGCTGGTTCTCGTCACGGCGTCGCTCGGGCCTTTCCGGCCCGGCCTGGACGCCTGGTGCGCCCGGCGGGGCCTGGGGTTGTTCGACGCCCTGACCGTGCGCGACCTGAATTCGCTGCGCCACGTGCAGGGCCTCGGCCTGAGGAACGCGCAGTGCCTGCCCGACACGGCGTTCGTCCTCGATCCGGCGCCGGACGAAGCGGTGGCCGCCCTCCTGCGCCGCGAAGGGATCCCAGACGACGTGCCGTGGGTGGGCGTCAACGCCAGCATCCTGCTGCAGCACCGCTTTCCTTCCCTGCACGGCCGGCCCTACGCCGAAACCATGGCGGAACTGGTCGCGCACGTGCGCCGAACCACGCAACGGCCGGTTCTGCTGATCCCCCACCAAATCTATCCGGCCGATTTCGCCGGATTGACCCCGGAGATCCAGCGCTCTTTCGACGGCGACGACCGGATCGCGGCCGATTCGATCCTCGAACGGTTGTCCGACCGAACCGGCACGTATGTCCTCCGGGGCGACTATTCTCCGGCCGAGTACAAGGGCGTGCTGAAACGCTGCGAGCTGTTCATCGGCGGCCGCATGCATGCCGTGATCGGGGCCGTTTCCATGCACGTGCCGTCCGTAATCATGCAGTACAGCCACAAGGCCTCCGGGGTCATGGAGATGCTGGAACTGGGGCCGTGGGCTTGGAACGTCCGCGCGCCGGCCAGCGAACTCTTCGCGTTGGTCGACCGGGCCTGGGCGAAACGGCAGCACCTGCGCAAGCGCCTGGCCGACCGGGTCGGCCGGGACGCGGAAGCGGCGTACCGGCTTGGGGACGTGATGGCCGCGGTTCTCGCCCCCCCACCCCCGAGGAAAGCATGAGGATCCAGGCGTTCGAAAATCCGGTGTACGTCACCAAGCCGTTTCTCCCCCCGATCGAAGAGTATGCCGCGGGCCTGCGCGGGATCTGGGATGCCGCATGGCTGACCAACGGCGGGCCGGTGCTGGAACGCTTCCGTCTGGCGCTGGAGGAAAACCTCGACCACCGGAATCTCTGCCTGTGCGTCAACGGGACGCTGGCGCTTCAGATCGCGCTGAAGGGCCTCCGATTGGAAGGCGAAGTGATCACCACGCCCTTCACCTTCGTCGCCACGGCGCATGCCGCCGCGTGGAACGGCCTGCGGCCGGTTTTCGCGGACATCGAGCCCGATCATTACACCCTGGATCCGGCCGCCGTGGAAGCGGCCATCACCCCCGACACCAGCGCGATCCTGGCCGTGCACGTGTTCGGCCATCCGTGCCGTACGCAGGAACTGGCCGACGTGGCTCGCCGGCACGGATTGAAATTGATCTACGACGCCGCACATGCCTTCGGCGTCCGCGCGGATGGTCGTTCCATCGCCCATTTCGGCGACGTCTCCGTCTTCAGTTTCCATGCCACCAAACCGTTCCATTCGATCGAAGGCGGCCTGCTCGCCTTTGCCGATCCGGGATTGAAAGAGACCTACAGCCAACTGAAAAACTTCGGCATCGTTTCAGAATCTGAAATCGCCGGGCTGGGCACCAACGCCAAGATGAACGAATTCCAGGCGCTCATGGGTTTGACCGTCCTTCCGCATTTGCCGGCAGTCGTCGCGGCGCGCGCGCAGGTGGCCCGGATCTACCGGGAACGGCTGGCCGGCGTGCCCGGCCTGCATCTTCCGCCGCCGCTGCCGCCGCATTGCGTGCCCAACCATGCCTATCAACCGATCGAAATCGACGGCGACGAAGCCGGCTGCGACCGAAATGCGGCGTACGAAGGACTGAAAAAGCACAACGTGTTCGCGCGGCGCTATTTCCACCCGCTGCTCACGGCGTGCGCCCCCTATCGGAACGCGAAAACCGGCGGCGATTGTCCCGTGGCCCAACGCGTGGCGCAACGGATCCTGACCTTGCCCATCCATCACGAACTGACACCGGACAGCGTCCATCGCATCTGCGACGTTCTGCTTCACCTGCTCTCCGGCTCCGCATGACCCCGCGTCCGGCAAACAACACCGCCAGAGCCGTCCTGTGGAATGCCGTCGGCGCCTTCGGCGGGCGGACCATCCAGTTCGCCGCCGCGATCGTCCTGGCGCGGCTGCTGAGCCCCGCGGAGTTCGGCATGGTGGCGGTGCTGGCCATCTTCACCTACCTGGCCAACGCCCTGATCGAAAGCGGATTCGGCTCGGCCCTGATCCAGATGCAGACCGTCACCCGGGAAGACGAATCGGCCGTTTTCCATTTCAACCTGGCCATGGCCGGCCTCCTGTACGCGGCGCTCTGGTTCTTGGCGCCGGCCATCGCCCGGTTCTACGGACAACCGGAACTGGTTCCGCTGGCGCGCGTCCTGGCGCTGGTGTTTTTCTGCAACGCCTTTGGCTTGGTCCAAGGCACGCGGTTGACCAAGCAACTGGATTTCCGGCGGTTGACCCAGGCGCAGCTCGGGGCGACGTTGGCCTCCGGCAGCCTGGGCATCCTCCTCGCGCTGCGCGGCTGGGGCGTCTGGAGTCTGGCGGCGCAAACCATCGCCAACGCCGCGGTCCGCTCGGCCCTGCTGTGGGTCCAATCGCCTTGGCGGCCGCTGGGGCGGTTCCGCCTCGCCTCGTTGCGCGCCATGTTTCCGTTCGGCTCGCGCCTCCTCGCCTCGAGCCTGCTGGGCAACGTCCTGGAAAACGTCTATCCCATGATCATCGGCAAGTTTTTCACGCAGGCCGACGTCGGCTTCTACGCCCGGGCGCAACTCGCGCAACGGCAGGCGGCCGATTCGCTCACCGGCGTCATCGTCAGCGTGTCGTTCCCGGCCTATGCCGCCATCCAGCACGATCCCGCGCAGCTGCGCGAGGGCTACCGCCGCTCCATCGTCTATGCGAGCGTGGTGCTGTTCCCCCTGATGCTGGGCCTGGCCGCCCTGGCCCGGCCGCTGTTCCTGCTGGTGTTCACGGCCAAATGGGCCGCGAGCATCCCCTATTTCCGGATCCTGTGCCTGAGCGGCATGCTCTACCACCTGCACGCGCTGAACCTGAGCGTCCTGAAAGCCGTGGGCCGCTCGGACCTGTATTTGCGCTTGTCCGTCGTGAAAGCCGCGCTGATCCTGGGCGGGCTGCTCCTGTCCGTCCGCTTCGGCATGTGGGGCATCGTCTGGGGGCAGGTGTTGGTTTCGTGGCTCGGCCTGACGATCACGTCCTTCTACGCGGGCCGAATCATCCACTACCCCTTGCGCCGGCAAATCCGCGACGTCCAACCCTATTTCTGGCTCAGCGCCGGCCTCGCCGGCCTGGCCTTCGCCGCCAGCCGCTCCCTGCAAGGCCTGCCCTTGGCAGTCCAACCCGCCGTTCTGGCTTTGGTTTACGCCAGCGGTTATCTCGGACTGGCCCGGCTCTTCCGCCTGGACGCCCCCGCCGCGCTGTTCCGCCAGTTCCAGCTCCAGATTCGCCGCCGTTTCACGTGAAAATGCAACAAATATGCGCTTGCATTGACGTGCAGGCGGAGCTTGAATGATCAACGTTAATCGCACGGCGTGGAAGCCCATCCGCGGGCGCGAGGATTTCATGGTGCAATCGATTCGTTCCATCCAGTTGAATCGCAGGTTGTCCGCCCGGTGGATTTTCGGCGCGTTGGTCTGCCTGAGCCTGGCCTTCTGCCTGGGCTGCGTTTCCCAAAAAAGCCGCGCGCGCCGCCGCCCCGACGCCAAACCGGCCAAGGCGCTCGCGCCCGAATCGATGCCCGCCGCCGAAACCCGGCCGCCGTCCCGCCCCGACGCCCCGGAATGGGCCACCCTGCGCCCCGGCCTGGTCATCAACGTCGCGGTGGTCGTGGCCGGCAAGAAACAGATCGAGGAAATCGGCCGGCGCGTGTCCGAAAACGGCGCCTTGACGCTGCCGCTGCTGGGCGCGCTGTCCGTGGACGGAGAGACCCTGGACTCGTTCACGATGCGGCTGACCGACCGCTACCGGGAATACTTCGTGGACCCGCAGGTCATCGTGGAGTTCGTCCGCAACGACCAGACCGCCGGCATTTCGCCTTGGGGCTACGTGACGGTGCTGGGCCAGGTCAAGCGGCCCGGCCGAGTGGACATTCCGCCGACCCGCGACCTCACCGTGAGCTTGGCCATCCAGCAAGCCGGCGGGTTCGACGTCAGCGCCAAGGTCACGGCCATCGCGGTCACGCGCCGGACCGCCGATGGCCAAAACAAAACGAGCCAGATCAATCTGCGCGAAATCGGCGAGCGGGGCCAAGTGGACAAAGACATCGTCCTGCTGCCCGACGACGTGGTGTACGTGCCGGAACTGATTTTTTAAAACCAGGAGGAACCCGCATGAACCAGATCATCCATCGCCTCGCCGCCGGCATCTGCCTGGCGGGCCTGTTGCCGGCGCTGGCGACCGCCGCGCCCGCGACCAAGGGCATTCGCGCCGGAGCCTTCACGCTTTCCCCGTTCGCGGGGCTGTCCGGCACCTACGATTCCAACGTCGGCCGGGCCTCCTCGGGCGAAGAAGACGACGTCTTCTTCGAGGGCGATCTGGGCTTGAAACTGGGCTACCAGGCCAAGGATCTGGCCATCGACGGCATCGGCTTCGGCCAGCGGAGGCTATATGCCGACCTCGACGATCTGGATTTCGGCACCGGCGGCGAAGCCTTGCGTCTCCGCTACGGCGCGCCGGAACGCATCGTCGTCGAACTCCAGCAGTCTTGGCGCCGCGTGGAAGATCAGGACGCCTACGCCGCGCCGACCTCGATCGGCGGCATTGCCGCCGATGCGTTTCTGGATGCCAACGTGCGCAGCCGCCGCGATCTCTGGGACGTCGGGGCGGGCGTGGCCGCCCAGTTGACCGACAAGACCGACGTCCACGCCGGCTATCTCTTCAACGAGACCGATTATGCCAGCACCAATTTGCTGGATCTGACCAGCCACAACGCCCAGTTGGAGGCGCTCTACAAGTTCCGCGCCAAAAGCGCCGGCGTCGTCACGCTGCTGGGCGGCGTGCAGGAAAGCGACGAGGTGGACGACGAGGCGACCTACGTCGCCGCCCGCCTGGGCCTGCAAACGCGCCAAACCGACCGCTTGGTCTTCAAGGCGGGCGCGGGCGGACAGCACTACGAACGGCCCGAGGGCGGCGCCGAAGACCGCTTCCATTTCGACGGCCAGACGACGTGGACGGCCACCGACAAAACCCAGGTGACCCTCGAAGGGCGCAACGGCATGCAATTGTCCTCGGTTTCCCGGGCCAACGTCGTGGATTTCACCGTGGTCCGCCTGGGCATCGCCCACCGGGTGAATTCCGTGCTCGCCTTGTCGGCCAACGGCACCTACCGGCTCGATGATTACCAGGATCCCGTGCCTCAGGGCGACCAGATGGTAGACCGCCGGGACAACGGCACCACCGTCGCGGTCCGCGCGGATTACCTGATTCCCTCGATGTATCTGCGGCTGTTCGCCGAAACCTCGTACGAGACCATCGATTCCACCATCCGGGATTACGATGTCGCCCGCGCCACCATCGGCGCGGTTTTCGAACGTTGAACAAGAACAAAGGAGAACGCCCCATGAAAAAAACGATCCTAGCGACCTTGGCTATCGCGCTGGGCTGGGCCCTGACCGCCGCCGCGTTCACCGCTCCGACCGCCGAGCAAATCGACGCGGCCGCGGCCGATCCCGCCACCCAGCTGGCCGCCCTGCTCCAGGATGCCAGCGTCAACCAAGCCGCCGCCATCGCCGCGGCGGTGGCGGAACGCATCGCGGCCCTGGGGCTGTCGGCCGCAGACCAGACCGCGCGCCTGGACCAAACCATCCAGGCCTTGTTCGCCGCGATTCCATCGATCCACCACGAAACCCTGGCCGTGGCCTTTGGCGAGGCCATGGCCGGCGTGACCGGCATGTCCAGCGCCGGATTTGCCTCCATCCGCACCGCGCTCGGCACAACCGACGGCGGCGACACGCTCCTGAGCTCGTTCGACCAGTCCTTCGCGGCCGCCGGCGGCACGTTGCCGCCGGCAGACAATCCCGAACCGCCGGTTTCGAACGAAACACCGCCGCCGCCCCCGCCCCCGCCGCCGTCGAATCCCGATCCGGAGCCGGACGACGATGAGCCCCCTCCTCCGCCGCCTCCCCCGCCGCCCCCTCCGGGCCCTGATTACCCCGGCCAAACCATCGACTGACCGGATCCGACGGAGCATTTTCAATGGGTTCCGCGCCAGCGCGGCCGGAGAGGGTTTTCCCTGCCGGTCCGGAAAACCGATGTCTGGCGTGGGGACTGGCGGCCCTGCTGATCGCCGCCGCTTGGCGCTGGGGCGGCCTGCGCGCCGCAGACGGCCCGTTTTTCACGGCGGCGGCGGCGCTGCTCCTTCTTGAAGCTTGCGGCGGTTTCGGGCGGCGCGGGATCGGCGGACAGCCGGGCTGGTGGCGGCGGGATTTCTTCTTCTGGAGCGGGCTGGCGTTCATCGCCTATCTGGGCTGCCAGTGGTGGAACGCCGGCCGCGAGCTGGTCTATGATCCATCCGCCCACCGCTGGGCTTATTCCCCGCCCCGGCACCCCTCCTTCCCATGGGCCATTTCCAAACCGGAGGCCGCCCAAATGCTCCACTGGTTTTTTCCGGCCTGGGCGATCGGCTTGTCCCTCCGCTCTCCGCGCCTTTCCCGTCAGGGACTCAACGGACTCGGACGCGGATTGCTTTGGGGCTCCGGAGCGCTGGCCGCGGTCGGCCTGTTCGAAGTGTTGGCGAACCTCCGGGGCAAGTTCTGGCACATGCCGCCGAAGTGCGATTCCTTCGCATCCTTCGGCTATGGCAACCATGCCGCCGCATATTTCCTGCTGCTGGGCGCGTTGGCCGCCGGCCTGCTGTTTCGCGAAAGTTTCCGCCGCGACCGCCCGGTGGACAAACGAGCCGCGGGCGGTTATGCGGCCGCCCTGCTCCTCTGCCTGGCAGGGGCCAACCTCTCCCTGAGCCGGACCGGCGTTTTTTTGTCCTGGCTTTTGGCCGTATACGCCGCCGGCTACGGCTGGATGCGGGGCTGGCGGATCTTCCGGCCCGCCGAGCGGCTCCGCTGGGCGGCGGCCACGATCGTCGCCGGTCTCTTCCTCTACTTCGCGGTGCTCGGCTCGGGCGGCGGCGCCATTCAGGAAGAATTCGCCGTCAAGCGCCCGCCCCGGACCCAATTGATCCCGGCCTGGCAGACCGTCAACCTCGACCTGTCCGACCGACCGCTCCTCTGGGGCGCCGCCTGGCGGATGGTCCAGGCCTATCCGGAGTTCGGCGTCGGCGGATGGGGCTTCCGCCATCTGGCCGCCTTCCACCTGCCGGAAAGCCGATGGCCGGCGTTCCGGCACAACGCCGGACGTTCCAACGTCCATTGCGACCCGCTGCAGTTCCTGGTGGAATTCGGCTTGGCGGGTTCCGGCCTGATGCTCCTTGCGCTGGGCGCGCTGCTGGCGCCGCTCTTCCGGACCGGCGTCCGCCGCGGCGCCCTGTTCACCTTCGTCGGCCTGGGCCTGGCGGCGGTGTTCGCGTTCAGCTGGATCGACCTGCCCTTCCGCTGCCCCGCCATCTTATGGACGTGGACGGCCCTGCTGGCCGCCCTGCCCAAATGGACCTCCCGCCCGCCGGCGCCGCTTCCCCTCGGAACGGCCAGCCGGCTTGAACCCCCACAGGATACCCGCGCATGAACACTGACCCCGCCCTCCCCGCGACCCCTCCTCCGCCGGACGCCGGCTCCGCCTACTACGGCCATCCGGCCTACGGCGCGCCGCCCACCGGCTGGGCCTGGTTTTCCCCGCGGCGCCTGCTGCGCAAGTGGCGCACCATCGCCTCGATCATGGGCATCGCCGTGCTCCTCGCCCTCGCCTACCTGTGGAGCGCCCAGAAGATCTACCAGGCGTCGAGCCTGGTGGAACTCAGCGTGCGCCGGCCGCGCATCCTGACTCAGCAGGCGGCCGTGATCGAAGACACCGGCGGCGGCGCGCAAGCGGTGGAAATCTTCAATACGCGCCTGGAGAAATTCAAGGGCCGCACCATGCTGCTCGCCGCGCTGGCGCGGCTCGACGCCGCCTGCCCCGGACAGTTCTACCCGCCGTCCCAGGTCGTGCCGGGCTTCTCCGCCGAAGAGCTGGCCGCCACGAACGCGGCCACGGTCGCGGCCGTCAAGGAACACGTCGGCAAACAACGGGACATCCGCCTGAAGAAGTTCGAGAAGGCGCTGACCCTGACCCTGATCCGGCGTTCCAGCCTGATCCGGGTGGAATTCGAGCATCCGGACCCGGCCGTGGCGGCGGCCGCCTGCAACGCGTTCGCCGAGGCCGCGGAAGCCAGCGCCTACGAGGAAAACCGGTCGTCGTCGGACGCGGCCGTGGTCTGGCTGGAGGCGCAAGCCGAGTTGCAGCGCGCGGAACTGATGAAGGCCGAAGACGCCCTGCTGGCGTACCGCCAGCGGCACAAGATCGACGCCATGGAAAGCCAGCGCAAAACCGTCGAAGACGCCTTGCTGGAATTCAACCGGGCGCTGGTCATCGCGGAAAGCGCGGAGGGCAACGCCCGCGCGCTCCTGGCCAAGATGGATTTGCTCAAGCTGGACCCCGAATTGGCCGGCGAACTGCCGTCGGACATTCCCCGCGCCGACGAAATCCGCGCGGCGCTGGAAAAATGGCGCGGCGCCGCCGTGGCCCGGGACGGCCTGCTGGCCACCTTCACGCCCAAACATCCCGAGGTGCAGGCGCAGGACAACCTGGTCGCGCTGTACCGCAGCCAAGCCCTGCAAGCCCTGGAACGCGCCAAGGCGACCGCCCAGGCCAACCAGCGCCTGCTGGTGGACCAGGCGGACTCGCTGCGCAACAAGAAGGACGAGCAAAGCCGCTTGGCCGCGGACCTGGAAATCCAGATCGTGGAACGCCGGACGCGCCTGGCCGCCCTCGAACGGGCGCGCGACGCCGCCGACCAGTCGTATCGAGGCATCCTCACGCGCATCCAGGACGCCCGCATGGCCGCCGATGAAAACACCGCCACGATCAAAATCGTCGAAAAAGCCTCCGAACCGATCGAACCCATCCGGCCGCAGGGACTCCGCACTCTTGCGCTGGCCTTGTTCCTGGGCCTGCTGCTGGGCATCGGCGCCGTGGTCGTCCTCGACGTCCTCGAAGATCGCGTCACGGGGCCGGAAGACCTGGAAGGCCGCGGCGCGCCCGTTCTCGCGGTGGTGCCCCACATGAAAGGCGCCGACCGCACCGCGGTGGCCACGGCCAGCATCCACCAGAAACTGCACGAGGTGGCCGAAGCCTTCGCCGGCCTCGGCAACATGCTGGATTCCCCCCGGTTCAAGGAGCAGTCGCAGGTCCTGCTGGTCGCCAGTTCCATTCCCGGCGAAGGCAAGACCGTGACCAGCTGCAATCTCGCGGCGGCCTTGGCCAAGAAGGGCCGGCGGGTGCTGCTGGTCGATTTCGATCTGCGCCGGCCGAGGCTCGCCGGCATCTTCCCCATGCCCGCGCAATGGCTGGGCTTGCTCGACGCGCTGACCCGCAACGTCGCGGATTACGACCGCCTGGTCTATCCCATCGCCGCGTGCCCCAAGCTGGACGTCATCGCCAGCCGGCCCATCCACTCCGCCAGCCCGCTGGAAGCGGTCGGCGCGCCGGCCGCCGCCGGCCTGTTGGCCTGGGCCCGCGCCAACTACGACCACGTCGTCCTGGACGTTCCCCCGCTGGGGCTCGTCAGCGACACCTTGGCCTTGGCGCCCCTGGCCGATTTCATCCTCGTGGCCATCCGTCCGGACGTGAGCCGGAAGCGCCTGACCCTGCACACCCTGCAGCGGCTGCGGGACTCCGGCATCCACGCCCTGGGCATGGTGGTCAACGACCTGGACGTTTCCAAATTCTCCTACGGCTCCTACAGCCCCTACTACCACTACGCCCAGCACTACAAATCCTACGCCCCCGCCGCTTCCGCCGCGCCGGCCCAACCGAAATAGAATCGCCGCCATGCCCGTCGGCCGCTGTTATCCGGATCCGTCGCCCTGCGAGGCGCCGCCGGCCGCCGCCGGCCGCGTCCCTTCGCCGTGGACGCCGATCATGGCGGCCTACGTCCTGTACGTCGCCGCCAGTTTCGCCATCGGCATCGCCGGCGGCGAGCGCCAGTTCATCGGCGCGATGGCGTTCCTGGCGTTCCTGGCCGTCCATGCCGCGCCCCGCTTGCTGCCGCCGCGCTGGACGGGCCTGACCTTGGCGGCGACGGCGGCCGCGCTGCTCGCGATCATCGCGCTGCTCGCCGGAACCTGGGCCTGGGGCGCGACGTCGCCCCCTTACGCCGCCAAGTATTTCGCGCTCCTGCTGCTGGTCGTGATCGCGGACGCGCTGCAGCTGCCGCCGCTCTTCCGGGCGCCCGCGCGCCGGTGGGGATTGGGCGCCGTAGCGGTCGTCCTGGTGCTCGGCGCCTGCCTGGGCGTGTCGGAGGATCGGATCGAAGGCTCCTACGCGAATCCCAACAACTTCGCGCTGGCGGCCATGAGCCTCCTGTTTTTCCTCGACCCCGACCGCGACCCGCCCGCATTCAAGCTCGCCCTGCATGCCTTCGTCGTGGGTCTCATCCTCCTGTCCGGCACCGCGGGCGCCCTGATGGGCTATCTGGTGGGCCTGGGTTTCTCCTGGCTGCGCTCCCGTTTCGCCCGCGCCCTGCTGCTCGTCGCGGCGCTCGGCGCGCTGCTGGGCCTGCTCTGGCTGCCGCAGCGCCCCGCCGACCTCCAGATCCTGGGCGAGGCCAAATGGATCGGCCCGCTGTGGACGAAGGTCATGGTCGTCCAGGACCATTTCGCCGAGATCGCCGCGAACGATCCGCTGGACTTCTGGAAACTGGGCCAGGAATACGGCGGCGCCGAACTGACCTCCGCCGCCTGGCGCCTGGAGCACTGGCGCACCGTCCTGCGGATCTTCCAGGATTCCGGCGCCCTGGCCCAGTGGTTCGGCCAGGGGCCTGGCGCGTGCTCCGTGCTCCTGGTCAAGCTGCCCCACAACGACTATCTCCGGCTGCTGGTCGAAGCCGGCCTGCTCGGGTGCGCCGCCGGCGGCACCATCTGGATCATGCTGTACCGCCGCGCCGCGCCTTCCGTCCGCTGGCTGGCCATCATGATGGCCACCTATGCGATCACGGAAAACAACCTCGACAACTTCACCGTCATGAGCCTGTTCGTCCTGTTCTTCGTCAGCGCGGGCGCCGGATCCGGTACCGGCCCCGTCCCTCCGGAGACGGCCTGATGCACGTCGCGTTTCTGAACAACTACCTGTCCCTGCGCGGCGGTTCCGAACGGGTGATGTTCGAAGAAGCCTCCATGCTGCGGCACCGGGGCCACCAAGTCAGTTTCTTCTCCCGGCGGGGCCCGAAAGACGTCGAGCATGAGCACGCCAGATTCTACCGGCCCAACGTGGTCATCGAAGAACTCCGCGGCTGGGCCAAGGCCCGCCGCGCCTTCCAGGTGGTCTACAATCCCGCCATGGGCCGCGCGTTCCGGAAATTCCTCCGGGCCGTCCGGCCCCAGATGCTGCACGCGCACAATATTTACGGAGGCCTGACCACGGCGGTCCTCGACGTCGCCCGCGCGGAGGGCCTGCCGGTGGTGCTGACCGTGCACGACTACAAGCTCGTTTGTCCGTCCTACCGGGCCCTGGCGCACGGCCAGATCTGCACTGCCTGCCAAGGCGGCCGCTTCTACCACTGCGTCCTCCGGCGCTGCCACAAGGACAGCCTCGTCGCCTCGCTGGTCTACACCGCGGAAACCTATTTCACCATTTGGGGCCGCAAGTACGCGCCGGTGAGCCGTTTCCTCTGCCCCAGCCGGTTCATGCGCGACATGTTGCTCGCCAACGGCTACGCGCCTGAACGCGTGCTGTACGTTCCCAACGCCATCGAAACCGACGGCATCGTGCCCGCCCCGGGCCAGGGCGACTACATTCTCTATTCCGGACGCCTGTCCCCCGAAAAAGGCCTCCTGACCCTGCTGCGGGCCATGGTCGGCCTGCCGCTGCCCCTGCGGATCGCCGGCGACGGCCCCCTGCGCGCGGAATTGGAGGCGTTCGCGGATCGCCACGGATTGCGCGACCGGGTGACGTTCACCGGGCATCTCGCCGGCCCCGATCTCGCCCGCCAGTACCGCGATGCGGCCTTCGTCGTGCTGCCCGCCGAGTGGCACGAAAACGCCCCGGTCGCCGTGCTGGAAGCCTTCGCCCATGGCAAGCCCGTCGTCGGTTCGAACCTGGGCGGCATTCCGGAACTGGTGGAAGACGGACGCACCGGCCGCCTGTTCCCGGCCGGCGACGCCGCCGCGCTGCGGGAATGTCTGGCCGCGACCTGGAACGACCGTGCGGCCTGGGGCGACATGGGCTCCGCCGGCCAGCGGCGCGTCGTCGCCGAATTCTCCGCCGAACGCCACGCCGACGCCCTGCTGGAACTCTACGGCCAGATCCTCCGGAAAACGTCTACTCCCTGAAAGGAACGCCGGAATGCGCCTCGCCGCCATGCAGCCCTATTTCTTCCCGTACCTCGGCTACTTCCAGCTGATCGCCGCCGCCGACAAGTTCCTGCTCTACGACAACCTCAACTACATGCGCCAGGGCTGGGTGCACCGCAACCGCATCCGCCTGAAGGGCGGCGGCGAGTTCTACTGCGCAGCGCCCCTGCTCGGCGCCAGCTCCAATGTCCGGATCCGCGACGTGCGCGTGGATCCCGCCGGCCGCTGGCCCGGCCGCTTCCTCGACCTGCTCGAGCACAACTACAAGAAGGCCCCGTTCTACGACGAGGTGTTCCCGGCGATCGAACAAGCCGTCCGCCGGCCCGCCACCCATCTGACCGAAGTGAACCGCAACGGCATCTGCGCCGTGGCCGAATTCCTGGGCATCGCCACGCCGATTTCCCACGACACCGCCCCCTTCCAGGACTTCGAAGACGCGGCGCGCGCGGAACGCAGTCCGTGGCTTGACGAGTTGGCCCGGGACATGGGGACCACGGACATCAAGACCCTGCGCGTCCTCTACCTCTGCCGGCAGGAACGAGCCGACGCCTATCTCAACCCGCCGGGTGGCCGGGAATTGTACGCGCGGGACGTCTTCGCGCAAAACGGCGTCGCCCTCCAATTCATCCAGCCGACGCTCGCGCCCTACCCCCAGCAAGGCGACGGCTTCCTGCCCGGCCTTTCCATCCTCGACGTGCTCATGAATTGCGGCCGCGAAGGCACCCGGCGCCAGCTGCCGAACTGCACCCTCGGGTAGCCGTCCGCCGAACCGCCTCTGCCCCATGCGGTTGCCCGCGGGCCGCGAATTTTACGTAGCGTGGAAAAAAGTTTTCCACGCTACGTAAAAATCGGGCAAAGTTTGTTTCGTTCGGCGGAATATCCATAATCATTGTTTGCAAACATTGATTCGACGAGCCGCGACTCCCTGCGCGCGGGAAAAGGCGACGAAAAAGGTTTGCGCGAGGCCGCCGGCGGCTATAATGCCCCCGACATTTTCGAGGAAGGATCCACCCCATGCCCACACCCATCATCGCCATCGCCAACCAGAAGGGCGGCGTCGGCAAGACGACCACCGCCGTCAATCTCGCCGCGTGCCTTGCCGAGCGGCGCAAGAAGGTCCTGCTGATCGACCTCGATCCGCAGGCCAACGCCACCAGCGGCCTCGGCCTCGCCAAGACCGAAGGCGCCAGCATCTACGACATCCTCCTCAGCGACAAGCCCATCGCCGACATCGTGCAGAAAACCTCCGACGCCCGCCTCGACGTCGTCGCCTCCGAAGTGGATCTCGCCGGCGCGGAAATCGACGTCGCCCGCGCGGACCACTATTTGCAGCGGCTGACGATGGCCCTCGAGCCGCTGGCCGCGCAGGACCGCTACGACTTCGTTTTGATCGACTGTCCGCCGTCGCTGGGCATCCTCACCATGAACGCGCTGTGCGCGGCCGACGGGCTGCTGATTCCGATGCAGTGCGAGTACTACGCGCTGGAAGGCATCAGCACCATCCTCAACACCGTGGGCAAGCTGCACGACTCCGGCGCGGCGCCGCGTCTGGCCGTCGAGGGCATCGTGATGACGATGTACGATCTGCGCACGAACCTCTCGCAGCAGGTCGTCGGCGAAATCCGCAGCCATTTTCCGGACAAGATCTACGAGTCGCTCATTCCCCGCTCCGTCCGTCTCGCGGAAGCCCCGTCGCACGGCGTGCCCATCATCGCCTACGACGCCAACTGCACCGGCGCCGCCGCCTACCGCCAGCTCGCCCGCGAATTCCTCAAGCGCCGCAAGGGCGGCGAAGCCCCGGCGGAAGCCGCCCTCGAAGCCGCGGAAAAAGACGCGGCCGCCCCCGAAGGCGCTCCCTCCTGACCGTCCCCACTTGGAAATTGGACATTGGATATTGAATATTCGGTCCCCAACGCCCCCATGCCCCCCTCCCCCCAGCTTCGCGTCTGCGTGCTCGCCTCCGGCAGCAGCGGCAACTGCATCCACGTCGAAAGCCCAACCACGGCGCTCTTGATCGACGCGGGGCTTTCCGCGCGCGAAACCCTGCGCCGCATGGCCGCCGCCGGGCTCGATCCCGCCAAGCTGCGCGCCATCTGCGTCTCGCACGAGCATACCGACCACGTCGCGGGCCTCGCCCAGCTCCACAAGCAGCTCGGCGTGGCGCTCTACGCCAACGGCGACACCGCGCGCGGCGTGAAGGGCGGCGACGGCCTGCCGTGGAATCTGTTCACCGACGGCTGTCCGTTCGCCGTGGGCGACGTCGAGATCCTGCCGTTTCCACTGCCGCACGACGCCTACGCGCCGGTCGGCTTCGTCCTGGCTTGCGGCGCGGCCCGCCTGGGCGTCGCCACCGATCTCGGCATGCCCACGCAGCTCGCCCGCGAGCGCCTGCGCGGCTGTCAGACCGTCGTGCTCGAAGCGAACCACGACGAAATGCTCGTGAACAGCTCCTTCCGCCCGTGGTCGCTCAAGCAGCGCATCCTCGGCCGGCAGGGGCATCTCTCCAACGAGACCGCCGCGGCGCTGCTCGCCGACGTCGCGGGCGACACCCTCCAGCAGGTCTTCCTCGCCCACCTGAGCAAGGAATGCAACAACCTCGACCTGGCGCTCCACGTCGTCCGCCAGCACCTCGCCTCCGTCGGCCTGTCCCGCATCCGCGTCCTGCCCACCCACCCCGACAAGCCCAGCGAATTCGCCGAGTGGTGACCGCCGGAAATCCAAACTACGAAACACGCGAAAGACGCGAAATGGAAACGGAAATCCTTTTCAAGAATGAAAGCTACAGGACCATGGGGGCTTGTTTTGAAGTCTATAAAACCATGGGCTGCGGATTTCTGGAGTCCGTTTACCAAGAGTGCCTGGCCACTGAATTCCGGGCGCAAGGCATTCCCTTCGTCGAGCATCCCCGGCTGGAACTCGACTTCAAGGGAACGCCCCTGAAACAAACCTACGAGCCCGATTTTCTTTGTTTCGGCGAGATCGTCGTCGAGATCAAGGCCACCAAGAATCTGATCGACGATTTTCGGGCGCAAACGATCAATTATCTTAAAGCCACGAAGAAACAGCTGGCCTTGCTCGTCAATTTCGGCCATTACCCTCAATTGGAGCACGAACGGTTCGTCAACGATCCCCTTTCGCGCATTTCGCGTATTTCGTAGTTTATCAAGGCTGTTATGCAAACGATCAAAGAAATCCTGTCCGCCCAGATCCGCGCCGCGTTCGCCGCGGCGTTTCCCGACGCCGATCTCTCGGCGCTGAACCTCGATGCCCTGCCGGCCGCCGACGAGTCGTTCGGCGACTACCAGTGCAACGGGGCCATGGCCGCCGCCAAGGTCCTGCGCCGGCCGCCGCGCGCCGTCGCCGAAGCGGTCGTCGCGCAGCTGCCGACGGACGGCCTGATCGCGAAGGCCGAGATCGCCGGTCCCGGCTTCATCAACCTGACGCTGGCCGACGCCGCCCTCGCGCGCCACCTCGAAGCCATCCAGGCCGATCCGCTGCTGGGCGTACCCCAGCCCGGCGCCGGCAAGCGGCTGATTCTCGACTATTCCTCGCCCAACGTCGCCAAGCCGATGCACGTCGCGCACATCCGCTCGACCGTGATCGGCGACGCCCTCAAGCGCATCCACCGCGCGCTCGGCTACGAGGTCCTCGGCGACAACCATCTCGGCGATTGGGGCACGCAGTTCGGCATCCTGATCATGGGCTACCGGAATTTCCTCGATGCCGCCGCGCTCGAGACCGCGCCCGTCGACGAGCTCCAGCGCGTCTACGTGCTCTCGCACCAGAAGTGCGAGGAAGATCCGGCGTGGAAGGACCAGGCCCGCGCCGAACTCGTCAAGCTGCAGGCGGGCGATCCCGAAAACCGCGCCCTGTGGCAGAAGTTCATCGATCTCTCGATGATCGAGTTCAACCGCATCTACGGCCGCCTCGGCGTGTCGTTCGAGCTCGTCCGCGGCGAGTCGTTCTACAACGACGCGTTGCCCGGCGTCGTCGAAAAGCTCCAGTCCCTCGGCCTCGTGCGCGAAAGCGAAGGCGCGCTGGTCGCGTTCCTGGAGGACGAGAAGCTGCCGCCGTGCATCGTGCGCAAGTCCGACGGCGGCTACAACTACGCGACGACCGACGTCGCCACCGTGTTCTCGCGCGAGAACGAATTCCATCCCGACGGGATCATCTACGTCACCGACGAGCGCCAGCAGCTGCACTTCCGCCAGTTCTTCGCCCTCGCGAAAAAGGCCGGCGCGCAAACCCCGCTGCGGCACATCTGGTTCGGCCTGATGCGCCTGCCCGAAGGCCTGCTTTCCACCCGCAAGGGCACCGCCATCAAGCTCGATCTGCTGCTCGACGAAGCGGAGAAGCGCGCGCTGGACCTCGTGAAGCAAGCCTCCCCCGAGATGCCCGCCGACCAGCAGCAGGCCGTCGCCCGCGCCGTGGGCATCGGCGCGGTCAAGTACGCCGATCTCTCGCAGAATCCGCAGTCCGCCGTTTCCTTCACGTGGGAAAAGGCGCTGGCGATGGACGGCAATTCCGCGCCGTATCTCCAATATGCGTATGCCCGCATCGCGTCGGTCATCGACAAGCACGCGGAGCGGTTCCCCGGATGCGACTGGCGGCGCGAACCCGTCGTCCTCGATTCGGCCTACGCCCGCCGGCTCGCGCTGCGCCTCGCGCGCCACGCCGACGCCGTCCTCGAAGCCGCCGGACAGGAGAAGCCCTCGCTGCTCGCCGACGCGCTCTACGACCTGTCGCAGGCGTATTCCTCCTTCTACCAGAACGTGCCCTTCCTCAAAGCCGATGCGGGGATCCGCGAAAGCCGCGTGCGCCTGTGCGACCTCGTCGCCAAGGTCCTGCGCCACGGGCTCGCCTTGCTCGGCATCGACACCCCCGACCGCATCTGAGAGGATATCTCCCATGAAACACCAATCCGTTTCGCCGCTGCTCGCCGGACTCCTCCTCGCCTTCTGGGTCGGCCTCGTCGGATCCGCCGCGGCGGACGACGCGGCGCCGAATCCCCCGGGATTCTACGTGGCCAACTGGAACGTCGAAAACCTCTACGACACCTTCGACGACCCCGACAACGACGGCGACGACGAGTTCCTGCCCAACAACCCCACCACCCGCTGGGACCGGGTGCGCTACGAAACCAAGCTCGACAACCTCGCCCAGGTCATCTCCGGCATGAACAAGGGCAACGGCCCGGACATCCTCGGCGTCGAGGAAGTCGAAAACGAAGAGGTCATCCGCGACCTCGTGGAAAAACTGGCGGGCAAAACGTACGGGATCGTCCACGCGGACTCGCCCGACCCCCGCGGCATCGACACGGCGTTGATTTTCAACCGGGCCCATTTCTCCCTGCTGGAAACCCATGCCTACAAGGTCGCCTTGAAGTGGAACCACACCACCCGCGACATCCTCCATGCCGTCTTCGAAGACCACGATGGAAAAAGGCTCCATGTCTTCGTCAACCATTGGCCTTCGCGCGGCGGCGGCGTGAAGGAGTCCGAAGCCAACCGCTTCGAGGCGGCCCGCACCCTCGCCCTGGCCACCGACCGCCTGTACCGGCGCGAACCCAACGCCCGCGTCGTCATCCTCGGCGACTTCAACGACGAACCCTCCAACCGCTCCATCCGCGACGTGCTGGACGTGGAGCCCTATCCTTCCCGCTCCGGGACCTACGTGGCCACCAACCTCTACAACCTCTCCGCTCCGAAATCGGACAAGGGGCAGGGATCGTTCCCCCACTCGTTCGACGGCGAAACGGAATGGCGGATGTACGACCAGATCATCGTTTCCGGCGCCCTGCTGGAAAGCGCCGACATCGAGCCGGACCAGGATTTCTTCTCGGTCGACAAGCCGAAGTACATGGTCGAAGAGCATGGCCGGGACAAAGGCGCCCCCGTTCCAACTTTCGAGAACCAGGAAGACTACCAAGGCGGCTACAGCGACCATTTCCCCGTTGGCGCCCGGTTCATCGATCTGGCCGAAGCGGACAAGGCTCCGGCGGAAAAGACGGCGGAGACCCCGGAGCGGAAATCCGAGCGCGCCGCCGCCCGGGCGGAGCCCAAGGCCGTGGCCGCGAAAGCGGCCGAACCGGCCGGCGCTCCCCAGAAGAAGCCGGCGACGCCGGTGGTGGCACCCTCCCGGCCACCGAAGGCTTCGCTCTACGAACCCGTGATGTGGTAAGGCGCAGGGCCGTTCCCCCATCCCCCCGGACGGTCGTCAGAACTTCCAGACCAGCGCCGTTTTCGTCGTCAGGTCGTTGCTTTCCTTCCCCTCCGCCGGCTGGCTGTCGTAGGCGTCTTCGAGGGAAAAGCGCAGGTTCAGGTTGCCCGTCAACACGGTTTCCAGGCCGATCTCGGCGTTGACGAAATAGACGGCGCCGTCTTCCAGGTTCTGGACCCATTCCGCCGATTGCCAGATCTGCAAATTGTCGGCGACCAGAATCTCCAGGTATTGGCCGACGCGGCCGGCCACGAACCCCTCTTTCTCGCCGCCCTTCTTTTCCGACACGTAGCCGGGGCCCGCTTCCGCGCTCAACACGACCCGATCCGTCCAGATGAAATGGTGGCCGAGCGACAAGCTGCCCCGGGCGCGGTACGACAGGTCGGCGATCTGGTCGTGGCGGACATGCCCGGCCAGCGCGGCATAGTTCCGCTCCGACAGCCGATGCTGGATTTTGCCCTCGCCCGTGGCGTTGGCGGCATCCGTCTCGTTGTCGCTTTCGCCGTAGCGGCCGCCGGCTTCCAGGAAAAAGTAGTTCTCGTCGGTTTCCTTGGCGGCGCTGGCCGAGCCGTCGTACCGCAGCATGTCGCTGTTGCCGCTCGCGGTGCTCAGGCCCGCCTCGAGGCTCCGCTTCCACTCGCCTTTTTCTTTCCGCGCGGATTTCTTCGCCGGCATCTTGTTCACGCGGCCCGAGGCCCCGAACTTCGAACTGCCGGCGCCTTGGAACGCCTCTTTCATGTCGGAACCGCGATAGACCGGCTCCGCTTTCCGCGGCTTCGCGGGCTCTTCCTCCGCGGCCGGGAGCGGCTCGGGCGGAACATCGGCGACGGACGCGGCCGCCGGCTCTTCCGCCGGCGCGGCCGGCTCTCCATCCGCAACCGGTTCGGCGGCCGGGACCGCCTCGTCTGCGGCCCAAGCCGCGCTGCCCCACCCGATCATCCCCGCGCAAATCAACCCGCCCATGCACCGCATCGCCAAACATGTTTTCATGGCCGCGCAACCTACGCAAGAGAACCGGGATCGTCAATCCGAACCGAGCCCTCCGGCATCCCCACCCGTTAGGGAACCCGCTGGCCGGCTTCCAGAAAATCGACGACGTGCACGCCGTCCATGGAGTTGGCGTGGGGCCGCTCCGGATTGTAGCGGTTGTGCCAGAGCAGTTGATCGCCCTCGATCCGCGCCCCATACTCAACATCCAGCAAAACCTGGGTAAGCGGTTGTTGCTGTCCCGTGATCCGCCGCACCATGGCTTTGGGCGCGAACCCGCGCAGCATGATGGCATTCCCGCATTGCGCCCACCGGCGTTCGTCTTCGTTATAGGGTCCCAATCCCGGCATCTGGCGTTGGCGCAGCGAACGCGTGTCGACCAGCAAGATTTCCTTGTCCCGCCATTGGTCTTGGCTCGCTTCGAGGGTGGCGTAGAGGCCCCGGCACATGCGGCCCGCCTGGCGATAGTTTTCGGCCGTCCCCTGGTTCGCCGCCAGCGCCAGCACGGCCGGCACGAAAAGCAACGGCGCCCAAACGCGGAACGGCCACTTCTCCAACGCCAGCGCCGCCAGCAGGCTGATTCCGATGGCCGGCAGCACGTTCAGCCGCGGCGCCGTATACGAAACCAAACTGATCGCCATGGCGGCGCCCGTCCACGTCAACCCGAACAGCGCCGATTGCCATCCGCTGAACGGCGGGTCCCCAGCTTCCTTCCGACCGCCCGTCCTCAGCCGCCACAGGCCCCAGCCGATCAGCGCGACGACGCCGATATTGGCCGCGAAAAGGAAGCGCCGGGTCCACAGCGGGATCGAGGCAAAAGCCTCGAACCCGTTCAGCATGGAACCGGCCAGGCGATCGCCAATCCACCACTGAACGAGTTGCCAAGCGTTCACGACAACCCCATATAGCGACAGGCCCGCCTGCATGTGCGGCGGATAATGCCACGCTTGGTTCAAGCCGAACGCGTTCGTTCCGCGCCAGACCAGATACAACAGGCCGGCCGCGCCGATCGGCGCGAGCCGCAGCACGCTTTTCAGCGGCTCTTTTTTCCAAGGGAGCAGCACCAGATAGGCCGCCGGCAGCAGGATGCCCGCCTCGTAGGAAAACAAGCCCGCGCCATACGCCAGCGCCGAAAACGCCAAGCGCCAGCCGCCGCCCCGGCGCAGATAGGCCACCCACAGCCAAGCGCTCAGCGCGTACGGCACCAGCCCGCAGGTCACCTCGTTCAGCACCTGCGTGGACCAGTGATAGGTTTCCGTCAAGTTCGGCAGCAGCGCGAAAACCGCCCCCGCGGCAGCCGCCACCCCGCGCCGCCCTGTCAATTCAAACGCCAACTTCAAGATCGCCAGCAGCAGCAACGAATTGGCGGCCAGCGACACCAGCGTCCAAACCCACGCCCGGTCTCCGAACACCCGATAGCCCACCTCCACGGCCATCGTGCTCAAGGGCCGGTTGGGATCCTGCAAGCCGCGCCATGCCGCCTCGGCATGCGAGGCATAGAACGAACTCCGCGCCGCGTTCGCCCAGTCGTCGGCCACCCAGACCGCGCCCGGCGACGGCAGGTAGCGGGAGGCGAATTGCAGCAGCAGGACGAACAGGACCAGCCCCCAGCCCAGCCGGAGGGGCGACGAGAAGTTGTGCGCGGGCGAATTCATAGCGCAGCGCGACTTCCCGCGTCAGGTCTCCGCTTTCAGGTTGCGCAGGGACACGCCTTCGCGCGCCAGGAAAAACGAACCGAGCCCCACGTTCGCCAGCATGTTCAGCGCATGGGTGCCAATCGCGTAGGCCAGCGCCGCGTTCCGATCGGGCGTCCACAGGGACAGCGCCAGCATGGCCAGGTAATGATAGACGCCGATATACCCCGGCGACGACGGAATAGCGGAACCGAGATTCACCATGACCAGCACGAAGAATCCCGCATACCACGGCACGGCCAGATGGAACGCCGTCACCCAGGCCAGCGTGCCCATGCCGGCCGCCAGCCAGAGGCCGGCCGACAGCGCGACCACCGATAAAAAACCCGCCGGCCGGTGCAGCACGTCGGCGCCCGAAGAAAAGTTGCCCAGCAGCGTCGAGACGCGATCCGCCAGCCGGTGCGGCATGATCTTGGCCAACCCGGCAGTCAACCGCGGCAGATGCTTGCGATTCAGCGAAACCGCCATCAACCCCAGCAAGCCGACGAGCGCCACCGCCACCATGCCCGTCAGCCCCGCCTGGATCGGGGCCGGGATTTCCAGCACCCGCATCAGCGCCAGCGTCAGCGCCACCAGCATCAACACGTCCATCAGCCGCTCGATCGCGATGCTGCCCAGCGCCCGGCTGATGCCGAGTTCCCGCTTGCGACCGATCAAGCTGGCGCGCGCCAGGTCGCCCAGCCGCAGCGGCAAGACCGTATTGGCCAGATAGCCGATCATGATGAACGCGAACGTGTCGCGCGTCCGCAGCCCCGCCACCCCGGACAACAGAAGGCGCCAGCGAAACGCGGCGATGACCCAGCTGCCGACCAGCAGCGCCGTGCCCAGCACCAGCAAATCCACGCGGGCGGCGCGCCAGGCCGACCACACCCCCGCCCATTCCACGTTTCGGAGAGCCAGTCCCAGAAACAAGAGGCTCAGCGCGAGCCCGATCCAGGATTTCACGGAAGCGCGAGCCATGGTTACCGGGAGGTTGCCGGCGCCGCCTCGTTCGAACCCCACAAGTGCCAGCGGAGTTCGAAGACTTGGCGCAGATTGGACGAGATCGAGCGCAGGTTCATCACCTTGGACGCCCCGCTCATGCGCGCCCGCAAGCCCGTCGGCTCGCTCACGACCCGGTAGCCCTTCTTGAGGAACCGCAGGATCAACTCCATCTGGATCATCCAGCCCCGGCCGGTCGACGTCAGCGGCACCGTGTCCACCAGCGCGCGCCGGAACATCAGGATGCCCTGGAAGTCCGGAAACGTCCCAAACAAGATCTTGTAGAGCGTCCGCTCCGCCCAGGAAAACGCGCGCGCCGGCAGCGACCGGTTCTTGCGGAATTCCGGAATGTAGCCCAGCACCATGTCCGCCTCGTCGAAGCGCCGCATGAACTGGCCGATAATGGCCGGATCGAACTGCCCGTCGGCGGGAAACGCCGTGGCCAGTTCCTTCGTCCCGCAGGTGAACGCCTGCCGATAGACCGCGCCCAAGCCCAGGTTCACCGGGTGGTGCACGACCCGCACGCCGGGAATTTCGCGCGCCAGCCGGTCGGCAATCTCGCCGCTGCCGTCCCGGCTGCCGTCGTCGACGATCACGATTTCGTGGTCTGCCCCCAGCCGCAGCAGCTCGGCGCGGATTTCGTCCACCACGCCCGCGAGGCTGGGCGCCTCGTTGTAGCACATGATGGCCACGCAGATGCTGCGCGGCGCGGCTGGAGCGGCTGCCGGCATGCGCGCCTCATCCCTCCGCGCGGTAGCCCTCGGCCGTGCGCCGGATGCCTTCGTCCAGATCCACTTCGGCCTCGAACCCGATCAGGTCGCGCGCCTTGGCGACGTTCGGGATGCGCAGCTCGACGTCGGCGTAGTCCTTGTAGACGAATTCGATCT
>CAZECJ010000013.1:0-44279 GCA_964510645.1 uncultured Verrucomicrobiota bacterium | reverse complement strand
GCCACTTCGACAGCGAGATCCAGACCGCGGCGATGAAGAAGTACCGCTGGGAAGAGATCAAGCCGCAGGTGCACCGCATCTGGACGAAGAAAGACAAGTCGTTCCTGCTGCTGGCGGAAGGTCGCCTCGTGAACCTCGGCTGCGCCACCGGCCACCCGAGCTTCGTGATGAGCAACAGCTTCACCAACCAGGTCATGGCGCAGGTCGAACTGTTCACCAACGCCCAGAAGTATCCGATCGGCGTGTACGTGCTGCCGAAGAAGCTGGACGAGAAGGTCGCGCGCCTGCATATCGGGCACTTGGGCGTGAAGCTCGACCGCCTGAACCGCAAGCAGGCCGCCTATCTGGGCGTGTCCGCGGACGGACCCTACAAGCCCGCGCATTACCGCTACTAGGCCCATGAAGATCGCCTTGCAGGGATTGTGGCCGGAAGAGCTGCAATCCCTCTGCAAGGATGTCGGCCAGCCCGCGTTCCGGGCCCAGCAGCTCTGGCAATGGCTTCAGGTCCAGGGCGCGACCCGCTGGGACCAGATGGTCAACCTGCCGAAAGACCTGAAGGAGCGGCTGGCCGAGACCCATACCCCCGCGCCGGTCGATGCCGTCCAGATGTCCGGAATCACCGGTGGCCCGACCAAATGGCTGTCCCGCCTGGACGACGGCGACAGCATCGAAACCGTGTTGATTCCCGCCCGCGACTGGACCACGGTCTGCCTGTCGACCCAGGTCGGCTGCAAGATGGGCTGCGCGTTCTGCGCCAGCGGCAAGTGCGGCTTCGCTCGCAACCTGTCCGCCGGCGAAATCGTCGCGCAGTTCCAGCTCGTCGCCGCCATGCAGAAAAAACGCCCGGACAACGTCGTCTACATGGGGATGGGCGAACCGTTCGACAACTATGACGAGGTGCTCAAGTCCATCCGCATCCTGAACCATCCCGACGGGCTGAACGTCGGCGCGCGGCGGATCACGATCAGCACCTGCGGCGTGATCCCGGGCATCCGGCGATTGGCGGAAGAGGGCTTGCAGGTCGAATTGTCCGTTTCCTTGCACGCGCCCAACCACGAGCTGCGCCGCCGATTGATGCCCATCGAGAACAAATATCCGCTGGACGAGCTGCTGGCGGCGTGCGTGGACTACACGGCCAAGACCAAGCGCTTCGTCACGTTCGAATACACCTTGATCCGCGGCGTCAACGATTCCGTGGACGACGCGGGGGAACTGGCGGGGCATTTGCGGCCGTTTTCCTGCCGCGTGAATCTGATTCCGCTGAGCCCGGTGGAGGAATTCTCCGGCGAAGCACCGCCGCGCGCGGCGATCGAGGCGTTCCAGCGCACGCTGGAGAACCGCGGCGTGTCGGTGACCCTGCGCGAATCCAAGGGCAAGGGCGTCGATGCGGCCTGCGGCCAATTGCGCCGCCGCTCGGTCCGCTGAGGGCGGCGGGCAGGCCTACAGCCCGTTTGCCGTTTGCCCGGCCGGCAGTTCGCCGGGAGCCTCGGGCAGTTTGGTGCTCAGCAGATGCTGGATGAAGGCTTCCCGATATTCGGGGTCTATCCGGCGGCGCGTGGGATTGTCCAGCAGGTTCAACGGCACGCCGATTTCCCCGCGGGGGGTGGCGACGAGAGCCACGCGGCCCGTGCCGGTTCCGGCGAATCCCGTGAGCGTGCCTTTGTCGATGACGCCGTTCTTGCGGCGAAGTTCGAGGGGTTCGTTGATTTGATACATGGGTTCGCGATTGGCGAGCTGCAGGCGGAGCGTTTGCTCGGCTTTGGCTTTCTTTTCCGCGAAGGCGGCTCGTTCGGCGGCGGCCTTTTGGGCGGCGAGCTCTTCCTTCGAAGGGGCGGGGGGAGGCGGAGGCTTGGCCGCCGCGACTGGCTTCGGCGGCGGCTCGGTTTCAGTCGATGCATTCGGCGGGGCATTCGTCGGGGCGACCGGCGTCGGCGGAACGGGCGTCGGCTCAACCGAGACGGCCGGCGATTCGCTGGCGGACACGATGGCCGGCGGCGGCGGTTCGGAGGCCGGCCAGAACCAGTAAGCCACCCCCAGTCCGGCGACGATGAGCGCAACGACGCCCGCCGCGACCAGCAAGGGGTTCGGCGGGGTGGGCTCACCGGTTTTCTTGCCGGTGGCGAAATTGTAGCCGCAGTGCACGCAGAGCATCGCGTCGCGCGCGACCTGTTGCCGGCAGGACGGGCAGGGCTTGGCTCCGGACAGATTCGGCGCGTCGTGCTGGATCGTCAGGGGCTTCGGCGCGGCGGAAGGGATTTCCACCACGTTTTGCTTTCCGCAGTGGGGGCAATCGATCTGGGGCAGCCCGCTGGAACTGTCGAAGTCGAACGCTTGATGGCAGAACGTGCAGTTGACTTTGACGAACATGGCGAACCTCCCGGCGCCTGGAAGCGCCTAACCGATTTCCGCGTCCATTTTCTCGACCAAGGCCGGAATCGTCAAGCGTTCCTGCTTCATGCTGTCGCGGTCGCGTAGGGTGACGGTGCCGTCCTCGAGCGTCTGGAAATCGACGGTGACGCACCACGGGGTGCCGGCTTCGTCCATGCGGCGGTAGCGGCGGCCGATGGCGCCGGATTCGTCCCAGAAGCAGTTCCAGCGGCGCTGGAGCTTCGCAAAGATTTCGCGGGCCTTGCCATACAGCTCGGGTTTGTTCTTCACCAGCGGGAAGACGCCGAGCTTGATGGGGGCGATGGACGGATGGAAGCGCATGACGGTGCGCACGTCGGTTTTGCCCTTGTCGTCGGTCAGGGTTTCCTCTTCGTAGGCGTTGCAGAGCAGCGCGAGGGCGAGGCGGTCGGTGCCGGCGGAGGGCTCGATGACGTGCGGCACGAATTTGCCTTCGAGCAGCTTGAGCGCGAACGCGCGGGCGTCCGCCTCGGCCTTGCCGCGGCCGGTCCAGTCCGCCACGATCTTCTGGACGAAGGCGTCCTTGGCGGCCGGATCGAGCTTGTCGGCGGCCTGCTTGAGGGCCTCGTCGAAGACGTCCATGCCCTTGCCGGAATGTTTCTGGTGCTGGGTCAGATCGAAATCGGAGCGGGCGGCGATGCCCTCGAGCTCCTGCACGCCGAAGGGGAAGGCGTATTCGATGTCCACGCAGGCGCGGGCGTAGTGGGCGAGCTCGTCGCCGGTCTGCCAATACTGTTCGAGATCGGCGTCGGGCAGGCCGATGGCTCGGTACCAGTTCAAGCGCTGCTGGACCCAGTAGCGGTGCCAGACTTCCCAGCCCCAGCTTTCCTGTGGCTCGCCGTTCAGGTCGGGATTGTCCGCCAGCGCGGTGATCTTCCCGCAGATCAGCTCGATGGCCTCGTCGGGACGGATGAAGAATTCCAGCTCCATCTGCTCGAATTCGCGCGAGCGGAAAGTGTAGTTGCGCGGATTGATCTCGTTGCGGAAGCTCTTGCCCATCTGGGCCACGCCGAAGGGCACCTTCTGGCGCGCGGTGGCCACGACGTTGTTGAACTGCGCGAAGATCGCCTGCGCGGTTTCCGGGCGCAACCAGACGACGTTGGAATCGTCCTCGACGGGGCCCACGAAGGTCTTGAACATCAGGTTGAAGCTGCGGGGCTCGGTCAGGTTCTTGGAGCCGCAGGCCGGGCACTTGACGCCCTCGGGCAGGGCGAAGGCGGCGCCGTTCTTGATCAGTTCGAGGCCCTGCTCCTCGCAAAGCTGGTCGGCGCGGAAGCGCTTGCGGCAGTCCTTGCAGTCCACCATCGGGTCCGCGAAGCCGTCGGCATGGCCGGAGGCCTTCCAGATGGCGGGGTGCATGATGATCGAGGCCTCGAGGCCCACGACGTCTTCGCGGCAGCGGACCGTGGCCTTCCACCAGGCGTCCTTGATGTTGCGCTTCAGTTCGCAGCCCAGCGGGCCGTAATCCCAGAAGCCGTTGATGCCGCCGTAGAGTTCGGAAGATTGGAAGATGAAGCCGCGCCGCTTGCAGAGGGACGCGAGGATTTCCATGTCGAGGGTTTTGCTCATAATGGGCCGCAGGATGCGCCAAAACGCCCCCCGCGTCAAGCGGCGGTAAGGCGGGAGGGAGTTCAAGAATGGAATGGCGGAAGGATGGAACGATGGGGAAGCCCAAACGCAGGAATTAATCCGTTACTCTATCGTTCCGTGATTCCCGCATTCCATTTTTCCATTCCTCCCCCGCCGAATCCAATTCATATATTTCAGTCCGCCAGTTTCTCGCAAACCAGCCGGTTCAGGCTGACACCGGCTTCGGAGGCCTCCATCACCAGCGCCTGGTGCCGGGTTGGAGGAACTCGGACGACGAATCGGCCGCTGTAGCGACGGGTGGCCACCGGCTCGGGAACGGTTTCACCCGAGGCGCGCAAGTCCGCGACTGCCGCCGCGACCACGCGGCGGATTCCCTTGAGCGCGGCTTCCGGAGAGCGGGCCAGCCAGCTCAGGCTTGGAAACTCCGCGCAAAGACCCACGTGCTCTTGGTCTTCTTCCGACCAAGTCACGCGATAGGTGTAGCGATCATTTCCGGTGGTTTTCATGGCTTGTCCATTTCTCGATGGCTTTGAGGACTTGTCTGATCTGATAGGCTTTGGCCATGCCGCGGTCGTTCTGGAGGTTGACCCGCGGGTCGCCGGGCCAAGGCGTTCAATATAGGCGATGGCTCGATCCGCTTTGGCGGGGTGGTCCGAAAAAGTGTTCGCACACCTTGCAGGCCTCCGGGAAACGGATGCCCTTCGGGTTGGCCTGCATGGCCGCCACCAGATCCTCGATCTTAGGCATGCCGAAACGATACCACTAATGATACCAGTGTCAAGCGCGGCTGGCTTCAGTCCACGACGCACTTGCGCAGATAGGAGTCGGCGCGGAGGAATTCTTCGGCCTCGGGCCGGCAGTCGCGGGAGGAGAGGACCGTATAGAAGTCCTGCTTGATGGATGGCGCGCGGCGCAGGGCCTCGAGCCAATCGGCGAGCCGGAAGGGAGCCTGTTCGATGGCGCGCCAGAAGCCCGTTTTTTCGAACAGATCCGCGATCAAGTCCGAGTTTTTGCCTTGGAGCAAACTGACGAGATAGGTGGCCACGCCGACCTGCAGGCCGTGCATCCGCGGCTTGCCGCCGAGGGAATCCAGCGCATGCGAAATCAGGTGCTCGCTGCCGCTGGCGGGCCGCGAGGATCCGCAGACCTCCATCGCGATGCCGTTGAGCATCAGCGAAGTGCCCAGCAGCCGCACGCCTTCCAGATCGCGCTGCGGCCGGGCGATGAACTGGAAGACCGTGGCATCGGAGAGCAGCGCGGCGAAATCGTCCACGAGAGTGCCCGCGGCGTTGAAGGCCAGCTTCCAGTCCGTCACGGCGGTCAGCTTGGCGACGAGATCGCCCACGCCCGCCAGCCACAGGATTTCCGGAGCGGCCAGGCAGATTTCCGTGTCGATCGCCACGCCGAACGGCATGGTGGAAGGCAGGGACTTGCGCTTGCCCTCGAGCGTCAGGCTGGACTGCGGGCTGCAAAAGCCGTCGTTGGAAAGCGACGTCGGCACGGCGACATAGGGAATGCGGGTGAGGAACGCCACGTATTTGGCGACGTCGAGCGCCTTGCCGCCGCCGAAACCGATGATCGCGCGGGTCTTGGCGGGAATTTGCGGAAACAAGTCGCGCGCCTGCTCGAAGGAGGCGTCCTGGATCGGCCAGCGCTGCAGAACGGAGATGTTTTCGGCTTTCAGGCCGTCGCAGAGTTTGTGCATGAGGTCCATCTGGAGATCGGCGCTGTGCAGCACGACGACCTCCGAAAAACCGTTCCGGCGGGCATAGATCCCGACGCGGCCGGCGGCGCCGGGCTTCACGCGGACGAGATTGGGGATAGAGATCTGGGTGCGGTTCAGCATGGTTTTTCCTCCAGCAGGGCATCGGCGATTTGCGACCAGGTTTCGAAAGGGCGGAAAGGCTCGCCGACGTTTTTCAGGTGGTGGGCAAGCCAGCCGGTGGCGAACCGGCATTCGGGCCGGACGAGCAGCGCGGGCGCCAGATCGGGACGGCCGTCGCCGGCGAAAACCGCACGTGGATCGCGCGCAAGCGCCGCGCGCACGATGGCCGGCTTGTCGATGCCCGTCTCGCGCTTGAAATAGGGGGAGTTCGTCGGCAGCGCCAGTTTCAAGCCCGTCTCCGGGGCGAATTCGCCGGGATTGGCGTGGACTTCGAGTTCCACGCCGGCCTGCCGCAGCAGGCGCTCGATGTACCAGCCGCAACCGGCCGAAGCGACGACGACATCCCATCCGGCGGCGCGCAGGCGCGCCACGGAGTCTTTCAGCGTGAGGTCGAGCTGCATGCCGGCCAGCACTCGCCCGATGCCCGTCCAATCGGCGCGGATCGAGCCGAAGATGCCCGCCAGCGCCTCGAAGTGGGTGAT
Source organism: uncultured Verrucomicrobiota bacterium (assembly GCA_964510645.1). Lineage (GTDB taxonomy): Bacteria > Verrucomicrobiota > Kiritimatiellia > CAIQIC01 > Lenti-01 > Lenti-01. Next base: position 37,916 of record CAZECJ010000013.1, on the reverse strand, counting down.
CTGGCCGGCGACGTAGTCCTGCCAGAAGTCGTGGTCGGCGGCGGAAGGCAGGTCGCGCCGGGCCAAGTCGAAGAAATCGAACTTCGTCATCGTGCCGTCGAAGTCCGAAACCAAAACGCGATGGAACCTTTTGCGCATATCGAGCAGTAAAGCATACCGCAGGAAAACGGGAAATGCCGGAATCCAGCGGAAAAATCAGCGCAGGGACAGCAGCAAAGGCAGGAGCAGGAGCGCGAGCAGCGCCGCGACGATCCAAATCAGGTTTCGATGCAGCCGGTCGCGGGCGGGGAATTCATAGCCGCAGATCGGGCAGCGGTTCTCGTTCGCCGGCACGTCGACCGCGCAACCGGGGCACTCGCGGGTTGGGAATTTCGCCTGGGGATCGATTTTCATCGGGTCGAGTTAATCAGAACTCCTGAACGCGGGAAAGGGGATGTTTTCCGCATCGTTCAATACGTGAACAGGTCGGATCGGGCGTATGCCTTGGCCGCGGCCTGATTCAGGGCGCGGAGGATCTTGGATTGGACGTGCGGGGTCAAGCGCCGGCCTTTGCAGGCACGAGTCACCATCTTGAAGGTGATGTGCTCGGCAGAGGCCGCCACCAGATGTTGCGCTCTGAGGCCGTGCTCGGCCATGAGCCGCGCGAGCGGCTGCTCGCCGAGATTGCGTTCCACTTCGGTTTCCATTTCAGGCGACTTGTTCACTTTCCGGACGCATCCGCGCAAGGAGCCGGCGGGCTTGCCCGCGGGGCTCCATGATCCTGCGAAAGCCTCGGCTCAGGGTTTCTTGGACTGCGGCTGTTTGGCCTGTTTCTGCTGTTGGTTCTTCGCGTTTTTCGCGTCGTGCTGCTTCTGCTCTTTGGCCTTTTCCTTTTTGCCTTTTTTGTCGCCCATGGGAATTCTCCATTTGTGTTGTGGCATTGCCTTACGGTTGGAACTCTACCATTTTCCGGGGAAGAGGGGCAGAAGAAACTGCTGAAAGGCCAAGATAATCGCAAGGGGCTGCGCAGGCCGGGAGGCCTGCGCAGCGCGATTCCGGTTCCTCCATCGGGCAATTCGGCGTTACGGTCCGGGCATTTTCACTTCCAGGCGGTAGAACCGACCTGTCGGATTCGGAAGGGTATCGATGAATTGATTCGGTTGCCCATCGCCTTCGATGGGGTCGGTCAACGGGGTGGCCAGTTGCCAATTCGACGGCACCATGAGGTCCGTGTACCACACGAAATAGTTGCGGTTGGAACGCGACTCGAAGTCCAGCGCCACGCTATTGGTGATCCAGGCCGTGGAATCCACGACGAGGAAATCGTTGCCATCCGTCGGGTCGGTGTTGGCGATGAATTCGTCGTAGTTGGAGTAGGCGTCGGTGTCGTTGTTCGAGGCGGCGTTGAGGCTGCCGACGGGCAGGCCCCATTGCAGCTCGTAGGAGTCCGGAATGCCGTCGTCGTTGCTGTCGTCGTCGGCCACGGCATAGACCTGCCGTTCGGCGAGGAGCGTCGGGTAGCCGTCGCGGGCGAAGCCCACGCTGAGCACGTGCAGGAACCCCGGATTGCCGTTGTGCAGGTTGGGCAGCACGAAGCGGACCGCGTGTTCGCCGGCGGCGACGTTGGTTTCCACGACGTAATTCGCGTTCGATTGGTAGACGCCGTCGAGCTCGATGACGAAGCACTGGGCGAGCTGGTTGGTGTCGAGGCCCGCGCCCAAGCTCTGGCTGAAATAGGCGACGAGGTTGCTGCCGACGCCCACGGTGGCACCGTCGGCGGCGGGCTCGTGGACCAGCAAATGCACGCCGTTGCCGCCGGTGTCCACCGTGCGCGCCAGCGTCGTGAGGTGGCCGGCGGCATCGGACAGCGCGAGGTTCGTGGAGGACGTCAGCTCGCGCAGGCAGACGAAAATGGTGGCGGTGCCCGAGGTCGGGATCAGCACGTAGTTGAAATCCCACGCCTGCGAGGGGGCCTCGCCGGGCGCGGGCGCAGGCACGAGACCCTTGCTGGCCTTGACCCAGGCGTTGTTGCCGTTGGCCAGGCCGGTGGCGGAGTCGTCGTTGCCCGGATCCATGTCTTCGATCTTGCACCAGACTTCTTCCGCGGTCATGTCGGAGCGGATCTGGACCCCGTAGCTGGAGCCGGAGAGGACCATGCCGTTCGTGGGCGGGTAGAGGATGGACCCGGCCGGGCGTGCGGCGTCGTAATAGAAGGTCTGGGTGCGCTCGCGGTAGATGGGCACGTCGCCGGACGCGCGGCCGAGGATGGCCTTCGTGCGCAGGACGTGGAAGCCTTCATCGAGGCCCACGGCCATCTGGCCCCAGTCGTTGTGGGGATAGAAGGGGATCGTGGCCGCATTGAAGTTCGTGATCTCGAAAACGGTTTCCATGCGGGCCTTCACGGAGAGGTCGTCGTCGGTCCAGGGAAACACGCTGGCGGCGTCGAGCTTGTGCGCGCCGATCTTGTAGCGCAGGACGGTGCCGGCGGGCAGGGCCGGCAGCGTGACGGTCCACCACTGCGAGGTGCTGCCGCCGTCGATGCCGCCATCGGCCGCGTACGCCAACTCGGCCACGCGCGTGGCGCCCTTGCCGAGCCCGGCGCTGCCTTCGGGATAATCCACGCCGTTCGTCGTGTAGTACAGCCAGGCGGATTCCGCCTGCGGAGCGTAGCCGATCTTCGTCCAGACGGTGACGGGCTGGTTCGCGGCCCCCAGGGGCGCCGGGCTGAACTGCAGGTTCGTCGAGATCTGGTTGTTCTGCGCGGGATCGTGGTAGTGCCACGTGACGGTCCGGCCATCGGTCCGGTTCGGGCCGTCGCCCGCGTTGACGACGAAGCCGGTGGCGCCGATCGTGCAGGCATAGGTCTCGGCGCCGGGCGAGCCGATCACGTTGTGCGCGGTGTCGGCGGCGGCGAATTTCTCGGCCACGCGCCGCACGTACTTCATCTGCTCGTAGCCGAGGAACTTGTCCTGGGAGACGGCGGGCGGGTTGTCGCGCGTGCCGGGGGCCTGGACCACGATATCGAGCTGCGAGTTCAGGTCGATGCCGCCGTCGAGCTTCATCAGGATGTTCTCCGCCGATCCGTCTGCGCGTGCGATGAACGTCAGATTGGAGGCTTGCGCGACGCGCGGGATGGCTAGGCTGTAGCTGTAGTCGGAGGCGTTCGTGTCGGCAAGGCCGTAGGGATTGAAGTTCGGATCGCCGTCGCGCCCGTCTTTGCGGGTGACGACGACGGTGCCGGCCGGCGCTCCGTTCTCGTAGATCGCGATGGGTTGGATTTCCTCGGTCAGACCTTCGCCCCACGCCAGCGGCATCTCGGGATTGCGCCAGGAAAAGGCATAGTACTTGCCGGGCGCCACGTAGATCGAGCTGTCGTCCATGTTGCGGATCTTGCCGCCCGAGACCTTCACCTTGAACGGGCCGTCGTGGTAGGAATAATTGAACAGGCGCGCGCCTTCGGGGAAAACGGCATCGACGTTGCACAGCGGCCAGCTGGAATTGTAGCTCTTGGCCAGCATGAAGACCATCGTCACGCCGTGGTCGTTGTTGCCGAGATCGGGATCGTAGCGCGACCAAGAGGTGAAGTCCCACGCGCTCCAGCGGCTGTTTTGGTAGCCCCAGCCGAAGTGGCGGCCGATGTCCAGCAGGTTCGGGAGATAGGCTTGGCCCCACTGCCCGAGGAACGGGATTTCCGCCGGCTTGGGAAACCAGTCTGGCGAGCCGCTCTGGTTGTAGCCGTCGGTGTAGACGATGGGCAGGCCTTCGCGGGCCAGCAGGATGGCGTGCGCCTGCTCGCGGTCGCCGCCCCACAGGTAGTTGTTGTCGTGGCTCATGGCGTAATGCATGGATTGGCCGGGGTTGATCACGGCGTAGTTGGGATCGTCCATGCCGGCGAGGCTGTTGCCGACGTTGCCTTTCACCGCGTTGAGGAAGTCGTCGTTCGCGATGCGCATGCCCGCGTCCACGTAGTACATCTTCCAGGGGGGATCGCCGAGGTGCTCGCCGTAGAGCAGCGCGTCGTCGCGCGCCTGCACGTTGTTGAAGACCGTGTCGCGGTGGTTGTCCCAGTCGCTGAAGCCGCGCGTGACGTTGAACTGCTCCTGCGCCTGGCCGCCGTAGCCCCAGTTGGAACCGTCCTTGGGGCTGTCCATCTTGCCGAAGAAATAGGCGGGCACGTGCTTGACCGCGTCGAGGCGGTAGCCGTCCGCGTGGGCTTTGTCGGTGAACCAGCGCAGCGCGCGGAAGAGCATGCCGTTCACGTCTTCGGCGACGGGGTTGCCCATGTCGTAGCGGCCATTGCCGTAGCCCCACGCCGCGGTCCGGCGGTCCGCGCGGCTGGGGTCGAGCCCCGTGTCCGCGAAGGCTTCGCCGGCCTCGCCGGCGTCGTGCTGCCCGTTGGAGTTGGCGTCGGTCCAGTCGAAGACGCCGTTGGTGTTGGCATCCGTGAACGGCTCCTTGTTCGCGAAGGTATAGACGATCGACGTGGTGCCGCCGCTGACGGCCTCGATCGGCAGGTCGGTGTCGAGATAGTACTCGGGATGACCGGGATGGCGTACGCCGGACCACTTGTCGTAGTTGTCGCCTTCGCTCCATCCGAAGCTGTCGTTCGGATTTTCGTGCGCGATGTCTTGCCCGAACGGGTTGCGGTTCAGCACTTGCCATTCGTCTTTCCATTCCGGCCAGCCGTAGTTTTCATACGTGGTTTCCGACGTCCGCCGGAGGTGGAAATCCTCCGGGACGAACCCGTTGGGTTGGAGCGTGCCCGGCGCGCCGCTGGACATGGGCCCGCCGTTGTGCGCCATGACGTTGTCGAAATAGACGCGCAGCCCGAAGCGGTGCGCCACCTCGACCAGATGGAGCAGTTCCGTTTCGGTGCCGTACTTGGTGGTGAGGGAGCCGTTCTGGTTCTTGCTCCCCAGATCGAACCGGTCGTAGGAGTCGAAACCGACGGACAATCCGCCCCCGGCCTTGAACGGCGGCGGCAGCCACAGCGCCGTATAGCCGGCTTCGGCCAGTTCGGGAATCCGGCGGGTCAATTCCGGCCAGGGCGTGTTGAAATACTGGAGGATTGCTTCGCCCGCGCCCGCAGGCAACGCCGAAAGCGCCATCAGGAGAACCACGCCTAGCCGCCACTGCCGGAATCTTCGATTCATGGGTTGTGCCTTTTTACTGTGTCCGCCAATACGTTGCCAATCGGTTTGCCATGGATCACCGGCTGGTCTTCAGCCGGAAATACAACTGGTTGGTCCGGTAGAGATCCAGATTGGTGATGCCGTTCGTCACAAGCGTCGGGGGCCGGTTGGTCAGCACGCCGCGCCACCCCAACAGATTGCTTGAACACTCAAGGACCTGTTGCGCGTTGCTGCCGCCCTGCCAGACCAGTCGAAGCGCGTTGCCGGCAAGATCCACACTGTTGATGCGCAGCAGGGAATTGGAGTTTCCGGGATGGGTGTCCGCGCAATATTCATCGAAATTGCTCCGGCCATCGCCATCGTCATCGGCGTTGGCGTTGGAAAGGCCCGGATTCAAACCGTGAGCCGTCTCCCAGTCGTCCGGCATGCCATCGGCGTCTTGATCGAGCGCCGCCGTGCTGATGATGTGGACGGTATCGCTTTGCCATTGTCCCTGCGTGCCGGGAACCACCTGGAAATCCGACAACTGGATGAATTCCGAATTGGCCTTGTAGTCGTAGTTCATGCAGAAGAAGGAGACCCGGTGCACAGCCGTTTCATCGTTTACAATCCAGTGGATCGAGGTTTGAACGCTCTGCCCGCTGCTGATCGACGTCACCTGGAGGACCGAGCTGGTCGCCGTGGCCATTTCCAGGTTGCATTCGTATCCCGAGGTGGAAATCGGAAGCGCCAACATGCCGTAATCGGTCGACATGATCGTGATATGGCCATGGTCGTGCGGGGCAAATTGAAGGGATCCCAGCCAGGAACCATTCTTCGTCAGGAAATCCACGGTCAGGTACAATCCCTGGCCCTGGGACTCCGTGTTGATTTTGAACCGGAACGAGTCCCCCGGCACCAAGTCGTTGAGCAAGGCGCGTTCCGCCAGGTAGAAATAACTCTCCGCGCCGGACGGCTTGTCGAACTGCCAGGCCTTGGCGCCCAGCTCGCTCGACGAACTGACCGTGATCAGCGGGACATAGCTGCTGTACTGCTGCCACTCCTCGAAACCGAACCCGCCGTTGTCCCCCACCTGCCAGCCGTCCAGATAGGCGGAATTCGTCGGGCTGTCGAACGCGGGCGCGCCATAGACCTGGGCGCCCACGGTGATGGCATTGGTGCCGGGCTGCAAGGCCACGTCGGCAATCTCCCACCGGGAAGTTCCGGCCAGCGATCCATGCTGGCCCGTCAGCGCGTTGGTCCAGTATAGATCCCCATACTGGGAGCCAGCCATTTCCCCCCGCAGGGTGACGTAGCTCTCTCCGCCCAGGGGGAACCACTCGGACAGGGGATTCGTGATCACCAGCATTCCCGCCATGCGGCAGTTCTGGAATCCGGTGTACCAATATTCCGTCTTGCGCAGGTAGTCGGCCTTTCCCTGGTTGTCGTGGAAATACAGCCCGATGGTCCCCACGCCGGGAGGGGGGTAGAATTCGGTGCGCCAAAAACCGTTGCTCACTTCCGTCATGGGCAGCGCCTCGTCCAGCGCAATGGAACCATTGAAATTGGTGAGCCACACGTAGATGCCCGCGGCGTTTTCGAGCGGACAATCCACTAGCTCCTGGTACGTGATCGCCAGGGGGACGCATCCCTCCGGATTCTCGGGCGAGAAGGTCACGAGTCCGTCCTGGGGCGAGCAATAGACGGAGTAGTTCCAGTCCTTCGTGTAGTTGTTGTCCCACGTGTCCTGGCCGTTGTTGAAGCAGAAGTTGATCCAGTCGGTGCCGCGCAACGGGGCATAGACCACGCTCCAGCGGCCGGGCGAGACTTGCGTCATGGGTACTGCGGCGGCGCCTTGCCAGCCGTCATATCCGATGAACAGGTTGATGTTCGTCGCGTTGCGCAGCGGTCCAGCGCTGGGCTCGAAGTAGATCGTGAACGGATCGCAGCCGTACGGCTGGGCCGGATCGATCCAGGCGTTGCCCGTGTTCGTGTGGCAATTCTGGACGTCGACGTTCCAGTTGCCGCTGAAGTGGGTGTCCCAGCCGCCCGCGCCGTCGTTGAAGCAGACGTTCAGGTTGTAGGCCGGATCGCGCAGCCCGAACGTGCAGGTCCAGATGCCCTCTTCGACGCGGGTCATGGCCACGTCCGGATTTCCCGTCCATTCCCAGTTGTTTTGGCCAATGTGGGCAAAGACCTGGGTGGCGGTCATCAGGGGGCCGTCGGCGGCTTCGTAGCGGACGGTGACATCGGTGCACCCGGTGGGTTGCGCCGGCGTGAACCGCGCGGTGGAGTGGCAGGCCACGGCCACGTACCAGTCCTTGGAGAAATTATTGTCCCAGAGGCTTCCCCCGTCGGTGAACACATAATTCAGGCCGCGGGTGCCGCCGGGGAAACCGGAATAGGCGCATGTCCATTCGTTGTTGTTCAGCGGATCGCGCGTCATGTTGGTATAGACGGAATTCTGCCAGCCGTCGCACCCGACCAGCACGCGGACCTGCGCCGCCCCGCTCAGCGGTCCCCCCGCCGCATCGTAGTGGAAGGTGACCGGCGCATCGCACCCGCTGTTGCAGGGACTGGCATGGGCCGTTCCGCTGGTGGCCGGCGCCGTTTTGGAGAAAATCAGCGCGGAATAGCGGCCCATGTTGACGTTGGCGGTTGGCGGCGAGCCCGCCGCCGTGACCGTCGCGGTCCCGATCTGGTTGAAGTCGGAATAGTAGTTGGTCTGGTCGCTGTTGAAATGCGCATGCCAGGTTCCCTCCGAAGGGAACTCGATGCTGTAGTTGTTGTTCGTCCAGGCCGTGATGCCGAAGTTGGCGACCACCACCACGTCGTCTCCGCCCGCATCCCAGCGCTTGTAGGCAATCACCTTGTTGTCGTTGTCCACGTGCGTGACGTCGCAACTGGACCCCTTGAGCCCCTGCGTCCCGCCCTTCAGATTGCGGCGGGCATGCACCAGATCCTTGTAGGCGGCGATGTGCCCGCGGTGCTGCTCCGCGCTGGTCGCGTCCCACCGGTAGCCGGTATGGTCGGAGAACGACCAGTTTTCCGCCATTTCCTCGCCCTGGAAAATCATCGGGATGCCGGGCGAGGTCATGTAGATGGCCGCCGCCAGCAGCGACCGCTTGCGGGCCCAGAAGCTGGTCGGATCGCCCGAATCGATCAGCCGGGTCAGGCGCGTGTTGCCATTCAGGTCGCCCGAGGTGTCGTGCGATTCCGCGTAGACCACCCGCCCTAGGCCGGCGCCGCTTTCGATCAGGCCGGCCAAGGCGTTCATGTCGCGGTTGGCATCGCTCGGCTCCGCGACTATTGCGCGCAGGTCCTCTAGGAAATCCATGTCCCAGCGCACGTCGAATCCCCAGGTGGCATCGCCGTTCTCCTGGATCGAAATCACGTTGGAATAGCTGTTGTGGAGAAGGCCGTTGACCTCCTGCATCAGGCTTACGCCGTCCGCATTGCTGGGCCAAGCCCCTTCGGTGTTTTCGTAATATCCGATATGGTAAGGAGAATCCGTGCGGAAGCCGTCGACATGGAAGGTATCCAACCAAGTGGCATAACTGTCCTTGATGTAGTCGCGGACTTCCGAGTTGGAATAGTCGGGCCGTGAACTTCCCCACGGCGTACAGCACAGCCCCGCCGTGTTGTAGTGGTAGACGCCCCCGTAGTTCACGTCCGGAGCATAGCCGTCGAATTGCCAGGTGGCCAAATCCGTGGGGCCCCAGTGATTATGGACCACGTCCAGAACGACCGCCATTTTCCGCGTATGGCAAACATCCACGAAACGCTGGAACTCCGCAGGTCCGCCGTACGAACTTTCCACCGCATACGGATCCGCGGGATTGTACCCCCAACTGTTGTTGCCGGGGAATTCCGCCACCGGCATCAGCTCGATCGTGTTCACGCCCAGTTCCTGCAAATGCTCGAGCTTGTCCGCGATCATGTTGAAATTGCCGTAGGGCGACTGCACGTATCCGGGGTTGTAGGTCAAGACGTGCATTTTGTAGACCACCATGTCCTTCCGCTCGGGCTTGGAAAAGGAAGGAACATCCCATTGGTAGCGGTTGGGGTTGAAGATCACGCTGTTGCCGCCCGAATTCACCACGCTCAGGCCGCGCGGATCCTTCTTCCAGAGATTGCTGTTGATCACGTATTTGTATTCCGCCCCCGCGGCGGCATTCGTCAGGTCCGCCGACCAATATCCGTTGGCTTCCATCGCCAGCTTGTTGGCCGCCATGTCCCACCCGTTGAAATTGCCGGCGACCGAAACGTTCGTGGCATGGGGGGCCCATACGCGGAAGGTGACGCCGTTGGAGTAGGGAATCGCACCCACGCCGGTTCGGCTGGACTGGGCCAGCGCCGTTTTCGTTCCCGCAAGACTGAGTAGACCGGCCAGCACCCAAACGCGAATCGAAGTTCTCATATCACCCTCGTGTGTTTTTAAAAGCGGCGGGATGGGCGGGGAGGTCCGTGGCGGGACGGCCCCCGGCGAAAACGTTTCGATGAATCGTTCTACCTCTTGGCTTCTGATTCGGACCGTTCATTTTCTGCCGTGTTCCCCTTAGAGGACGGTTACTGCTCGGGATAGGCCGAGTCCCGACGACAATGCCGACTGACGAGCATCGATTCTATGCCTTCTCCATAACCGACGCAATGGCAAATTTTCAGCGGCTTGTTTCCGGCATTTTCATGGCGCAACCATGGTTCATCTTGCTTTGATCTGTCAGTGATGCGCATCACTGAACCCCCGGAACGGGCGCAGGCCGGGGGGGGGCAACCGGTCTCCGATGCGGGGAATCGAGGATCAGCCTGGTTTGTGCCTCGGTGCCCCAAAAGGCCCGGCAGGGAGAAGGAAGGGCGACGGGGCTTCTGGGGTGTGCGCGGGATGGATTTCGGATGGCGGCAGAGGGCAAAGACGGGTAAAATCGGCGCCTATGAACAAATGGCCGTTTCGTTGCGTCGTTTTGGGGTTGGGATTGGTTTGGGCGACCGCCGGGGTGGGGGAAACGATCCGGCCGGTCGTGAACCGGGACTATCTGCCGGCGGTGCTGGACCTGATCAACGGCGCGACGAACTCGATCGAATTCCTGCAGCTGGAAATGCACGACGACCGCGCCGTGCAGGCCATCGAAACCGCGCTGGCCGCGGCCGTGAAGCGCGGAGTCCGGGTGCGCGGGATGCTGGACGACGGAGTGGACTTCAACGCTGCCGCCGTGGAGCGCCTGCTCGCGCTGGGGGCGGAAGCGAAACTGGATACGCCCGTCAAAATGACGCACAGCAAGCTGGTGATCGTGGACGGCCGGGTCGTCCTGCTCGGCTCCACCAACTGGACCGGCAACTCCATGGGCAACAACAACGAAACCAACGTTCGGCTGGACGATCCGGTTTTGGCCGCGTATTTCACCCGCTACGTCGCCGCGGTCTGGGCCGACAGCGCCGCGGAGCCCGATCTGCCGCCGGTGGAATCCGGCGCGGTGAAAACCATCGTGAACCGGCAGTATTTTCCCGAGGTCATGGGGCTGTTCAACGCGGCCACGCAGCGGATCCGCGTCGTCATGTACGGCATCAACTACTCGCCGAAATACGCCGGGAGCAAGGTGAACCAGCTGGTCGAGGCGCTGGCGGCCGCCCGCGCGCGCGGCGTGGACGTGGCGGTGGCCATCGATCTGAGCAACTACAACGCGCTGCTGAACAAGGTCAATGGCCCCGCCAAGGAGTTCCTGGCCGGAGCCGGCGTGGCGGTCTTCGACGACGATCTCCAGGTCACGACCCACGCCAAGATGATCGTGGCCGACGATGCCGTGGTCATCGGCTCCGTCAATTGGGGCAAGGACGCCATCGAACGCCGCAACGAAACCGGCGTGGCCATCCGCGATCCCGCCGTCGCGGCCTATTTCGCGGCCTATTTCGAACACCCCGTCAAGGGCTCCGTCCCGTAGGTTCGGGGTAGAGGGACGGATTCGCCGGCGGCCTCGCTGCGGCGAAGGGGATGGGCGATCCCGGGGGGGGGGGGCTTGCTCCGGGGTGGAAAATCGATATTCGAAGGATTCAGGCTGGAATGGGGCTGGGAAGGCCTGTAGAATTCTCCATGTCGGCCAACTGATTCGAATCCAACCGGGAGCATGGAAGCCATGTCGAACGCCCAGCCCAATCGCCCATCCATCGGTTATCTGATCGTCATTGCCGCTACCGCCGCCATGGGCGGATTCTTGTTCGGGTTCGACACGGCGGTGATCAACGGCGCGGTCATCGCGCTGCAGGAAACTTTCCGGACCTCGTCGTGGGTCATCGGCCTTTCGGTTTCGCTCGCGTTGCTGGGGTCGGCGGCGGGGGCCTTCGTGGCCGGACCGTTGGCGGATCGCGTCGGGCGCACCCGGTGCATGGTCTGGGCTTCCGTCTTTTTCACCGTCAGCGCGATCGGATCCGGCCTGCCGTTCACGATCTGGGATTTCATCTTCTGGCGCGTGCTCGGCGGAATCGCCGTCGGCGCCGCCAGCGTGATCGCGCCGGCCTACATTGCCGAAATCTCGCCGGCCCATCTGCGGGGCCGCCTGGGATCGCTCCAGCAGCTGGCGATCGTCGTCGGCATCTTCGTCTCGCTCCTGAGCAACTACTTCATCGCGCGGACGGCCGGCTCGGCCACCGCGCCGTTCTGGGGCGGCATCACGGCCTGGAAATGGATGTTCTGGATGGAGGCGATTCCCGCGGTGCTCTACGGGCTGGCGGCGCTGACCATCCCGGAATCGCCGCGCTATCTGGTGGCCCGGCACCGGAACGCGGAGGCCCAGGTCGTGCTCGACAAGGTGTTGGGCGGCGACACGCTGGCCAAGATCGCGGAAATCCACGCCAGCCTCCGCAGCGAAAATCCGCCGCGCCTGAGCGACATCCGCGGCCGCTTCGGCCTGCTGCCGATCGTATGGGTGGGCATCGGGCTCTCGGCCTTGCAGCAATTCGTCGGCATCAACGTGATTTTCTATTACGGCAGCGCCCTGTGGCGGGCCGTCGGTTTTTCGGAGCAGCACGCCTTGGCGCTCAACGTGCTGACCGGCCTGACGAACATCCTCACGACCTTGGTGGCCATCGCCAGCGTGGATCGCTTCGGTCGCCGCCCGTTGCTGCTGTTCGGATCGGTCGGCATGGCGGCGACGCTCGCCGCGATGGCCGCGTGCTTCGCCGGCGCGCCGCTGGATGCGTCCGGCTCGCCCGTGCTGGCCGGCGCCGGGGCCTGGACGGCGCTGGTCGCGGCCAACCTGTATATTTTCTTCTTCGGCTGTTCGTGGGGCCCGGTGGTCTGGGTGCTGCTGGGCGAGATCTTCAACAACCGCATCCGAGCCGCCGCGCTGGCCGTGGCCGCCTCGGCGCAGTGGGTGGCCAACTTCGCGGTGTCGACCACGTTCCCGCCGATGTCCAAGGGCCTGGGCCTCGGCGCGTCCTACAGCGTCTACGCCGCGTTCGCCGCGCTCTCGTTTTTCTTCGTCTGGCGCTGGGTCAAGGAAACCAAAGGGCGGGAACTCGAATCGATGTAGCGGGGCGGGGTTTGCGGTGGAGGGCGCCGGGTTCGACGCCGGTGGCCGGCCCGGCGTTGGGACGGGCGCAGGCGGGGCTTGCTTCTTCCGGCCGAAGATTGGTAGTTTTCCGGAGGGTAAAACGATTGATCTGAAACGGCAGGGGAGGCGGGCGATGGCGGCGTTGGTGATTCGCAAGGTGGAAGGCGATTTCGAGAACGTCCTGGTGCGGGAGGAAACGACGCGGGTCGCCGCGCACGTGCAAATCCCGGTCAACGGGAACAGTCGCCGCGTGGTCGTGGCCCTGCCGGCGGGGAAATCGGCGCTGGTTTTCGAGACCGCGCAGCCGGCGGCATGGATCTTGGAAGGCGACCTCGTTCCCTTCGCCGCCGTGGACGGACAGCGCGGCGTCGCGTTCACTCTCGCCACGGCGCGGGAGGAGATTTCCATTCCCTTGTCGTCGATTCTGATGAATCACACGCTGATGGCGCGGTTCGGCGACGATCCCGACCGCAAGAACGAAAACCGGTTGAAGGACCTGATCCAATCCGGGGGCATCCGCGAGATCGAATCCAGGTTGGGAATGCCCTTGGGCGATCTGTCCGACCGCGGAAACATCATCGGCCCCGTTATGGATTCGGCAACGGGCCAGATCGCGTTCACCCGCCGGGCGCTGGACGGAAAGCACCGCTACCGGCTGGAATTCGCCGGGGACGGCGCCGGGGAAATGCGCGCCGCCGAGGGCGGCCTGCGCCTGTCGCGGAAGGATCCGGCGACCGCCGGTCCGCTCCGCCTGATCGTCCGCGCGTCCGTCGATTTCGAACCGCTGACGCCCATGCCGTTCGCCGAGCTGGTCAACGAAAAGGGCCGGGAATTGATCGAAAAGGACGCGCATTTCGCGCAGGCGATCCGCAATTTCGAATTCCTGTCCTTCCGGGAAAAGTTCCTCGCCGGGTCCTGGAACTTCCTGTCCTACTTCGGGCGCGACACGCTCATCTCGCTGCGCATCCTGTGGCCGGTCCTGTCGCCCCGGGCCAAGCAAACCGGCATCCAGAGCGTGGCCAACGAGATCGCGGAAGAGGGCATCGTCAACGTCACCGACGAATGGACCGACGACCGGACGGTCGCGGACGCCCTCGAAAGCTTCTTTTATGAATACGGGCGGGGCGATCTGGACCGCGCCAAGCGCCTCCTGCAAACCATCGTGGACGGCACCGTTCCGGAGCATCCGTTCCTTGACGTGCTGGACCAAACCTACATGGCTCCGTCCGCGGCGGCGCATTGGTTCCGGGAATTGGACGACGCGGAACTGGGCCGGTGGCTGCGAGCAGACCATCCGGTGCTGGGCCGGACGGAATCGAATCTCGCCACGCTCCTGCGCAACTGGAACTACGTCTTGAAGTCCGCGGCGCCGTACGTCGCGGCGTGGCGGAATCTGCGCGCGGCGCATCCGGAGCTCGAGTCTCGGCAGATCATCGCGAAATACCCGGAGGAGTTCCGGGCCACCGGCGGCGCGTTGGTGCATTCCGTCGCCGAGGCTGCCAATTGGCGCGACACCTACCAGTTGCCCCGGCACTTCCGGTCCGAGGATATCAACGTCAACCTGCTGCCCATGGCCATCGCCGCCATCGCGGAGATGGCCGCGCGGATCCGCGCCTTGGGCGGCGGACCGGATCTGGAGGATTTGGCGCAGAAGCATGCCCTCGTCGTCGTCCGGGAATATCTGGAGGACCCCGGACGATTCGCGGCCGCCCGGGAGGCGTGGAACTGGGATGCCGTGCGGGAGCATTTCCTGGTGCGCCGCACCGTGGACGAGATGCGCCGGGATCTGGATCGCTATCTGGCGGGTTTGGCGAACGGCGACGTCACGTGGGGGGATCGGGACCGGGGCATCCGGGAACGGGACTCGACGCTGCGGTGCCGGGAAGACGGCGTTTCGGTCGCCGAATTCCTGCGCGGGGATCGCGTGCCCGCCGCCGTGAAGGACGGCATCGAGTTCACGGCCCTGCTGCTCGACACGGAAGGAAATCGGATTCCCGTCATGCAAAGCGACGACGTGTTTCTCCTGTTGTTCGGCCATCCTACCCTGGAGCAATACCGGAAAATCGTCCGTCCGCTCGTGCGGGCTTATCCGTTCGGCCTCGGATTTTGGGACGACGTCGTCGGATTCGCCGTGAGCAACGGCGTATATTCGCCGAGGGACAACCCCGCGTTGAAAGACGACTGGAAGAATGCCTGGGTCAAATTCGGCCCGGACGAATACCACGGGCGGGCGGCCTGGCCGTGGGTGCTGTTTGCACTGCTGAGCGGAACCCGCGACCAGGCGCTGAACGGAATCGATCCGGCGGGCAATCTCGCGAACGGAGTCGCGCCGGAAGACGTCGCGCTGTTCCGGAAAATCCTGAAGACGGCCAAAGCGTCCCTCGCAAAACTGGGGCCGCTGGCCACGTCGGAGGTCTACAAGTTCGCGCCCGCGCTGTCCGGAGAGAGCGTCTGGCAGGCGGAACCGATGGGCATCTCCACGCCCATCCAGCTCTGGAGCGCGGCGCCCGCCCACCTGCTCATCGACGAGGCGTTGGAGAGGATCGACAGGTCTCGTTGACGCCCGCGGGAGGCGCATCGAACCGAGAAGGGTTCATGAAAGCGGAGTGAACGAGCGGATCCGCTCCGCTGGAAGAACGATGGCCGATCGGTTTATCGGGTTGGAGGGGGCGAGGGCAAATCGGACGCGGGGCTCCCCTTGGCTTTCAGGGTCGTGAATTTCGCGCCGGGCCTGCCGACTTCGGTGCCGTTCCAAGAGAAGGAGAGCGTGTAGAGATTGTCCCCGTGCTGAGGCAATTAGCGGAAACTAATGGCCGAGTGCGATCGCGATTCCGACGATGGCGAGCAGCGGGACCAGAACGACCAAACCCGCCAGAATCGAGTTGCCCAGGGCTTTCCAGGCGGAGAAGCCCTGCACTTCGCCCAAGGCGTGGAGAAAGACCACGAACGCCCAGATCGAAACGATCCCGATTCCGAACGAAAAGACCATGTACAACCCGGAGAGCATCGTGCTGGCGTCGAGGATGGGCGTGGCCGTGGCGAACAGTTCCGCTCCGAACAGCAGGAGGGCGGGGATCCACAGGAGCAGGCTCCAAACCAGCGGCACGTTCGCCCAAGCCAAGGTCGCGCGGATGCGGCGCGAGTCGGCTTGGCCGCCGATCCAGCCGCCCGTCCAGCGCAGCAGCGCTCCGCCCAGCCACAGGCCGATGACGCCCATGAGCGGGCCCCCGATCAAGGAGGTCAGCAGGATCGCTTGCAGCGACATGTTTTCGCCCTTCGAGTCGCTCGACGCGTTGATCAGCGCTTCGACGATGCCGCCGACGGCGGCCAGAAGCAGCACGAGCCGATCCGGATTCGTTTCGACGATCCGGCGGATCGTCCGCCGGGGGTGGAGCCACATGGAGAACCAAGGATTCATCGGAGTCGTTTCCATTGCGCGTTCCTTTCGGGTTCCGTTTTCCGGTCGATCAGCCTAGCGGACGGATGCCGGGGATGCCAAGCGAAAGCGGCGGATAACGGCGGATGGGGGCCCGCCGGCCCGAACTCGCCGGGCGATTGGCGCGAGTGGCGATTCAACGGTGGGGAGGGGACGAGGGCGAACCGGGCGCGGCATCCAATTCCACGCGATAAAACCAAGGGCCGCTTCCGATCGCCGTGGAATCCGTTTCGCAGTTCATGGGCGGATCGGCGGAAACGTTGGTTCGAACGACGAAGTCGAACCCCGCGACCAAATTGGTCGCGCGGAGCAAACGATAGTGTTTTTCGGAAACGCTGTTCCAGCGAACGATCACGCCTTGCGCATCGGTGGATCCTGTCGCCATGCCCAGGAAGGATTGGCGGTTGGTCGGGTCCGTTCCGGCGAGCGTGACTTCCACGAAATCCGAAAATCCATCCTCATCGATATCGGAGAACATGCCCCAATAGGCCGACTCATAGGGGCCTAGGTCCAGGCGTCCATTTTGAATGCGGGGCAGACCATCCAGATCCACGGACGCCGGGTCCATCCATACCTGATCAAGGCCCGCATTGACGCAGGGCGAATTGGGCAGCAGGCGCAGGTTCCTGGCGGGATAATCCGCGAACTGAGGTTCAGCGGTGCTGTTGCCGGTTCCCGGCGGCAGGGGGGTGGTGCACGTGTAGGTGACGGGCCGTGCTTCGCTCCAGAAATACCAATTGGCGTTGGAGACCGCGGTGTTGTAGTAGGCGATGCAGCTGTGCAGGGAGCTTTCATAGGCCCCCCCTCCGTACGCATCCGCAGAGTTGCCCGCAAGCGTGCTGTTCTGCAGGTCGCAATAGCTGGTGCCGCCCCCGCCATACTCCGCGTGGTTGTCGCGCAATAGGCATTGGAACAGCGTCGAATCGCTGGCGCCCCCGCCCAGTCCCGAGTCATTGTTCGCCAACTCGCACAAGGTCAAGGTACTGTCGTGGGCGCCGCCCCCTTGGTTGTCCGCGCGGTTGTCGGCAAGGGTACAGCGGGTGAGGGTGCTCCGGCACGCGCCGCCGCCATCGCCATAGGTGTCGTTCCCGGCGAGCGTGCAGGTGTCCAGCACGCATTCGGAGACGCCGCCGCCATTGAATCCGGCGAAATTGGAGGACACCGAGCAGGCCGTCAACTGGCATAAATAGGCGCCGCCGCCATCGCCTTGATCGCCCTGCTCGTCGCCCTCGACGCGGTTGCCCCGCAACTGGCAGTTCCACAGCAGGCTGTTCCGGGCTCCTCCGCCCAGATAATGGGCCACGTTGTTCTCCAGACGGCAATCATAGAGCGTGCCGCCCATGATGCCGCCGCCTTCCTCCGCCCTGTTGCCGGCCATGACGCAATTGGAAACCGTTGCCCGGATCGACTCGCACCAGATGCCCCCGCCCATTAGGTTCCAGTCGTGGTCTTCCCACCCTCCGGACGTGTAGCCATTGGCCAGCGTGAACCCCGACAGGCTCGCCCCGTCGGCCAGATAAACGCAGCGTACCGCGCGGGGGCCGTTGGTGGTCTGAGGGTCTTTGGCGCCGACGATGCGGGTGACGTCGGGTCCGTTCATGCTCCGGAGCTGGACCGGCTTGTCGATGGCGACTCGGTTGGTGAGGCCATTCAAGACCGGCGTCGCGGCCCGTCCCCCCACGTTGTAGAGTCCGTTGGAAACCCAGATGGTCGCTCCGGGGAGGGCTTCGTTCACGGCGGCCTGGATGGTGGCTTTGGGTTCGGCCCAACTGCGGCCGTCATGTTCATCCAGCCCGTCGTCGGCCACGTAATAATCGCCCGTGGTCACTTCGACGGTCACGGTGGCGGCGGCCATGCCCTCCAGATTGGTGACGGTCAAGACGACTTCGTAGGTTCCGGTCTGGCTGTAGGCGTGCGCCACCCGGCAGGCCTGCGCGGCCGTTTCCAGATCGCCGAAGTTCCAGGCCAGGCCCATGCCGGCCCCCGTGACCTGCGCCTCGAAGACAAAACGGAAATGGACGACGGCCTGCGTGTAGAGCGTGGAGATGGCGACGGTCAATGGTCCCGTAAACGCGGAAGTGGCCGCATTGAACTCCACCGCCCCCCGGTCCACGATGCCGTGTAAAATCCGGAGGTTTCCTTCGATGTCCCGGGTGCCGGTCATCCAGGCCTGGTTGGTCCCGGAATCGATGCCGGGGGAGCCGGCCAACAGCCGGGGATTGTTCAGGGCCAGCAGGAGGGGGGCGTTGGTGGTGTTTCCAGCCCCCGGCGGAAGGGGGGTCGTCGTGCAATAGGTGATGGCGCCGATCGGCCAGCTCCCCTCGTCCCAGTTGTCGGATCCTTGGCTGGCATAGTTGTAATAGACGATGCAATTCATCAGCACGCCGCCGTACGCGCCCCCGCCGACTTTCGCCCGGTTTTCCACCAGCGTGCAATTGAACAAGTGGCCATACCATGCGCCCCCGCCATAGGTGATGGAAGCTGGGGCGTCGTTGAACGGATTGCTGGCTTGATTTCGTCTCAGAATCGAAGAGTACAGCGTGGCATACGCCACCGCGCCTCCGATCGTGGCGCGATTGTCTTCCAAACGGCAATTGTACAGGGTTCCGGTATAGGCGCCGCCCCCCGTCATCGCCTGATTGCTGGAAAACAGGCACTGTTCCAGATGGCCCTGATAAGAGCCTCCTCCGCGATAGGCCGCATTGCCGATCAGCCAACAATTGGAAACCCGCGCGGAGGATTCGCAATACACGCCGCCACCCACGTTGTTGGTCTTCGAATCGTAGCCGGGGTCCGCGGACGTGTGGCCGTTGCGCAACGTGAATCCGCGCAGCGCGGCGCCATTCGTCAAGTAAACGCAGCGAACGGCGGCATTGCTCAGCCCGGTGGGCGCCGCCGGATCTGGTGCCCCCTCGATGACGGTTTCGGCGGGCCCGTTGACGCTCTGGACGATGACCGGTTTGTCGATCGCCACGCGATTGGTCAACCAGCCGGGATGCAATGCGCGTCCGCCAATTCCATAGACCCCGTTTGTCACCAGGATGAAATCAGCGACCGAGGCTGTATCCACCGCCGCCTGGATGGTCGCCTTGGCCGTGGGCCAGCTCTTGCCATCGTTGAAATCGCTGCCGTCCGGCGATACATACCAGGTCCCTGCCGAGGCCGGGAGAAAAGTGGCCGCCCACAGGCCGGCGCTCAAGAACAGCAGCCATGGGCGAGTCCGTTTCCGCAACTCGTCGCGCAAGCCTGCTCGTGCTTTTGTTCGGGCCATCCTGACGCTCCAAACCTGAATTCCGCTGCCGCCATTTTCATTTTACGCCTTTGGATCGCGGGAAGTCAATCGCCAGGCGGATCGGGGTGCGGGCAGGGGGGGGGCGCGGCCCGAACTCGCCGGGCGGTTGCGGAAACGCGCGGCGAACGACGAGGACGGCAGACTCGATGCCCGGTGCCCCGATCCTGAGGATCCGGAGATCGAAAGGCGCCGGCAAACCGGACCGGTCGCCGGTTCTTCGTTTGATATTGCCGGGAGCCGTGGCTACACTGTCCGGCAAGGGAGAACGGCTATGGAAAAGGTTTATACGGTCTCGCGCTATATTCTGGATCGCCTGCATCAGGCCGGAGTCGGGCATCTGTTCGGCGTGCCCGGCGACTACGTGCTGGATTTCCTTGACGAGGTCCTGGCCAGTCCCGTCCGCTGGGTGGGCACCTGCAACGAGTTGAACGCCGGTTACGCGGCCGACGGCTACGCGCGCATGAACGGCATCGGCGGGGCCGTGGTGACGTACGGGGTGGGCGGATTGAGCATCGTCAACGCCGTGGCGGGCGCCTATGCCGAGCAAGTGCCCCTGATCGTCGTGTCCGGCGCCCCGCCCGCGCGGCGGCGGAAGGCGGGCGCGCTGGTGCACCATCTCGTGGCCAACTACCAGCTCCAGCTGGAAGTCTTCCGGAAAATCACCGCCGACGCCGCGCTCCTGACCGATCCCGAAACCGCGCCGGCGGAAATCGACCGCGTCGTCGCGCAGTGCGTGGCCCGCAAACTGCCGGGCTACCTCGAATTGCCCGCCGACGTGGCGCGCGCGCCTTGCCGCCGCTCCGCGGCCGACCTGGTTCCGCCCGTCGCCGCGTCCGATCCGGCGGTTCTGGCCGAATGCGTGGCCGAGGTGGCCCAGCGGTTCGACCGCGCGGCCCATCCCATGGCGCTGGTCGGCATGGAGCTGGCGCGGCAACGGCTCGGACCCGACGCGCTGCGTCTCGTCGAGACGGTCGAGATCCCCTTCGCCACGATGCTCAGCAGCAAGAGCTTGCTGCCGGAGTTTCATCCGCAGTTCGCCGGCATCTACCAGGGCGGCTGGAGCCGGGAAAGCGTGCGCAGGCAGGTCGAGGACTCGGATTGCCTGCTCTCGCTCGGAGTCTGGATGACCGATCTGGACACCGGGCTCTTCAGCGTGAACTTCGACGAAAGCCGCGTCGTGTCCGCCGGCGGAGGCCGGGTGCGCATCGGTTCCCGCGTCTACGACGGCGTGCAGCTGGGCGATTTCGTCCGCGCGCTGGCCGCCGCGCTGCGGCCGCGGTCCTACCTCGAGTCGCATCCCGCGCCGGGGCGGACGTTCAAGCCGGTCTTCGCGCCGCGGCCCGCGTGCGAGCTGACCGCGCCGCGCCTCTACGAATGCCTGGACGGGTTCCTCGACGACGACATGGTGCTGCTGGCCGAGCCCGGCGATTCTTTCTGCGCCGCGCCCGAATTCACGATCGAGGAGGCCGAGAACTTCATCGTGCAGACCTACTACGCGGCCATCGGATACTGCACGCCCGCCGCGCTGGGCGTCGGGCTGGCCCGGCCCGGCAAACGGCCGGTCGTGCTGACCGGCGACGGCGCGCTGCAGATGACCGCGCAGGAACTCTCCACGCTGATCCGCCAGCGTTGCCCCGCCATCGTCGTGGTCGTCAACAACGACGGCTATCTCGTCGAGCGCAAACTGCATGAGGACGGCGCCTACAACGATCTGCAGATGTGGCGCTACGCCGAACTGCCGCGCACGTTCGATCCCAGCGGCACCGCCGCCGTCGGCGTGCGCGTGGCCACCGAGGAGGAACTCGTCGCCGCCCTTGCCGCCGCCAAGCGCGACAAGGACAAGCTGCATCTCATCGAGGCCTGGCTGCCCCAGCGCGATTGCTCCGCCGGCCTGCGCCGGCTCGGGCAGTCCTTCCGCCAGCAGAAAAAGTAGGCGGAACGCGCGCCGGAGGGCGCCGCAGGCGCGGCGCATCAATGGGGGGACGGCGATGGATCCGGAAGGCGGACGCCCTCGTCCGTCTCGGGGGCCGCGCCGGCGCTGGGCGGAGCGAGCGGCACGCCGAGCTCCGCGATCTTCGCCTGCATGGCGGGGGTCAAGGTCTTGACCAGTTCCACGTTGAACGTCTGCGAGCCGGCGTTGCGGAGCGCGGCGATGCCGTAGAGCCGCGCGGCGCCGACGCCATAGCCGATCGACTTCCAGGCGGGCGAGTCGGGTTCGGCCACGGGATCCACGCCGGTGGTCGCGATCGAAAGGGTGTGGTCGCGGTTGCGGAGAATTTCCCACGTGCGGAACTGCCGGGGAAAGTCCCGCAGCGAGGCCGTTTCCACTTCCCAAAAGCCGTATTCCGGATGGGCCGGGTCGGGCGAGGGGAACGGAGTCACCACGTTGACGTGGCGATGCCCCGCCATCACCAGGAGCAGATTCGGATACCCATGGAGCAAGGCGATCACGTTCGTTTCGGTTTGATTGCCGGCATCGGGATGGAACTGCGGCGGGTTTTTCCGGCCCGGATCGAAGAGGCCGTCCTGGGGATGGATGGGGATATGGGTCGCCAAGATCATGAGCTGGTCCGCGTCCTGGCCCGCTTGCAGTTCTTGGGTGAGCCAGGCGAGGCGCGGGGCGTCGATCCAGCCGCCGCCGTAAAACGTCGGGGACTGGTTCAATTTGTTCGACTTGCAGGTGTCGTCGAGCACGATCACCTTGAGCGGCAGATCGGCCTGCGGCAGGAAGGAATAGCAGGCGGCCGTGCTGCCTGCGGCGTTCGAGCTGAACCCATGCCCGGACGGGGAAGTGGCGGTGTCGAAAAACTCGCGGATGAAGTTCACGGGGGAAGGAACCTCCTCCGTGAGGATGTGCCGGTTCGGGTCGGCGGCGACTTCCGGGGGCGCTTCAAACCGATTCGTTGGGCCCCATTGGACCACGTCGCCGAACGGAGTGGCGCCATCCACGGTGCCCACGTACATGCCCGAACCTTCCGACCCGCCCGGAGCCAGCGGGCCATGGGGGGAAATGTCGAGGATGCGGTCGCCGACCATGGCTTGCTTGACTTTCGGGGTCGGGTAGCCGATGCCCATCCAGAACTGGTCATGGTTGCCGATGGCCGCATACCAGGGAATGGAGCGGTCCAGCCCCGTCGCCCGATACGGCATCTGGTAATCGATGGCGTCGGCTCCACGATGGGCCCCGGAACTGGGCACGATCTCGTTGCCGTCCATCACGTCGATGAACCAGCGGAGTTCGTTGAATTGGGCGGAATTGCAGAAATCGCCGAGGACGATGCCGAAATCGAACGGGGTCTGGCGATGCAGGGCGTTGATGGTCTGGACGGCGGCATCGACGTGGTGGGTGGTATCGAGCATGACCGGCGAATAGGCGGATTGGTTCAGCCCGCCGGGGCCTCCTTCGAGGAAGGCCGCGCTCCAGCCGACGTACGGCACCTGGGCCGGGGATTCCTTGTCGGTGACGTGGATGTCGCTCATCGAGAAGAACGACAGCAGCCGCGCCGCCGGGGCGGCGTCCGCGACTTCGGCCGGAGAAAGAAACTTGCGGCCCTCGTTCGTGCCGGGGCCCCAGCTCCAGGCCCCGTAGCCGGAGGACGCATATTGGGCGACGTTCGACGGCGCCAGCCCCGGCGCGCCGGGCGGTACGTCGATCGGCAGGATCGTCCGCTGGCGGGACCCCACCTCGGCCCCGTTGCCGGAGATCGGCAGCAGAATCAGAACCAGCAGGCCTAGGATCGGGAACCGCTCCGGTTTCGTTCGCTCGCAATCGCCGCCAAGTTTATTCATTTCAACGTCTCCCGTCGAATGGGCCTGGATTCCGTGGAGGTCATTTCAACCCCGCCAGCGTATGAAAAAAATGAGAACAAGAAAAGCTCATTCGCCAGGGCGGGAAGAGGACGTTTTGCAAGCCGGCAAACGGACCGCTCCCGGGTCAGGGGGGCCGCAGCGGCGCGCGGGTCAATCCGCCGCGCCCGCCACGCGGTTGCGTCCGGCGTTCTTGGCTTGATACAGATAATCGTCGGCCGCCTGGACCAGCGCCTCGACGCTTTCGATGCGCCCCTCCCGCAACGCCGCCACGCCCAGGGAAATGGTCACCCGGATCCAGCCCGTTTCCCACGTGAACGGATTCGTTTCCACGGCGCGCCGGATGCGGTCGGCCATCTTCCGGGCCTGCTGGTTGTCCGCCCCGCGGGCGATGACGGCGAACTCTTCGCCGCCGACGCGGGCGAGCCAGTCTTCGCCGCGCAGCGTCCGGCCGACGACTGCGACCAGCGTGCTCAGGATGAAATCGCCGGCGGGATGGCCATGGGTGTCGTTGATCTTCTTGAAATGGTCGATGTCGAAGACGATCAAGCCCAGCGGGGTCCGGTGGCGCCGGGCATAGGCGCAATCCTTCTGCAGCTGGTCGAGAAAATATCGCTTGTTGTAAATGCCCGTCAACGCGTCCTTGGTGGCCGAATCGTATTGGTGCTGGAAAAAATCTTCCTCGAGGCCGTCGTAATAGCCCAGTTTCAGGATCGCCTCGGGACCGATCCGGATTTTGTCTCCGTCGCGCAGCTCGTGCCGGTCGATCCGGCGGCCGTCGAGGAAATACGTGCCGTTGGTGCTGCCGACGTCGGCGATCCAGACCTCGCCCTGCGCCCGCTGCTCGATCCGGGCGTGTTCCCGGGAAACCCCGCTGTCGTCCAGGCAAATGGCGCAATCGACCGAACGGCCGATGACCATCGCTCCGGCCAATTTGAACATCTTGCCGATGGAATTTCCGGAAATGACGATAAGATAGGGCTGCCGGACGTTCTCGGATTCCTTGGTTTTTCCCACACCCTTGGACGAGGTCCACCCGGGGTGCATCGGAAATTCCAGCAGGACGGTCTTGTCCTTCTCGCGGTCCGCCGGTTTTGGGGGGGGATCGCCGGGATTCGCCTGGGAATCGCTGACTTTCATTCGGTACCTATACAGTCGACCATGGTGCACATCAAGTTTCTTGTCGGTCCGCCGAAAACTCCGATGGGAAAACGACGGCAACCGGGTATACTGGTGGACAGTGAATCGAAACACGATGAAAAGGCTGCGTCTGGTCATAACGGGTTTGGCTCTGGGCTGTCTGGCATCGGCGGGCTCGGCCGCGGAGCGGCGCGGCGGGCTGGCCCTGCAATTCGACGACGGCTGGCATTCGTGGCTGACGGAAGTGGCGCCGTTGGTCAAGGCGCACGGCGGCGTGGCGACCGGCTTCGTCAACAACAAGTACGTGGTCAACGGCCGGATCACGCTGGACGAGCTGCGGCAGCTGCAAAACGAGTACGGATGGGAAATCGGGTCGCACACGGCCAATCATTACCATGCTCCGCGCTACGTGCAGACCAAAGGGCTGGAGGCGTGGCTGGCCAACGAGTTGGAGCCCTCCCTGAGCCTGTTGCGGGAAGAAGGGTTGCGGGTCAACGCCTTGGTGTTTCCTTTCAATGCTTCCACGCCGGACATCGCCAAGGCCGCCAGGACGCAGGTGGGCAGTTTCCGGCGCGTGGATCCCCTGGCGCTGGCCGACGGCGTGCGGCCGGACGGGTCGCTGCCGGGGACGTCGATCGATACCACGCAGTATGCGCCGCTGGAGCTGGTCAAGAAATGGATCGACTTGGCCCAGCGCCGGGACAGCGTGCTGTTTCTCTATGGCCACCGGATTCTGCCGGATGCGGCCTTTGCCACGGGCCGGGTGGTGGAGGTTTCGGCGACCGCGGTTACGTTGGACCGCCCGGTCGCGCTCGAGGCCGGAGAAGAATACGTGCTGGTGCCCGACATGGAGCGGCGGCAAAGCATGCAAAGCGTTTTTGCGGTGCAAGGCGCCGAGGGGGCGACGGTGACCGTGCCGGAGTTGGTTCCGGGATCGGTCGCCGTGGGCAACCAGGTCTTGGTCGGGCCTTCCTATGGGACCCGCCGGTCCGACTTCGAGGAAATGCTGCGCTACGCCTCCGAACGGCTCCATTTCTACACGATCGCCGACATCCAGGCCGGAAAACATCGGAGCCAGGCCATTCCTGCGGAACAAAACCAGGGCGTCATGCCCTGAAAGGCGGCCGCGGTCGCGGGCATCCTCAGAACCGGATGAGGACTGCGCCGGAGGCCGTGGTGCGGTTGTAGGTGGCGCTCTCCTGGTAGATGCCTTCGAGGCGCAGGGAGAGCCTGCGGGTGACGGCCCAATCGAGCCGGGCATTGCCGCCCCAGATGAATTGCCAATCGGCCAACCGCTCGCGCGAATATCCCGCTTGTCCGCTGACGGAGTAGCCGAAGGACCTCCAAGCTCCGCGAATCGAGGCAAACAGTTGGTGCTGTTCCAGCTCTTCCGGCGCCCAGTATTCGTCCGGATCGAACTCGCTGTCGCCAAAGCGGAACAGGTAGCCGCCGCCGAGATAGGGCCATTCTTTCAGGCGATAGACCAGGCGGCCGTAGAGCAGCCAGGTCGCGTTGTCGTCCGTGCGGTCGACGTACTGCCCGTTGGCAAACAAATCGAGCTTGTCGAACAGGCGGGAATAGGTGGCCAGTCCGTAGGTGTCCGCATGGATTCCGGCGCGCAACGCTTCGACGGTTTCAATCTCCTGGCGGGAATATTCCAGATCGGCGAAGCCGCTGAGCAGGCGGTTGGGCAGATGCAGGCGGACCTCTCCGCCGAGGAGATCGTCCAGATCGTCCTCGAACTGCAGCTGCCAGAGCTGGCCTTCCAGCCAGACTTGCGGGAGGAGGTGCCCGCGCGCGTCCGCGCCGATGCGCGTACCGCGCTCGTCGCCAAAGCCATCGGCCTTCCATCGGTTGGCGTTGGCGAAACCGCCGAGGCGGAGGGAATCGCGGACGAAACCGCCGGCCTGCGCGGAATACTGCGCATAAGCACGGTCTTCATTGTCGCGCCAGTAGCGGCCATCCAGGCCCAGGGCCAACCGTTTGCGGTCGCTGGCGTTTTCGAGGGCGCGCGCCACTTTGGGCGAAGCCGGATCGAGTTCCTGCGCCTTTCTCAGCTGCGCGAGCGCAATCGGCAGATCGTCCTGCTGGACGGCGTTGGCGCCCCAGTTGAAGGCCACTTCCCGTGGATTCGCGCCGGCGGCCAAGGCGCGCTTGAACCAGTGGTTGGCCTCTTCGTGTTGCCGGTTCCAATACAGGAGCTTGCCCAGCTC
Organism: uncultured Verrucomicrobiota bacterium; assembly: GCA_964510645.1. Classification (GTDB taxonomy): domain Bacteria; phylum Verrucomicrobiota; class Kiritimatiellia; order CAIQIC01; family Lenti-01; genus Lenti-01. The sequence goes on along the minus strand of CAZECJ010000013.1, from coordinate 11,394 downwards.
CAACCGGCTGCGGACGGCGGGATTTTCCTGCGCGAGATGCTCGGCAAGCCGATCCGCGCTCCACGTCGCCGGCACGACGCGCGCCGGGATTTTCAGCGGATCGAATCCCGGGGCCAGGAATCCGTTGTCGTCGTAGAAAATGGCCATGTCGAAATGGTTGGAGATCACCTTCCGATAGAGGTCGCGATATTCGCGGCAGGTATCGAGCGAGGCCTGGCCATAATCGCCTTGGGGATAGAGCAGGATTTTTTCGGGCGCCGCGGCCACGGGGGCCGCGGCCGCTGCGAATTCCGTTTCGAGCCGCTTGCGGAATGCCGCATCGCTTTCCGCGCGGGTGCCCGGGTAGAGCGGATGGGTGAAGGGATTGCCCAGGAGGCCGTCTTTCGCGATTCGTTGCCGGCGGTCGTTTTCGGGACCGCCGGAAGCGATCAGCCAGCGACCGGAGGCGGCGAACCGGCGCAGTTCGTCCGGCGAGGGTTTGCCGGGGACCGCGCGGGTGAGAATGCCGAGGTGTCCGGCATAGACGGCGCGGCCTCCGATTTCCTCCAGCACCTGGTCGGCGGCTTCCAGCACGGACCGATCGGCGTCTTCCAGCACGACGATGGCTTGGTGGCGCGGCAGCGGATAATGGATCTGCGCAGGGGTAACGAGCTGGAAGCCTTCGGCATGGAGGCGCCGCAGGTGGGCGGTCAGCTGGTCGATGTTGTTGCGGCCGGGGTACGGGCATTCGGTGACGAGGCGGTAGAGCAGAACGGGGACGACGTCCTGCGGCTGGTTCTGCCTGGCGAGGCGGCGCAGGAGCTGGAGAGATTTGCGCACGCGCTCCGCTTCGGAAAGAGCGATGGCATGGCGGAGCTGGCTTTCCAGGTCCCACGGGCGTTCCTCGACGATCGCTTCGGAGTAGCGCAGGGCTTTGGAAAATTCGCCGTTCGCGGAAGCCGCGTTTTTGAGGGCGACGAGGACGGCGAAGAAGTCCGGATTGCGCTGGAGCAATCGTTCCTGGAATTCAACGGCTTCGTTGGTTTGGCCCAGCGCTTGCCATTGCCGGCTCGCCAGCAAGCTGCCCTGGACATGGCCGGGATCGGCGGCGAGCAGCGCGCAGGCGGCCACCACGCTGGCGGTGGAAACCAATCCGGCCGCTTCGGCATTCTCGGCAAAGGCGCGATGAAGGCCCGGCGAAGGCGCGACGGCCAGACCGTCGCGGGCCGTTTCAGTAGCCTGATCGTAGTGGCCGAGGGCGAGCTGGATTTCGGCGAGCAATTCGTAGGCCCGCGGAGAGGGGGTGGCGGCGATCTGCTCTTCGAGGATTTCGATGGCCTCGTCGGGACGGCATGCGCCGTAGTGCGCGGCGGCCAATTCGACGGCATAGTCCGTGACGCCCGGCGCGGCGAGGTGGAGGATCTGCCACCAATCCATGGCGCGGTCCGGCTCGCCCAGCGTCGTCCACATTTCCGCTGCCTGGGCGCGCAGGGAATCCTGGCCTTCCAGGATCTTCCTTTCCATCCATTCGGCGATGACGCGGGCGTCGGCCAGACGGCCGGTGCCGAGATAGAGGTCGAACAGGAATTGCCTGAGGCGGGGTTGCTCGGGGTCGGTGGCCAGGCTGCTCTCGTAGCCGGCGATGGCGTCCTCGGCGCGGCCTTTGCGCTGGGCGGCCAGGCCTTCCGCGGCGGCGCGCACGACGACGGAGGTGGCGCGCTTCCGGAGATCGGCCAGCCATTTGTCCGCCGCGCCGGATCCCTCAAGCTTGAGTTCCAGTTCGAAGGCGTCGAGCCAGGCTGGGCGGTCGGGGTTCCGGTCGAGCACCCGGCGATAGAGTTGAGCGGCGGCCGCTTCGTTCCGGCGATAGCGCATGCTGCCGGCGGTCTTTTCGAGGAGATCGAGGTGACGCGGTTCCTCGCGCAGCGCGTTCGCAAGCCGGTCGTCGAACTCGAAAACGATGGCGGGGTCGGCGAGCGCGTCGGCGCCGGCCTGCAGCGTTTCCTGCGCAAGCCGGACCTGGTCGGCCTGGGTCTTGGAATCCAGCGTTTCCAGGAACGGAGCCAGATAGAGGGGGACGTCGCGAAAGCTGCCGCTCATGGCATGGGCATAGGCCAGATAGAGTCCGGTCTTTTGCGGGTTGTCCTTCTGTTCCCAAGAGCGGATCAACAAGGCCTTGGCGGCCTGCAGGCGGCCCTTTTCGACGAGGGGGATCGCGAGATCGAGGAGCGAGGCGGCGGGCTCCCATTGCGACAGGGCGGCCATGGCCTGGTCCGTCTGGTTGTTTTCGATCAACAGGGCGGCGATCTGGATCGCGAGCTCTCGATGGTTTTCCACTCCGCCGCGGATCGCCGAATCGAAGGCGGCCACGGATTTTTCGCGCCGGTCCAGCGCCCAAAGCAGCCAGCCCATGTCGCGCCAAGCCGGCGCATCCGCGGGATCCAGCGCAACCGCTTTTTCGAATGGCTCGAGCGCGGCCTCGGGTTGGCCGGCCGCTTGGAGCCAGCCGGCCAGGTCGCGCCAGCCCTTGGCATTCGCCGGATCCAGTTCGCAGGCCGCGCGAAGGGAATCCAAGGCGGCGTTGGTCTGTCCGGTTTTCCATTGCGCCGTGCTCAGCTCGCGCAGGACGGACCCGTTGCCTGGGTCGAGAGAAGCCGCGGTGAGGAGGGGCTCGACGGCCTCGGCATAGTCCTGCTGCAGGAGCAGCACCGAGCCCAGCTGCTTCCAGGCGCCGACGTATCCCGCATCCTGTTCCGTCGCTTGTCGTGCCAGATCCAGGGCGGAATCCACGTGCCCGAGCTGGGCGGCTTCCTGGGATTGGTGCACCAGATCCAAAACGGACACGGGTTCCGTTTGCACGGCGGATGCAACGACGGCGAAGAAGCCGGCGGCGAGCGGGAGATACCATTTTGTTTTCATGGTTTTCATCTCGGCACTCCATTAAGAGCCCTGGCGCACGGCTTGGGCGATGCCCCACTCCGCGCTGCGGACGGCATCCAGGAATCCGATGGTCCGATACGACGGGAAGGTGGCCAGCAGCTTGTCCAAGGCGGGCAGGCTCTCTTCCTCGGACCCTTCCACCAAAATCGCATCGTCGGGCAGGAGCAGGGAAACGTCGTAACCGGTTTGTGCCAAATCGGCGGCGGACACGATGGCGATGACGTCGAGATCGAAATCGCGCAGGCGCCGGAGGATCTCGGGGGACGGCGACGGGACGGCCACGCGGCCGATCAGGCCGCGGGCAACGGGTTGGAGACGCAAGGCCTCCAGGCCGTCCAGCGCGGCGGCTTGGGCGTCTCCGGCGGGGAGGCGGGGGATGACTTCAACGCCCTGAGCCGCTGCGCTCGCGATGAAACGGGGCAGTTCCGGAACCGATCCGTCCGCCGGCCAATTCAAAGGAACGATCACGGCTTGGGTGCGGACATGCTCCTCCGGCATAAAGGGGTCCAGTCTGTCGGCCACGACGTAGACCGATTCCAGCGGCTCGGCATGGAAGGCGTCGACTTGGAATCGGCCGGTTTCGGCGCCCAGCCCGACCCGGCCTTGGCGATTCGGTTCCGCGAGCGGAAGGGGGCCGGCTATTTTTTCATCGCCGCGCCACAGCCAAACGCGCGAGCCTTTGATCCGCAGGCGCACCGCGATCGGCCTGTTGCTTTCCAACGGCTCGGACTGCCAATGGAGCGTCTTCAGGCGGCCGCACAGATTTTCCTGCAACCGGATGCCGTCGGGGGAAACCGTGGCGCGCAGGAAAGACGTCGGCGATCGATAGCGCGCATAGATGGCCGCGACGGTATTGGAGGCGATCCGCACCGTGGCATCCACCTCGATGTCCGACCAGAGGTCGCTGCCGCGGACCCAAGCGGGCAGACCGGGATCGAATTCCACGTTCGTCTCGTTGTAGCGCACCGCCCCGTCGGTCTGCCAGGCGGCGCCGTCGCGGAGGTCGCCGGCCGCGCCGAAACGCGGCGCATGCTGATCGAGCAACCCCACCAGTTCCTCGCCGGAAACGTTTCCGGGCACGCGCAGGCGGTTCAGGTCGAAGGGATCTCGTCCGGGGCCGTTGAAGGGTTGGTGGGCATTCACGAAAGCCATCCGGAAATGCTTCTCGACCTGTTCGCGGTTGAGCGCCACGGCGTCGGGCTCGGCCTCGGAGCCTTGGCCGGCATCGGCAAAGGGATAGACGTAGGCACAGGGCTGGACGCCGGTCGCCTCTTCCAGCGTCGCCCGGCAGGTCGCATAGTCGTTCTCCACGCGCCGGCGGTAGTCTTCGGGGGGTTCCGTCTCGGCGGCGGTCCACGTGCGGCGGGTCAGGAAATGTCCTTGAGCCCCGTCGGCGCCGACGGGGATTTCATCGATGGCTTCGTGGCCCATGCCGGCGAACGACCAGAAACCCATTTCGGCGACGCGCCTCAAATCGTCGCGGCGCAGGAAAAATGCGCCGCGCGAATCGATGGTGCGGGTGGGCAGGCAGAGGGTAGCGGAAAATCCGGTTTTCTGGAAGGTCTTGAAGGTGAAGACGACGCTGTCCTTGCGTCCGCCTTCGAAGAGCAGGAGCAGGGCCTTGCGGGGCAGCGGGGCCTTCCCCTGCAGGAAAGCCAGCGCGTCTTCCGGCGTAATCGCGCGGTAGCCGGCGGCACGCAGGGCTTCCAGCTGTTGGCGCAACTTCGCGGGAGAGGGATAGGTGGCGGGGTCGTCCTCGCCGATCCCGGCATAGGAGAGCGCCATGAAGCCCTGCCAGCTGCGCCAGGTTTCCGGCTGGCGCTCGGGCCGGGGTCGGCCTTTCAGGAGGGCGGAGGCGGCGAACCCCGCGAGGCCCAGGACCAGCAGCCATTGAAGGGCGACGGAAAGTTTTCTCATACTTCCGCCTTCGTTCTCGTTCCCCAGCTCGTGTGCGCGAACGTCAGCACGGCGATCGGCAGCTGCCAGACCAGGATGAACATGTAGTAGAAGCAGAACACCACGCCGTAGATCCACAGCCGCGAGCGCTTGGCGAGCAAATAGACGCTGCTGACCATGGCGCTCATGACGAAGACGCCGGCGACGTAGTTGAGCGGCCACACGGATTGAAGCAGGGGGACCAGCACCAGCGAGCGGACCACGATGACGGGGGCCACCAGCGGAAGCAGGAAGCCCAGGTAGAAGGACAGCGCCATGAACGGCTGTTTTTTCCACATGAAGGCGCAGGCGACGAGGCTTTCGCGGAACCAGGAGCGCTTCCAGCGCATTTGCTGCCGCAAGAACGTGCGGTGGTCTTCGGGCACGACGGTGGTGCACAACGCCTTCTCGGCGTAGCGCACCTTGTGGCCGCGGCGCAGCAGCATGTTGGTCAGGCTGCGGTCGTCGCCATAGGTCGCCGGTTGTCCGAAGAACGTTTGGTTTTCCCAGGCGTCGATCACTTCCAGCAGCCGTTCCCGCCGATAGCAGGCCAGAGGTCCGGAGAGGCAAGTGATGCTGTCGAAGATGCTTTCAGCCGCCTTCATCACGCGGAAGGCGACGTAGTAGCGCACCGCCTGCATTTTGGTGAGCGCGTTGGCCCAGACGTTCTCCACGTCGCAATGGCCGGTGACGGCGGCCACCTCGGGATCGGCGAAATGGTCCAGCAGGCGGCCGATCGCGTCGGGCTCCAGGAAACTGTCGGAATCGATGAAAACCAAGTAGTCGCCGACCGATTCGCCGACGGCGGCCGCCAGGGCGTGGCGCTTGCCGCGGCTCTTCTCGAAACGGATCACCTGGAACTCGGGATACAGCGCCCAGGCGCGCTGGATCGCCTGCCGGGTGCCGTCGGTGCTGCCGTCGTCGATGACGATGACCTGCAATTTGTCGACGGGATATTCCAAGTTCATGGCCTGGCGGATGGTGCGTTCGATCTGCTCTTCCTCGTTGAACACCGGGATCAGCAAGGTGACCGGCGGGGCGTCGGTGCGTCGCGGTGGGTTGCGGTAGAAGGCGGCGAACACAAACCGGCTGATGAGGTAGCCGCCGACGAGGATGCTGTAGAGGAACAGCGGCGCGTCGAACCAGAAATACTGGTAGTTCAGGTATTTCAGAACGAGCGTGATCGCGATGGCCGCGGTAAGCAAGAGGATGCCCAGCCACCGCAAGACCGCCCACGTGGTACGGGCCAGGCGCCGGGACAACGGTTCCGCGAATTTCATGCCCCACTGGGATTTCGCTGCGTCGTTCCAGCGGATTTCGGCGGCGATGTCTACGGGGCCGTGGTGGTATTCTTCCGGCAGGATTCCGTCCGGCACCTCAAAACGGAGCCGGACGTGTTTCGTGTCCGCCGGCAGATCCGGATTTTCGATCAGCAGGCCGCCGTCGGAGATGTCGCGGGCGGTTCCCGAATACGTCTTTTTGCTTTTTCCGGAACCGACGACGATTTGGACCGGAAAGTCGCTCCAATATCGGGGCCCCGCCCGCCGGGTACTGTAGTTGGCGCGCGAACGGGCTCGCCAACGGCGATCCGGTTTCTCGTAGGGCGAGGTGACATTGGTTCGGTCTGGTGGTTGTAAGCTCATCGACTAGTAAGCAAGCCGCAAAATGTAACATGTTGTTAATAATTATCAAGGGGTTATTATCTATCGGTTGCTGAAACCAAAGACCCGGGCGACAGCCAACGCTTCCCGCAACATAGGAACGAGTTACATCCACGAACCGCCGGTTGCACAGGCCAAGGCATTCCTGGCGTGCGCGGTCACGAACATCTAGACGGCGGCCTAGTTCGCGATGCCGAAGGGGATGTGGACGGAGGGCGTGCTGGCCGCCACGGCTAAGAGTCCATTCACTCCGTCGGGATGCCGCCCTTGACGGCGACAAATCGCGGCTCGTGTGAACTTCTCCGGATTATCGCCGTAACAACAAGTGAACAAGGAGGATGAGTCTACGGAATAAATAGGGGATCGGTGGTTGAATAATTACGCGGTTAAGAATATATTAACATCAGGTTACTGGCATATGAAGAAATGGCAGCGGCATCAGAATATGGAATTGAGCTGACGATGCAAGCGGGCACCCTCAAGCTGGAAACGGAAGTCAAGAACGGCGTCCTAATGGTCCAGGTCTCCGGTCCGTTGGATTCCGCGACCTACGAGCATTTCCGGGAGTTCATGGAACCGATCCTGGCTCAGCCGCATGTCCGCGTCGTCCTGGATTGCCGGCAGATGACCTACGTGAACAGCCACGCCTGGACGCTGCTGATGCACTATCACCGGGTGGCCCTGCAGGCGCTCTCGGACTTCAAGATCGCCGCCATCGATCCGCGTTCGCTGAAAGGCATTCAGCGGATGGGCCTGGACAAGGGCTTGGCGTGGTTGCCCACGGTCGAGGAAGCTCTGCATCCGGCGCTGGCCATCTAGCTGTCGGAAACGCCGCCGGCGCGCCTGGCCATGGGGCTGGTAGCTACGCCGCGGAACCGCGCAGGGGGGCCGGGGCGGACTTGCAAAAGGAGGCGTTCTCGAATGCGGCCTACTTCGGCTCGATGACGACGAGCTCGCCCTCGAATCGATAGGAGAGCCCGGCCACTTCCGTCACCAGCTTGAGCGTGTCCAGCAGGGTGGCCTGCTTCAGGGAGAGGGTGATCAGCGCGGAAGACTCGGTAACGGCACCGGGCTTGAGCACGAAGTTCACGCCCTTCTGCGGGCGGAAGGGGTCCAGTTCGAAGCTGCGCTGCTGCAGCAGCTGGATCACGACGTCCAGCTTGGCCTCGCGCAGGCTGACGACCGGCAGGAGGATGGATTTGAGCCGGTTCTCCATCGCCGCGTCGTTGGGCGCCGCTACTTTTTCGACCGTGAATCGGTTGTCGCCGAGAGCCACCGCGGCGCCATTCTCGAATTCGAACGGGCCATAGCGGACGCCGCCCTCCGCGGCGTTGAGATAGAACTGTTCGGCTCCGGTGGCGCTCCTGGACAACAGGAACAACGCGCCGGCTGCAAGGGCCAGGCCAAGCCGGGCGGCGGCCATGCGGGAACGGGACGGATTCGGTTTCATATCGAGCTCCTTTCTGGATTGCGGGAGGTCACGGTGGAAATGGTGCCGTCGGAGCCGAGTAGCGCAATGCGCCGCTCGGTCCACCGGGCGGGGTCGTCCTGCGAGAAAAAAACGGCCGTGCACGTGCCGGATTTTTCCGGGAAGCGGGCCGTCACGCAAATGCAGGAAGATTCCGGGGCGGTTTGAGCCGCGATGCCGGGGGCGCGGGCTTGCCTCCAGCGCGCGCCGCCGAAGGCCAAGATCAACAGTCCGGCGGCGGCCGCCATCCAGGAAATTCCGGGGTGGCGGGCGAAAACCCCGCGCGGCTTTTCCGCCTCGGCCTGCCAGTCGGCGCGGGCGGTCGCCAACTGACGGCGCATGGCTTGGCGAATGTCCTCGGGCAGCGGGGCACCGAAGGATTTTTGCGCGAGCGGTTCGATCGGCGGGGATGTTTTCATGGGAGGCTTCCTGCATACAACGGTTGGAGTTCCGCCTGCAGGCGGTCGCGGCCGCGCCGGACGTGGCTGCGGACCGTGGCCTCGCTGCAGCCGAGGGCGGCCGCGATGTCGGCATAGGGCTGTTCCTCGATCAGATGCATGAGGACGGCCCGGGCCTGCTTGCGGGGCAGCGTGGCGATGATCCGCCGGACGTGCTGCAGGATCTCTTGGCCGTGCAGCCCGGCCTCCGGCGCGGACGAGGCGGGCGCGGCCCAGGCTTCGTCGGGCACCGCCGTCGCCTGTTCCCAGCGGCCGCGGCGGATGGACGCCCGCAGAAGGTCGATGGCTTTGTCGCGGCAGATGCGCAGGACCAAGGCGGCCGGTTTGGGATGGGTTGCGATGCGATGCCGCTTGCGCCAGATCACCGCCAGGGCTTCTTGCAAGGCGTCCTGCGCGTTTTCCCGGTTTTGCGTGATTCTCCAGACGCAGGCCATCATGGTTTCCTCGAGGGGCTGGATGATCGCATCGTAGAATTCCGCGTCGGTGACCATGGTTGGGCGGGGCGTTTCGCTTCTCACCTATGCAACCGCCCGGCGCGGCGGAATCGTGCAAAAGAATATCCGGCAGGCATGGCGGAACTCTAGCGGGGACGCCGGGCCGGGGCCAAGTCCAAAACGGCGGCGGACAACGTGAGCCCGGCGCGGACGGGAATCCGCGCCGGGCCGGTTCGGGCTGGAGCGCGGACCTATTTGGTCTCGAGGACGACCATGTTGCCGTCGATCCGGTAGCTCAGGTCGGCCAACAGGGCCACGGCCTTGATCGAATCCAGCAGGGAAATCTGCTTGCCGTGGAAGGAAACCGGCGGAATCTGGTCGGGAGTCTTGCCGTTGAGTTTCAGGACGATGGGTACGCCCTGCTTGGCCGGGTCCAGTTCGACGCCGCGCATGTTGAGCAACTGGACGACGAGCTCGATTTTGGCTTGGTGCAGGTCCAGGCTGGGCAGAATGATGTTCTGGAGCTTGCTTTCGCCGGAGACTCCCGGAGGCGGCGGGGTTGCATTCGCTCCGGGTTGGGCCGGGGCGCGCAGGGGCAGGAGCAGCGCGAGGGCCAACAGGCACATCGGGAGCGGGCGGAGGGCGAGGCACGTGGCGGTTTGCGTTTTCATGGTAGGTCCTTGATTTGGTTTTCGTTTTCGGGATCCGGGCCCATCCCGGATCGATCGTTCCAACTGGCTAACCGCCGCGCGGAGTCCGGTTGTGCAAAGCGATTCGATGAATGTTTTCCGGAATCGGCAGGTCGGATGCGTTCCCGTGCGCGGGAAGCGCTCTGGCGGAGACGCCCAAGCGCGGAAAGGGGGCGGCACCTGCGAAACGCGAATGGAATCGTGGGGTAGGGACGCCTCTCCGAGGCGTCCGGGATCGGTTGTGGATGCGCCCGCTGAGGGCGTCGGATCAACGCCCCCCGCTGCAAACCTCTTGCCCGGCCGCGCGCAGTCTGCTAGGCCTCGTTCCATGAAAATGCTTGTCGCGCTCTTGGCCGTCTGGCTCCCGGTTTCCGCGCTGGCCGCGCCGACGCCGGAAGCGCTCGATCTTGTCCGGAAATTCGTCGTCGAAGAACTCCACGGCAACCTGGACGCTTTGTCCGACTTCGATTTGGCCACCCTCGAAGGCCATCCGCTCTACGGTGCTCCCGGCCGTACCTTCGACACCGACGACGGCAACCTCGTCCGCGCCTTGTTCGACGTCCTCTATGCCGACGCCCTGCCGGGCCTGGCCCTGCCGGCCATCGGGACCGGCCGCGCCTATCGCGGCGACACGCTCAACACCTTCCACACGCTCTTTGGCCGCCCGATTCCCGATCAACCCGGCCGCTTCGCCGGGCTGGAACGCCATCGGCCATCCGACGACCTCCGCACCCGCGCCGCCGCCTTCCACCGCACCTACCACACCCTCGGCAATCTCGCGCCGCTACCCAACCGCTCTCTGGGACGCAACACGTTCAACACCTATCGCGGTACCCATCTCGCGTGGCGCGATGCCTTTCCCGCCTTTCTGCAGAACCTGCGTCAGGCCCTGCTGGACGATCCCGCCGCCGACCCGACCCTCTGCCAACTCGTCGAACTCAATGCCGAGGCCTTCCGCGAGTTCCGCACGCCGGACGGCCTGGCCCGCTTCGCCCAGCGCCTCGATCTGGACGACTATCTCGATCCCGCCACCGGTCTGCCGATTCCCCATTACGCGCCCAACGCCCACTTCCTCGCGCAAAGCGACGCGGACTACGTCGCTTCCGCCGACCGCTATCTCGCCATCGCCCCCGACCTCATTCAGCGCCGCGCCGCCCGCATGATCGCCCGTCTCCGCCCCCTGCTTCCCGCCGGCGAAACCGGCGCGGATTAAACGGGGGGAAGGGCCGGGCTCGGACTAAATGCAAATGATTGGAATTGCCAAGGGGAAGCCCGATCGGAGAGATTCGCGGCAGGAAACCCACCCGAGGAAACCGATGAATACCCTGCAATCGAAACTGCTGACATATGCCGGGATGGCTCTGATCTTGAATCTCCTGTATCCGCCCGTGACCGCAAGAAACGGTTTCTACGGGAAGGGCCGGGGCTGGCTTTGGTCGGAACATAAAAGCTTCGAAACAGTCGTGGAGGCATCGCCGGGAAAATTCACGGCCAAATGGGAGAAACGGATCGTGGAGATCGATCTGACCCGGTTGGTCGTGTCGGAGAGCTTCATCCTCGGCGGCACGCTGCTGCTGTTCGGGCTGCTGGCCGACGACAAGGCGATCCGGAAGAAGTTCGGTAAATAATTCCTGCGGGGAACACGTAGGATCGGGGGGAGGATCAAAACCGGCTGGCGTCCAGACACAGGACGGCCCTCATTTTGAAGATATGATGCAAGGCTCCCTTTCCCGGAATCAGAACCCGAGGCGGGTGCGGATTTCGCGGACCTGGCTGGCGGGGAGCGGGGCCTGCATGCTGAGCGCGAAGAATTCCTGGCCGGCGCGGCTG
>CAZECJ010000012.1:0-44606 GCA_964510645.1 uncultured Verrucomicrobiota bacterium | reverse complement strand
CTCTCCGGTCTTCTCCTTTCAGATGACAAGTTCATGCCCATGCTGGGCACACTAGTTGGCGCTGCTGGCGCAGTTGCAGCGGGAGCCGTCGTAGTCGACGGCGAGGCCGCCGCCGATGTCGAGCACGCCCATCTTGGCGCCTTCCTTCACCAGGCTGGCGTAATACTGCGCGGCCTCGCGGATGGCTTCGCGGATCTCGCGGATGTTGGGCACCTGCGAGCCGAGGTGGTAGTGCAGCAATTCGAGGCAATCCAGCATGCCGGCGTCGCGCAGCCGGTCGGCGATCGCGATCACCTGCGGCGGCGTCAGCCCGAACACGCTGCTCTCGCCGCCGGATTCCGACCATTTGCCGCCGACCGAGCTGGCGAGGCGGACGCGGATGCCGATGCGGGGGCGGATGTTCATCTTCGCCGCGCGGTCGAGCAGCAAGTCCAGCTCGCCGGGCATTTCGAGGACCAGGATCGTCTGCAGGCCCATCTTGAGCGACGACAGCGCCAGATCGATGAACTCCGCGTCTTTGTAGCCGTTGCAGACGATGAAAGCCTCGGGATCGTGCAGGTAGGCCAGCGCGGCGATGAGCTCGGCCTTCGAGCCGGCTTCGAGTCCGTGGTGCAGCTCGCGGCCGAATTTCACGACGTCCGCCACGGTCTGCTGCTGCTGGTTCACCTTGATGGGATACACGCCGCGATAGACGCCGGCATAGCCGGAATCGGCGATCGCCTTCGCGAACGCCTCGTGGATCGTCCGGAGCCGCGCCGCCAGCAGGTCGCCGAAGCGCAGCAGGATCGGCAGGCTGAAACCGCGCTGGTAGAGGCCTTGCACGATGTCATGGAACTTGACGCTGACCGGCCCCGCGGCGTTCTGCAGGCGTACGGCCGCAAACCCGTCTTCCGTGACGTGGAAATACCCGTTGCCCCAGGCTTCCACGCCGTACAGCTCGCTGCTGCGGACGCTGTCCCAGCCATCCAACGCTTCCGTCAATCCGCGCGACATCTTTCCGTTCTCTCCTCGGGCGAAAAAAAGGTGCCTGGCCCCGCACGCGCGCGGCCTTGCCCCACCTTCACGGCGTGAAATTGCGACAAACCACCCCCCAACGCAATAGCAAATCGAGGCCGGGCCGGACATTTTTCGGCGGCCTGGGAGGGTCCGCCTCTTTTAGGTTGCGGGGAGCCGCGCGACGGGCATACCATGCGGGCAATGAGCAATCTTTTCGGAGGATTCCAGCCATGACCAACCCCGTCCCCGTTCCGCCCGAACACGACGTCCTGCCCCCCGAAACCGGCGGCGCCTTTTCCGTTCCGCCGCCCGTCCCGCAGAAGAAACCCGGCTTCCTCCGCCGCCTCTTCACGTCGCGCAAGAAGCAGCAAGCCGTCGCCATGCAGAACGGCTATCTCGAAATGGTCGACCTGATCCGCGCCATCCGCAGCCATCTCGACCGGCAGGAAACCGTCCAGACCAGCGTCCTGACCATGCTCGAGAAAGTGCCCGGCGCCATGGACCGCCAGCACGAAGTCATGACGATGTTCAAGCAGCAGCTCGAAAACGGCATGGAAAACAACCGCCGGCTGACCGACAGCATGGGCAACCTCAACAACACCCTCGCCGCGATGGACGAATCGCAGAAGGCCTCCTCGCGCACGATCACGGACCTGATCCACCGCTCGCGCGAATCGGAACAGCTCCTGCGCGAAGTGATGCGCCGCTCCGAGCGCCGCATGACGGCCCTGGTCGTTTTCTTCTTCCTGGCCGTCGTCGCCTTGGGCTTCTACTTCGTGCGCGCGCCGCGCCGCGCTCCCGCGCCGGCCCCGGCGGCGGTCGCCGAAGTCGTGGCCGACGAGCCCGCGCCGGCCGAACCCGCCGTTGAAAAGAAAGCCGTCGAAAAGCCGGCGAAAGAAGAGCAACCGGAAGCGGCTCCCGCGCCCAAGGCCAAGAAAACGGCCAAAACCAAGGCCGCGCCCCCGCCGGCGGAACAACCGGAACCGGCCATTGGCCAACCCGATTTGACCCTCGAGCATCTCCGGCCGGCGATCGGCGAAGAAGCGCTCCCGCCTGCCGACAAGCCGGTTTCGCTCCCCTAGCCATGCCGGGCGCACCCGCAGAAAAATTCGACGCCTTTTTCTACGAGGCGTTCGCGGAAGAATCCGAACGGCTTTTGCATTACGCCGCCGAAACCGGTTTGCGCGTCGGGCATTCGCCGCTGACGATCCAGGAAACGGGCCACTCCGCGCCGCCCGCGCCCGTCGTGAGCTTGCGGACGCAATCCATTTTTCCGCCGGCGTGGGCGCCGCAACTGCGCGGCATTTTGACGCGCTCCACCGGCTACGACCACCTGTTCGCCTATCGCAACGCCGTCGGCCCCGCCTGCCCCGCCCTCGGCTATCTGCCGCTCTACTGCGTGCGCGCCGTCGCCGAGCAGGCCCTGTTGCTGTGGACGGCCCTGCTCCGCCGCCTGCCGCGGCAATTGGCCGAATTCGATCGCTTTCGCCGCGACCATCTTTCCGGCCGCGAAAATCCGGGCAAGAAGATGGCTTTATTCGGCGTGGGCCACATCGGCTACGAGATCTGGCGCATCGCCAGCGCCCTCGGCCTGATCGTGCGCGGCGTGGATCCCGTCCGGCGCCACGAAGACGTGGCCTATGCCGCGCCCGAAGAGGCCTTGGCCGATGCGGACATCGTCGTCTGCGCGATGAACCTCACGCCCCGCAACCGCGGCTATTTCACGCGCGACGTGCTCGCTCTGGCCCAGCGCAAGCCCCTCCTCGTCAACGTCGCCCGCGGCGAATTCACGCCCGCCGCCGTACTCGAGGCAGCGCTGGAGGAAGGGCTGCTTTCCGGCGTGGCCCTCGACGTCTTCAACGAAGAATCCACCCTCGCCCCCGCGCTGCGCACGGGCAATCCCGCGGCGCTCACGCCCGACAACCAGGCCTTGCTGCGGCTGCACCAGCGGCACGACGTCCTGCTCACCCCCCACAACGCGTTCAACACCGCCGAAGCGGTCGAACGCAAATCCGAGCAATCCATCCGGACGCTCCTGCATTTCCAAAAGAACGGCCAATTCCTCTGGCCCGTCCCCGAAGAATGATTCCCTCCCTTTCGCGGGATCTCATCTCCCGCCCAAACCCAAACAAAAGGATTCCCCCCATGCCCTTGAAAGCCGCCTTCCTCTTCATCGCCCCCGACTGCGACCCCGCCCAACACCGCGCCGTCATCGATTCCCCCGCCGTTCAACTCTCCGTCGTCGGCGTGAAAAACTACGCCGACGCCCAGCAAGCCGCCGCCCGCCTCGTCCAAGACGGCGTCACCGCCATCGAACTCTGCGCCGGCTTCGGCTCCGAAGGCGTCGCCCTCGTCGCCCAGGCCGCCGGCGACCGCGCGATCGTCGGCGCCGTCCGCTTCGACCTCCACCCCGCCTTCCAACACCAAAGCGGCGACAAGATCTTCAAATAGGGGCCCTGCATCGTGGCATTTCGGCGATGCGCATCGCCTACCCCGCTCCATCCCCGCAGATCGCTTCCGCGAGACGCGCGGCGGCTTGCGGGGCGCGCGGCCCCGGCTTGAGCAGGTAATCCTCCTCCAAGATCCGGACTTGACCGGCCTCGAACCCCAGCCGCTCCCAGTCGGCCACCAGCGCGGCGCGGCGCGCCCCCTCCGCCGGACCCGTCTGGAAATCCAGGATGAGCGCCGGCTTCCGGCGAATGAGCGTTTCCTGCGAAATTTTCGGCCACAGGAGATCCACGTCGGCGAACACGTTGCTGCCGCCCGCCTGCGCGACGATTTCGGACAGGAACGTGCCCGGCCCCGACGTCATCAGCCCCGACAGATCCCCCGGCACGTGCCCCAGCGCGATGAAAACCGTTGCCGGTTCGCGCACCGGCAGCGCCGCGAAATCCGCGTCCATTTTCTCCAGCAGGTCCCGCCCGCGGGCCGGAACGCCGAGGAATTCGGCAAATCCGGAAATCGCGGCGCGCAAATCCGCCAGCGTATCCAGCGGAAACGTCCGGAAGCCGATGCCCCGCGCTTGCGCGAAAGCGCCCAGCGCCTCGGATTTCCCCTGCGCCAAAATCAAATCCGGCTCCAGCGCCAGGATCCGCTCGCGGTTGGGAGAGAGCGCGCCGCCGATGGACGGCTTGGCGGCGGCTTCCGGCGGCCAGTCGGTGAATTCGCTGACGCCGACGACGCGGTCGCCGCAGCCGAGCGCGAAGACGATTTCCGCCACGGCGGGCGACGCGCAAACGATCCGCTTTCCGGAAGACTCGGTTGCGCGCTCCGTGGGTCCGCCGCAACCGGCCAGCGCAAAAACGGCGACGGCGAGTCCGATCAATCCACGATGCACACCAGTCCCTTGAGATATTCGCATTCGGGCGCCTCGACGGGGATGGGATGGTCGGCCGGCTGGCCGAGCGTTTCGAGAATGCGCACGCGCCGTTCCGAATCGTGCGCGGCCCAGCCGACCATCTTGCGGAATTCCGCCATGTCCACCAGGCCCGAGCAGGAAAACGTCGCGAGGATCCCGCCGGGCCGCAGCAACTTCATGGCGAGCAGGTTCACGTCCTTGTAGGCGCGCAATCCTTTTTCCAGCCCTTCGCGGCGGGTCACCAGGCGCGGCGGGTCGAGCACGATCAGGTCCCAGCTTTCGCGGCTGTCGCGCGCCAGGCGCAGGCGCTGCGGCACGTCGGCCGCCTCGTAGGTCGCCGGCACGCCGGAGGGATTCAGTTCGTGGTGCCGCCGGGCCTGGGCCAGCGCGGGCTCGGACGAATCCCAGCCCATGACGCTCTTGGCCCCGGCATGCGCCGCGCAGACCTCGAACGCGCCGGTATAGCAGTAGGTGCTCAGCACGTCGCGGCCCCGCGCGTAGGCCGCCACTTTGCGGCGGTTTTCGCGCTGGTCGAGATAAAAGCCCGTCTTCTGGCCGCCGGCCAGCCCCGCTTCGAAGATGAACCCGTTCTCGCGGATGGTCACCGCGTCCGGCGCGACGTTGCCGCCGAGGTTCTCCGAAAGCCCTTCGCGCTTCACGGCTTCGCCTTCCGCGCGCACGGACACGCAGCTCGCGCCGGTCGCCGCCTTCAGCTCGTCGACCACGGCGGGCAGCCACGGCTCCCAGACTTTACCGCCCACGTGCAGCGCCACCACGTCGGCGTACTGGTCCGCGATCAGCCCCGAAAGGCCGTCGGCCTCCGAAAACACCATGCGGTAGGCGGTCGTGGATGCCCAATCGGACGACGTTCCGAACAGGCGGTGCCGCATCGCCACCGCGCGGCGGACGCGCCCGCGGAAAAACGCCTCGTTCAGGACTTCTTTCGGATCCTGCGTGAACATGCGCACGGCCATGTCGGCTTCGGGATGCCACAGTCCGCGGCCGATCCATTCGCCTTCGACGTCGAACACGTCGACGACTTCGCCGGCGGAGCCCGCGCCATCCGTTTCCTCGATCGCCCCGGAAAAGACCCAGGCGCTGCCGCGCAGGATCTGCTTTTCGCGCCCGGCCTTCAGCCGGATCTGGATTTTCGCCTCGGAACCGCCCGCTTCAACTTGATTTGCATCGGTCATATTCATAGGATTGTGGATTCATACAACGAATTGGTCAAACAGGAAAAGAGGTCCCCCCATGCGCATCCACGCCTATAAAGCCCTGCGGCCCCGCGCCGACGTCGTCGCCCGAATCGCCGCCCCCCCCTACGACACCGTGGACACGGCCGAATCCGCCCAGCTCGCGGAAGGCAACCCGATGTCGTTCTTGCACATCAACCACTCGGAGATCGATTTGCCGGCCGGCACGAACCTCTACGCCGACGCCGTCTACGTCCAGGCCGCCGAGAATCTCCTGAATTTCAAGAAGAACGGCTGGTTGGTCAGCGAAGACCGCCCCCTGATGTATCTCTATGCGCAGACCATGGGCGCCCACACCCAGACCGGCCTCGTCTGCTGCTGCCACATCGACGACTACATCAAGGACGTCATCAAGAAGCACGAATTCACGCGCAAGGACAAGGAAGACGACCGCACGAAGCACACGGCGACCATCAACGCCAACATCGGCCCCGTGTTCATCGCCTACCGCGACGTGGACGCCATCCGGCAAGCCCTCGCGCCGATTCCGGCGAAGTCCGCGCCGATCTACGATTTCGTGGACGAGTTGCAGGTGCGCCACCAGGTGTGGCCCGTCGAAAACGCCGCCGAAATCAAAAAGCTGTTCGAGGAAAAAGTGCCCGTCAGCTACATCGCCGACGGCCACCACCGCAGCGCGTCCGCGGTGCGCGTCGGTTCCGAACGCCGCGCGGCCAACCCCAATCACCACGGCAACGAGGAATACAATTGGTTCCTCTCCGTGCTTTTCCCGGCTTCCGAGCTGAAGATCCTGCCCTACAACCGCGCGGTCAAAGATCTCAACGGCCTTTCCCAAGAGGATTTCCTCAAGGAAATTCGCGCTATCTTCACGGTGACGGAGAACGCCGATCCGAGTCCGAAATCGCCGCGGCACGTCAGCATGTATCTCGGCCAGAAGTGGTACGGGCTGAGCTGGCCCGCGGTGAAGTCGTCCAATCCCGTCGACAAGCTCGACGTCAGCACGCTGCAGAACGGCGTGTTGCACCCGCTGCTGGGCATCGACGATCCGCGCACCAACAACCGGATCAAGTTCATCGGCGGCATCCGCGGACCGCAGGAACTCGTCCGTTTGGTGGACCAGAAGGGCTTCGCCGTCGCGTTCTCGATGTATCCGACCACCGTCGACCAGCTCATGGCCATCGCGGACGCGGGCCAGATCATGCCGCCCAAGAGCACCTGGTTCGAGCCCAAGCTGCGCACGGGCCTGCTCTCGCACGAGCTCGACTAGGATCCGGCATGCGGCAGCGGTTGCCCAGCTGGTTCCGCCGCCCTCTTCCGCCCGGCGCGGAGGGGGGCCTCGTGAAGCAGTTGCTGGGCCGCCTCGCGCTGCATACCGTCTGCGAAGGCGCGCAGTGCCCCAACCGCGCGGGGTGCTGGCATGAGGGCGCCGCCGCATTCCTGATCCTCGGCGACGCCTGCACGCGCGCGTGCCGCTTCTGCGCCATCCCGCACGACGCCCGGCCGGCCCCGCCCGACCCCGGCGAGCCCGCGCGCCTCGCCGAAGCCGCCGCCGTCCTGGGCCTGCGCCACGTCGTCGTGACGTCCGTCACGCGCGACGATTTGCCCGACGGCGGCGCCGCCCACTTCGCCGAAACCATCCGCGAAATCCGCGCGCGCCTGCCCGGGGCGACCGTCGAAGTGCTCGTGCCCGACTTCCAGAACGCGGCCGCCGCGCTCGATCTCGTGCTCGCGGCGCAGCCCGACATCTTCAACCACAATCTCGAGACCGTGGAGCGCCTGCACCCGGCCATCCGCCCCCAGGCGGATTACCGCCGCTCGCTCGCCGTCCTGGCCTATGCCGCCCGCGCCGGCGCGCGCACCAAGTCCGGCCTCATGCTCGGCCTGGGCGAAACGGACGGCGAGATTTCCGCAGCCCTGCGCGATTTGCACGCGGCGGGCGTCGCGCTCCTGACCCTCGGCCAATATCTCGCCCCGTCGCCCGCCCACCACCCCGTCGCGCGCTTCGCGACGCCCGCCGAATTCGACCGCTGGCGCACCGACGCCCTGGCGCTCGGATTTGCCTCCGTCGCTTCCGCCCCCCATGTGCGCTCGTCCTACCACGCCGAAGAACTGATGGCCATCAGAGGCGCCTCGTGACCCGCCCGCCGCCCCGCATCCTGATCTGCTACCTCGTCCGCAACAGCGGCCACCATGCCGCCGCGCGCGCCATCGAAGCCCAGATCAAGAAACTGAATCCTCTGGCCGAGACGCGCTGCCTCGATCTGCTCGAAACGACGCATCCCACCTGGAGCGCCATCGTCCAGTACGCCTACATGTCCACGATCCGCCGCACCCCGGAACTGTGGGAAGCACTGTACGACAACTTCTGGTTCGACCTGCTCACCCGCTATGTCCGCCCCCTCGTCCAGCGCGGCAACAGCCTCAAGCTCCGCATCCTGATGGACGCCTTCCAGCCCGACGCCATCGTCTGCACGCAGGCCCATCCCTTTTCCGTTCTTTCCGCCTACGCCCGGCGGCAGGGCACGCCCATCCCGCTGTGGGGCGTCATCACCGATTTCCTGCCCCATCGGTTCTGGTTCGTCCCGCCCGACGAGCACATCCACTACGTCGTGCCCACCGGGACCGCGGTGCAGCGCCTCATGATCCTCGGCGTACCCGGCGACCACATCCACGTCCTGGGCATCCCGATCCAGGCCGACGTGCTGGCCGCGCGCAAACGCACCGTCTCGCGCGAAAACGGCCGCCGGATCCTCATCATGGGCGGTTCGCGCGGCCTCGGCGCGCGCTACGCCACGATCCGCCATCTCGACCGCGCCGCGGCCGATTTCACCATCGACGTCGTCACCGGCACCAACCGACGCCTGCGCAAGCAGCTGCTCGCCGCGCGCCACAAGTTCAAGCATCCGATCCGCATCCGCGGCTACGTGAAGGACGCGATGGCCCTCATGCGCCGCGCCAGCCTGCTCATCGGCAAGCCCGGCGGCCTGACGTCGGCCGAGGCCATGGCTTCCGGCACGCCCATGTTGATCATCCGCCCGCTCCCGGGCCAGGAGCGCGGCAACACGGAAATGCTCGTCCGCCACGGCGCGGCCATCCATCTCGACCGCGACCGCGACTTGCCGGCCGTCGCCGCCTCCCTGCTTTCCAACGTGACCCTGCTCGACATGATGGCCGACCGCGCCCGCTCCATCGGCAAGCCCGACGCCGCGCGCGACGTCGCCCAAGCCGTGCTCGCCCACCTGCCCCCCGAGGTAGCCGCCGAATGACCTATGCGTTCTATCGGCTCGTCGCCTTCCTCGTGCGCCTCCTGCCGCTCCAGGGCGCCTATTGGCTCGGGTTGCGCATCTGCGACCTGATGTTTTTCGTCAACCGCCGCGGCCGCCTCGCCGTCCGCGAAAACCTCCGCATCGTGTTCGCGCACGAGGGCCTCGTGCCGTCCCGCCGGATTCTCGACGGCTGCGCCCGGAAAACCTTCCAGTATTTCGGCAAGTATCTCGCCGACTTCATCCGCTTCCGCAAACTCACGCCCGAAGGCATCCGCGAACGCGTCAGCATCCAGGGCCTCGAACATCTCGAAGCCATCCGCGCTTCCAAGCGCGGCGCCCTGATGCTCACCGCCCACTACGGCAACTGGGAACTCGGCGGCGCCTTCATCGCCTCCATGGGCATTCCCATCCACGCCGTCGTCCGCCCCGTCCCCTCCCCCGCCCTCGAACGCGTGTTCAACTTCTTCCGCGAACAGCGCGGTCTCAAGGTCATTCCCCTCGACAAGGCCGGCGCCGGCATCGTCAAGGCCCTCCGGCGCGGCGAGGCCGTCGCCCTCGTCGGCGACCGCGATTTCACCGGCAACGGGCATCCCCACGCCTTTTTCGGACGCGAAGCGTCGCTGCCCCGCGGCGCCGCCTGGTTCGCCCACCGCCTCGGCATCCCCATCTACATGGGCTTCGTGACCCGCGCCCCCGACGACACCTTCATCCTGCGCATCCATCCGCCCATCGATCCCGCGAAGGTCCCCACCGAAGACGCCATCCAGGAAAAAATCGTCGCCGTCATGGAAGCCACGATCGCCCGCGATCCCTGCCAGTGGTTCATCTTCGATCCCTTCTGGCCCGGCGCCCCCGCCCCGGAACGCGCGCAATGAAAGTTTTTACGTTCTACGTAAAATCGCCGCAAAGTTTTTACGTTCTACGTAAAAAGTCCGTCCAATTTTTACGTACTACGTAAAAATGCAAACCCCGCAGCTATTCCTGTTCGACCTCGACGGCACGCTGATCGACTCGCGCGCGGATCTCGCCGCGGCCACCAACGCCATGCGCGCGCTCCACGGCCTGCCGGCGCTGCCGCTGGAAAAAGTCGCGTCCTACGTCGGCGACGGCGTCCGCGTCCTGGCCCAGCGCGCCCTCGAGGGCGCGGCCATCGATCCCGATCTCGCCGCGCGCGAAATTTCCGCCGCCTACGCCGCGCACCTGACCGATCGCACGACCGCCTATCCCGGCGTGGAGGCCGGCCTGCGCGCGCTGCGCGCCGCCGGCCACGACCTCGCCCTCGTCACCAACAAGCCCGCGCCCCACGCGCGGCGCCTCATGGACCACTTCGGCTGGACGCCCCTCTTCGCCGCGATCCTCGGCGGCGGCGATACTCCCGAGCTCAAGCCCTCGCCCCTACCCCTGCAAGAAGCCATGCGGCGCACCGGCCATGCGCCGGAAACCACCTGGATGGTCGGCGACCACCACACCGACCTCGCAGCCGCCCGCCGCGCGGGCGTGAAATCCATTTATCTGGAGAGCGGCATCGGCCACCCCGGCACCGAAACCCCCGACCTCGTCTGCCCCGATTTCGCCGCCTTCGCCGCGCGGTTCTTGCCGAGCCCCTGACGTTCCGTCTATTGCGCTGCGGAATCCGCGGCCGGCTCCGGCATCGGCGGCTTCTGGATTCGCTCGATGGCTTCCGCCAAGGCGCGGTTGAATTCCGCTGGCCGGGCCAGCTGCAGGAAATGGTCCGCCCCGGCCAGCACGATCGCGTCGTAGGACGCCATGTGCCGCCGGTTGGCTTCGTAGGCGATCGGCCACAGGTCGCCGTTCACGCTGACGACCGGCACGCGGATTTCCTCGAAAATTTTCGCCGCCGCGCCCGAAACGAATTGCCCCATCATGTCGCGCATCGCGCTCAGGGCCACGGCCGGCGGCGCCGACGCCATGTCCGCCAGGATCCACTCGCGCAATTCCGGATCGGTTTCGGGCCGCAGCATTTCGCCGACGAAACCGCGCACGCCGCCCGGAAAATCCGCCGCGAGCGGCGCCGTCATTTGCGCGACGCCTTCCGCCGTCAGGGGATATTCGACGTTTTCCAGCGTATCGACGCCGATCAAACCGACGACGCGGCCGGGCATGAGCCGCGCGGCCTCGGCGATCACCGACCCGCCCATGGAATGGCCGATCAGGACGACCTTGTCCGCGCCGACGGCGTCCGCCACCGCACGCACGTCTTCTCCGAAGGACGCCATCGTGTACTCCGCGCGCCCCAGCCCCGAGTGGCCGTGGCCCGCCAGATCGAGCGCGACCACGCGGTGCGTCTGCGCGAACTCCGGCACCTGCTCGCGCCAGTAGCGCGCGTCGCAGCTCCATCCGTGCACGAACACCAAGGTCGGCTCGCCGCTCCCTCGCACCTCGTAGGCGATCGGCGTCCCGTCCTTGGACACCGCCACCCGCGGCCCATCTGCGAACGCGACGCCAGCGAGCCACATCAAGCTCATCCAGCCAACCAACCATTTTCGTGAACTAATCGTTTTCATGTCAGACGTATCTCCTGATTTCATTGATGGATTTGCGATTCTTGGGGCGAACGGTTTCGTCGGCGGCATAGCCGAGGCAAATGAGCAGGTCCACTTTCGCGCCGCGCGGAAGGCCGAGCCTGGTTTTCACGGCGCCTTCGTCGAACCAACCGAGCCAGCAGCTCGCGACGCCGTCTTCCGCCGCCTGCAAGACGAGATGCTCGCCGGCGATGCCGAGATCCACCAAGCTGTATTGCACGCCGCGGAAGTGCGCGCCGAGGCGCGCGGCGAGCTTCATTTTCTCCGTCACCACGGCGACGAGCGCGGAAGCATCCCGCGCGAATTGGTTCATGCCGTAGGGCGCGTGGACGCAGGCCGCCTCGGTCAGCGCGCGCACTTGCTCCGGCTCGTCCGCCACCACGAACGACCACGGCTGGGAATTGCACGCGGAGGGCGCCAGCCGCGCCGCCTCCAGGCAGCGGTCGAGGACTTCGCGCGGAATCCGCCGGCCGGGCACGTATGTGCGCGTGCTTTGCCGCCGCGCCGCCAGATCCAGAAAATTCATATTTTCCTCCAGGACACTCGCATCAGCCCCACCGCCAGCCAGAGGCCGACGGCCAAGATCCAACCGCCGCAGAAAATGCGCTTGTCCAGCCACCAACTCCACCCGGCAAACGTCCAATCCGAAAAGGGCCACAGAATCGGCGTCAGGAAAACGCCTTGCCCATGCGTCGGGACGTCCGTCAGCACGTGGATCGGCCACGCCAGCGCCGGCAGCCACAGCGCGCGCTTCCACGCCACCAGCAGGCCGTAGCCAACGGCGATCCCCAGCAGGCTGTGGGTCAGGTTGTAGAGGACGAAAATGAAATCGGGGATGCCGTGCCAGCGCACGCCTTCGCCGGCGAACGCATCCATCATGAAATGGATGCCCAGCGAAGCCAAATCCGGAAAGATGCCGAAGAAAAACGCCGCCCACAACGTCCAGTCGGATATCTGCCATCCTTTTTTCCGGCCGCCGTCGGGTCCCCGCCGGCCGCCGGCCCATCCCGTGCGGCTGCACAGCGCGGCGCCGATCACCCCATGGAACAGCGTATCCATGCCGACGCCTAGCTCTTCGCATCGATGGACTTCAGGAATTCCGCCACTTCCTCGATGTGGCCGAACGACAGCATCTGGCGGGCCTGGCAGCGGGCCAACTCCAGATCGATCCGCTCGATCCAGCGCTGGACCGCCGGAATCGCCATCGAATCCATGCTCAAGGTCCGCAGTCCGATGCCCAGCAAGAACGGCAGCATCTGGGAATCCGACCCCAGATTGCCGCACAGGGAAATGGGTTTGCCGGCTTTTTCCGCCGCCCGCACGATCCAATCCAGCGCGCGCAGCACGGCCGGATGCCACGGCGTGAACCAATCCGCCACTTCGTCGTTGGTGCGATCCACCGCCAGCAGGTACTGGATCAAATCATTGCTGCCGATGCTCAGAAAGTCCGCTTCCGCCGCCAGTTCGTTCACCATCATGACGGCCGACGGCAGTTCGATCATCACGCCCAGTTCCGGCATCCGGCAGGGCACGCCTTCCTGCTCGAGCTCCTTCTGGCACCCGCGCGCCAAGTTCCGCGCGGCCTCGAATTCGTCGAGCGAGGCCACCATCGGAAACATCACCTTGGCCTGCGGATTTCCGTGGGCCACCCGCAGCAGCGCGCGGAGCTGCTGCTTGAAGATGGCCGGATTCCGCAGCGAAAAACGCAAGGCCCGCAACCCCAGGAATGGATTGTTCCCGTGCTCGACCGGAAAATACGACAGCGCCTTGTCGCCGCCGATGTCCAAGGTGCGGAAGACGACCGGACGCCCCTCCATCTTCTCCAGCACCCGCTTGTAGCCCTGGTACTGCTCTTCTTCGGTCGGGAACGTGCTGCGGACGATGAACGGAAACTCCGTGCGGTACAGCCCGATGCCCTTGGCCTTCACGTGCATAGCCACGTCCAGCTCGCTCACCAGATTCAGGTTTGCGAGAAGCTGGATCTCCGTCCCGTCCTTCGTGCGCGTGTCCGGCTTGACCTGCCCGGCCAGCCGCTCCGACTCGGCCAGCGAGCGGATGATGTCCTTCATCGTCTGGATGGCCTCGGGTCCCGGCCGGACGACGATCTGCCCGTCCTTCGCGTCCAGCAGCAGCGGCGTCTTTTCCGGCAGATTCATCAGGCGACGGTCCGAGGCGATCACCAGGGGGATCTGGAGCGCCTTCGCCAAGATCGCCACGTGGGAATGCTGGCCGCCCTCCAGCAGCACGAGGCCCGCCGCCCCTTCCGCCGACAGCTTCAGGATGTCCGACGGAAGGAGTTCTTCGGCGATGATGATCTGGCCCGTGTAATCCGGGCTCGTGCTTTCGAGCGCCGGAGCCGACAGGTTGTGGAGCAGCCGGTGGCCGAGATCCTCCACGTCGAGCACTTTCTCGCGCAGGGAGGGATTGGGGCTGTGCGAGAACAGATCCGCATAGCGCCGCACTTCGTCCAAAATCGCGATCCAGGGATTCTTGCCGGCGCGGATCTTCGCGCGGATTTCCCCGGAAAACGCGTCGTCCTTCAGCATCAGCACGTGCGCCCCGAAAATCATGGAGGCCGCATCGTGGATCTTGTCTTCCAGCCGCCGCTGCAGGTCCAGCAGCTGCCGTTCCGTCAGGGCCAAGGCCCGGTCGAAATCCGCCTCCGTGAGTCCCAGGGGACACGACGCCCCCTCTTTCTCGTGGAACAAATAATGCCCGATGCGCGTGGAGAGCCCCATTCCCACCACGTTGGAAGCGCCTTGGCCTCGCACGCAATGGGTTCCGGGACCGAAATCGGTGTCCGACGCGGCGCTCGCCGCCGCCGGCGCTTCCTGCTCCGTTCCGCGGATTTTCAGGAGCAAATGGGCGTTCTCGATCACGCCGGCCAACTGGGACGAGATGACCTGCAGGGCCTGGACGTCGTTCGGGGTGAAATAATTCCACTGCGGATCCTGCACGGCGATCACGCCGACCGGATTCATCTTGCGAAGGATGGGCACCGCCAGAAACGAGACGAACCGCTCCTCGTGGCTGCCGGGGACGTGCTTGTAGTGGGGATTGTCCGTGGCGCGCGCCTCGCAGATGGGCCGCATTTCCTTGAGGGTCATGCCGGTGACGCCTTCGCCGATCTTCAGCCGCAACCGGCCGACCAGCTCCGGATTCAGACCCTGGTTGGCGCGCAAGACCAATTCCTGCGTGTCGGATTCATACAGGAAAATCGAGCAGACGGCCGCCCGCATGTGCCACGCCACGGTGGATACCGCTTTCGCCAGAAACGCATCGAGCCCCGCCTCGAAATCGAACAAGCCGACCAGCTCGCCGATGTCGCACATCAGCGCGACGTTGTCCTTTTGGAAATCGCTCATGTTCCGTTCATTTCCGGCCGAAACCGGCGGCAAGGCTTGACATCATGCCCAAAAAAAGTACCTTCTCCCGCGTTTCTGTTCCTTTTGCCCGATGGTGTAACGGTAGCACAGCAGCCTCTGGAGCTGTTTGTCTAGGTTCAAATCCTAGTCGGGCAACCAAATCGCAAAAGCCGCCCCTTGCGGTGGCGGCTTGTAAAGCCTCTGGACATGTCGTCACGATTCCCTGCCGCTCGACCGCGGTCAGCTCACCCGGATGGGCATCAGGACGTAGACGAAGCTGATCGAAGAGCGCATCACGCCCGGACTCGTGTCGTCCGTCAGATCCAGATATACCTCGTCCGTCGTCAGCGCCTTCAGCGGATCCATCAAAAACGCCGGATTGAACGAAATCCCGATGTCCGGCCCGTTGTATTTCACGTCCATCGTTTCGCGCGCCTCGCCGATCTCCGGCGCCGTCGCGAGAATCTCCAGGCGGTTCTTGGTGAAAGTCAGCTTCACCCCCGAGACCGCGTCGATCACCAGCTGGGACGTGCGCCGCACGCCCGTCAGGAGCGTCTCGCGCTCCATGGAAACCCGGTCGCCGTTCGATTGCGGAATCACTTGGCGGAAGTTCGGATAGGTGCCTTCCACCAGCTTCGAGACGATCAAGATGCGGTCGAATTCGAATGCGATCTGCTTGGGGGTCGCCAAAATCTTCAAGGGACCCGACTCGCCCAGGGTCCGGATCAGTTCTTCCACGGTCTTGAGAGGGACGATCAGATCCATCCCGGCATCCGCCGGGAACTCGACCTCGTGCTCCACCAAGGCGAGCCGGCGGCTGTCCGTCGCCACCACGCTCAGCTTGCCGCCCTTGAAGCTCAGGAGCACGCCGTTCAGCAGCGGGCGGTTCGCATCCACCGACGCCGCATAGGAGGTCAGTTTCAGCATGTTCCGGAACGCCGCCTGGTCGATGGAATAGGTTTGGGGATCGGCCATTTCCGGCAGATTCGGATAGTCCGCTTCGGAAATGCCGTGGATCCGGAAATACGAACTGCCGGCCTGGATGGAGGCGATGTTCTGCTCGCTGACGTCCAGCTCCGCCTCTTCGACGCTCAATTCGCGGAAGACGCCGAAAATCCGCTTGGCCGGCAAGGTCGTGACGCCCGGCTCCATCACTTCGGCCTCCAGGGTCGCGCGCACGGTCAGGGACATGTCGGTGGCGGTCAGCTCCAGCTTGCCATCCTGGGCCTTCATCAGCACGTTGGAAAGAACGGGCAGGGCGTTCCGGGGATTGATCACGGACTGGACTTTTTGGAGGCATTCGATCATCGCCTCTTTGTTCACTTTGATTTTCATTCCGCCTCCGGGTGGCTGTTATTCTTTAAGATAGAATCTAGATCCAGTCTTATCAGTATGTCCTGTGGACACTGTGTACATCAAGAAAAGAATAGGCCAGACGGGCCTTCCGACCCCTTCGGGCCTGTCGAGAACCGACCCCCTCCCCCTGTGCCCAACCGCGACAACTTCCGGTTGTCCACAGCGGAGCCGGCTTGTGCACAGGTCCTCCCCGAGTTCCTACCGGGTTGTCCACAGCCCTTCGATTCCCGCTTTCCGTCGCCCATGGTATCCGCTGAGGCACTGCGCCGCGCCATTTCAAGAGGGGGCCGCCACGCCGCCGAGGCGTTGCTGGAGCGACAGGACGGTCTGGCGCAGTCCGGCGTCCAGCTTCATCTTCCCGCCCACCGAGCGGTGCGCATGCAGCACCGTCGCGTGGTTCCGGCCAAAGGCGTTCCCGATCGCCGGCAGCGATTGCTCCGTCATCTCCCGGCACAGATACATGGCCACCTGCCGCGGAAAAGCGATGTTGTTGGGCCGTTGTTTGCTCGTCATGTCCCCGAGCCGGATGTCGTAGTATTCCGCCACCATCCGCTGGATCCCTTCGATCGTCAGCGCCGTCTGGTTTTCCTGCTCGATCGTGTCCCGCAGCAGATATTCCAGCGCTTCCGTCGTCAGCGGCTTGCGCGTCAGCGAGGCGTACGACGCCGCCCGCAGCAGCGAACCTTCCAGCTTCCGGATGTTCGAACGCACGTGTTCGGCGATGAAAAACACGGAGTCGTCCGGCAACTGGATGCCCATCTGCTCGCGTTTCCGCCGCAAAATGGCCACCCGGGTCTCGAGGTCGGCCATCTCCATCTCCGTCACCAGGCCCCATTCGAACCGCGACACGAGCCGCTTCTGCAGGTTCCCGATCTCGCTCACCGGCCGGTCGCTCGTCATGACGATCTGCTTTTGGTTTTCGTAGAGCGAATTGAAGGTGTGGAAAAATTCTTCCTGCGTGCCCTCTTTGCCCGCCAGGAAATGGATGTCGTCGATCAGCAGGAGGTCGATGTGGCGGTATTTCTTCCGGAACCCGGCCAGCTCGTGCTGCTGCACCGCCTGGATGAACTCGTTCGTGAACGCCTCGCAGGAGGTGTAGCACACCGTGCCCTTCCCCCGCTTCAACAGCGCCTGCCCCATGGCCTGGATCAGGTGCGTCTTGCCCAACCCCGTGCCGCCGTGGATGAACAACGGATTGTAGGCGCGTCCCGGCGCCTCCACCACCGCCAGCGCCGCCGCGTGCGCAAAGGTGTTCGACGGCCCCACCACGAAATTGTCGAACGTGTGCCGCGGATTCAGCACCCCGCCCACGTTGCAGGTCGTCTTGGCCGTCCGCCGCTTCTGGGTTTCTTTCTCTTCCGGCAGCGGGCCGGGCACTGCTTCCGGGGCCGGACGGCTGCCGTCCACCATGAAGGCGATCCCCACGTTCTCGAAACCGGAAGCGCCCAGCGCCTTCCGGATCATCGGCAGATAATGCTCTTCGAGCCAGTCTTGGTAGAATCCGTTCGGAACCGTCAA
This sequence comes from uncultured Verrucomicrobiota bacterium, assembly GCA_964510645.1. Taxonomy (GTDB): domain Bacteria; phylum Verrucomicrobiota; class Kiritimatiellia; order CAIQIC01; family Lenti-01; genus Lenti-01. The sequence continues at coordinate 26,993 of CAZECJ010000012.1, read as the reverse complement.
CGTCAACTGCCCGGGCGTTTCGTCCCCGATCGCCTCGATCACCCCGATCCAGCGGTTATAGATGTCCACCGAAATCGCCGACGAAAGGTATTCGCATGCCTTCGCCCAGATCTGTTTTGCCTTGGTCGCTTCCACGAAAATTGCCTCTTCCTGCCTCGGCCCGCCAGTCTCTCACGGCCACCGGACCCGCACAATCCAAATTTCGCCCGCTTTTTCCCGCCCGCCGCGCCCCATTTTGGACTCGGCAGGATGGGCCTTTGGGCCACTTATTCACAGCTTGTTCACAATCCGGTTTCCGCCCTCAGGCCCGAAAACGGCTCCGACCATAGTTTTCGATGGCCGGGCGGACAAGCACCATCCGGATGCTTTTCGGAAATATTCTTTTACCCCACGTCATATGGGTCATGATATGATTTAGATGCCCATATAATGTAGCCTATGAAATTGTTCAGGGTTTGCCATTCCTCCCCATTGACAGGGCATTTTGGGATTGAAAAGTCATCGAAATCCGTTGAAACTCCGCCCATTCAGAGCTCCGTCCTGTCCGAAAAGCCCGTAAAACATGAAGAAATCAACAGTTCCCCGCATTATGATGGCCACAGGCTTGGAGGAAAACGACGTTCGCTATGCCACCGGGCTCGTCGCCACCGACCCGTTTGGCCTCCTGGTCGACGATTCCCGCCTGCATTTGCTGGTCTCCGCGCTGGAAGCCGCGCGGGCCCGGAAATCCTGCCCTTCCGCCCTTCTCCACACGCCCGCCGAATTGTTTGCGGATGCCGTTCCGCGCCGCCGCACGCTGAGCGACCAGATGCTCGCGCTCGTGCGGCAACTCGGTTTTCGCGCGGTGCAGGCGGGGCCGTATTTCCCGCTCGGCGTCGCGCGCGCCCTGGAGCGCGGCGGCGTGAAGGTGTGCCTCGCCGACGGACCTGCGTTTCCGCAGCGCGCCGTCAAATCGCCGTGCGAAATCGCCTGCATCGCGAAATCGCAGCGCGCCGCCGTCGCCGCGCTGCGCGCCGCGGTCCGCGCCATCCGCGAAGCGAGCGTTGCCCCGTCCGGCATTCTGAAGCGCGGCGGAACAATCCTCACGTCGGAAGGTCTCAAGGATCTCATCGAGCGCACGCTGCTGGACCGCGGCTGCACGGCCGACGGCACCATCGTCGCCGTCGGTTCGCAGGGCGCGCGGCCGCACGACGTCGGTTCCGGCCCGCTTCGCGCGGGCGTCCCGATCGTCATCGATATATTCCCGCGCGACAAAACCACGGGCTACTGGGGCGACGTCACGCGCACGGTCGTGCGCGGCCGGGCCTCCGAACCGATCCGCCGGATGCACCGCGCCGTGCTCGCCGCGCAGAAGCTCGCGCTTTCCATGGTGCGCCCCGGCGTCGAATCGCGCGCCGTGCAGATGGCCGTCGAAGACTGTTTCCGGAAGGCCGGTTTCGAAACGAAGCTCTCCCCGCCCGGCAAGGAATGCGGATTCATCCACAGCGTCGGCCACGGCGTCGGCCTCGACGTCCATGAATCGCCTGGCCTGCGCAACGAACCCGGCCGCCTTTCCGCGGGCAACGTCGTGACCGTCGAGCCCGGCCTCTATTACCCGGGCATCGGCGGCGTGCGCATCGAAGATACCATTGTCGTCACGCGCACCGGACATAAAATCCTCGCTAGTTTCCCCAAAAAACTGGAAACATTGCCGGGATGAAGAAGGTTTTCCTTTCCATCCTGATATTCGCGGCGGTCGTGGCGGCGTCCGGCTGGATCGCCCTGCGCCGATTCGAACGCAACCAGCTCTACCATCCCTCTCCCGACGTCGCGATCACGCCCTCCCAATTCCAGCTTCGCTACCAGGAAGTGCAATTCAGCGCTTCCGACGGCACGCCGCTCAGCGGCTGGTGGATTCCGGCCAACCTGCCGCGCGGCACCGTGGTTTATTGCCACGGGAATTCCGGCAACGTCGGCACCGCCGCGCACGTCGCGCCCGAATTCTACCGGCGCGGCTTCAACCTGCTGCTGTGGGATTACCGCGGCTACGGCAAAAGCGGCGGACGTCCTGCCGAAAAGGGAATCTACCTGGATGCGCGCGCCGCTTTCGATGCGGCTCAGGCCATGAGCGCCAAGCTGCCCATCGTGCTCTACGGCCATTCCCTGGGCGCTGCCGTCGCCATCCAGCTGGCGCAGGAGCGTCCCGCCGCCGCCTTGATCGTCCAAGGCGGATTCCTCTCCGCCGCCGATCTTGCCCGCCGCCGGTATCCGGATCTCCCTCTTGATCGCGTTCTTTCCGTTTCCTACGATTCCACCGCCAAAGCCGCCGCGTTGCCGGGCTTGCCGAAGCTGTTTGGCCACAGCACCACCGATGAAACCGTTCCCTTCCAGAGCGGCCGCCTGCTCCACGCCGCCGCCGCGGGTCCCAAGACCTTCGTCCTGCTTTCCGGCGGCCACAACGACCAATCTTGGTTCACCCCCGGGGCCGCCGGCAACGCCGAATTCGAAGATTTCCTCGGCCAGTTCAAGCGCTGAGGCTTGGGCCCGCAGCCACCCGCCGGCGCCGTCGGAAGCGACCGGCGTTTCCGGCAACGAGCCGCGATTCCCCGCTTCGGGGGCGCGGGTCTATTCCAGCGCGGTGGCCAGCGCCAGCAGCGTGTAGGCCGTCACGAGGTTCGGATCGGCTTCCCACCAGCGGTTGTTTTCATTGACCCAGAATCCGTCCGGCTTCTGCAGCGCGATCAGCTTGCGCGCGACTTCCTCGCGCCAGACCACCGTGCGCCCGTCGGGCAGCGTCAGCGTCTCATCGCCCGCGGCGGCGAGACTTTTCGCCAGCACGTTGAAGAAATAATACAGGCCTTCGTCGCCCATGCCGGGATTTTCGTCGAGCGACCAATGGCGGGCGGCCCAGTCCTTCGCGGACTGCACGCGCACGTCCTGCGCATCCACCTGCGCGTAGATCAGCGCGAGCAGGCCCGCGTAGGTCATGCTGCCGTAGGAGCGCAGCGTCACCTTGCCGTCGGCATTGGTGGTCGAGGCGCCCGCGCCCGGCGTGTAGGCGAATCCGCCCTGGTCGTCCGCGCTGTCGCTGGCGTACGAATTCGTGTTCACGCCCTTGAGGTTCTGCACCTGCGCCAAAAATTCCTGCGCGGCTTTCCAGTCGAGATCGGCCTTGGGCTCGCCGGCCGCGCGCAGATCTTCGACGTCCTGCGTCAGGCGCATCGCTTCGTAGGCCATGTAGGAATTGGAAAGATCCGTGTAGGGCCTCCCCTGGTCGGCGTCGTAACCCATGCCGCCGCCGTAGGAACCGCCGTCGAGGTACTGCATCTTCGCGAGATAGGTGCGCGCGTTCTGCACGACCGGCACCAGTTCGGGCCGGCCCAGCGCGTGCAGCGCCGTCATGCACACCGCCGTGTTGTAGTTCGCGAGGCCCCCGCCCTTTCGCTGCATCGCCGGCTGCCGCCAGATCGAACCGTCCTCCTGCACGCTGGTCAGCACGAATACCAGCGCGCGGTTGATCGCGGCTTGGTAGGCCGCCGGATCGGTCTTCTGCAGCGCCCACATCGAAAGGCCCGTCAGCGCGGGCGAATCCGCGATGGCCCAGTGGCCGTCCGCCTGCTGTTGCGCCGCCAGCCATGCCGCGCCTTTGGCCAGCGCCGCGCGCGCCTCCCCTTCCAGCTCCGCTGGCAGCGCCGCCGTCGCCGCATGCGCGCACAAGGCCCCCGCCACGATTCCGATCCAACTCTTTTTCATGTCGCGTTTCCTTTCCGGAATTCGAGTTTCAATTCTATATAAGCGCCGCTCCGGCGCAGCCGGTTCACGCCGATTTTCCGCCGCGAAAGCCGTTCGCCAAAAGGCTTTTCTTTTATGCGGAACTGGTCCAAGAATGCCTCTTCATGTCCGATTCCGTCCAGCCCGAAACCGACGATTTCGCCCTCATGGCGCAGGTGCGCGAGGACCGCGAAGACGCCTTTCGCGTTCTGGTGGAGCGGCACCGGCGCCCCGTATTGAACTATTTCGCCCGCATGGGCGCTTCCCACCATGGCGAAGATCTCGCGCAGGAGACGTTCGTCCGGCTATGGAACTATCGGAAAAAATACAAGCCTTCGGCGAAGTTCACGACCTTCCTCTACGTGCTGGCCCGGCACGCGTGGCTGGATTTCGTGCGGAGGCAGATCCGGTTCAAGCTGTTTACCGACCGCTACCGCGAAGAAATCCCCGTTTCCACCGATGGCGGCATCGGCCGGCTCCGCCGGAACCTCGACGTGCAGGCCGCGCTGGAAAAGCTTTCGCCCAAGCTGCGCGAGGTGCTCGTGCTGGCCGTGCACCAGGGCTTGGCCTACGACGAAATCGCCGAGATCCTCCGCATTCCGGTCGGCACCGTCAAATCGCGCGTATTCAATGCCCTGGCCACCTTGCAGGAGACGTTCCGTGAAGACCATGACTGACCCCGTACAGGATCCGCGTTTCGCCGACGTGGTTGCGCGGTTGCGCGCGCAGGCCGCGCCGGAACCGTCCGAGGACTTCACCGAGCACACGTTGGCGCGGGTCCGGCGGCCGGTCGCGGGGTCGTTGGGTTGGGCGGACGTCTTGTGGCGCGCGGCGGCGGCGCTGGTCGTGCTGAGCGGCGCGAGTTTCTGGTGGCTGCGCGCGCCCGCGCCGGTGGCGCAAGGCCCCTCGCCGGTTGAAATCCTCATGGCTGCCCAACGCGCCGATGGCGGGTGGTCCGCGGACGATCGGCAGTTGCGCGCACGCTACGACATAAGCGTGACGGCGCTGGCTCTGCTGGCATTGATGCCGACCGAAATGGCGCCGCTGGGCGGACCGCAGGCGCAGGCCATTCGCGATGGAATTTCCTATCTCATAGCGCAACAGGGAAATGACGGAAAATACGGCGCGGATTTTTCCGGCGCGGACTTCACCCGTTATTTGGCCGGCATGGCTTTGCAAGCGGCGGCAAGGTTGCCTGGCGCCGAACCGGCATGGCAGGCGGCGGCCGAGCGCGCGCGGGCGCAATTGCCCGATTCCTTCCAAATGGCCAAGTTGAACGCCCATTTGGCCCGTCCCGATTCCTTTCCGGCTCGCTGGGCCGATGCGGGTGGCCCCGTCGCCCAGACGGCGCTGGCGCTGCTGGCACGCTGAAGAATTCCGGCGGTTTTGCGGGATTCAGCCCCACAGAAATGGGTATTGTTTTATAAAACAATACCCAGCGGAGCCGCATGAGGAAAATCGAAATCAGCAACGATTCAATTTCCGCCCTTTTTCAGCCAGACGGATAAAATCGAGATGTCGGCCGGGGTGACGCCGGAAATGCGCGCGGCCTGGCCGAGATCCGTCGGCCGGATGGCGGAGAGCTTTTCGCGGGATTCGTAACGCAGGGCGAGGATGGCGTGGTAGTCGAAGTCCGCCGGGATCCGCTGCCGGGCCACTTGCTCCGCTTTTTCGATCTGCCGCCGCTCGCGGGCGACGTAGCCCTCGTACTTCAATTCGAATTCCACCTGCTCTACCACCTCGGGCGGCAGATGTTCCTTGCGTTTCGGCATCGTCGCATAATCTACCTCGGGCCGCTTGAGCCATTGCGCCAAGGAGACGCCTTCGAAATGGCTGCGGTTCAGATGGTCGATTTCCTGGGCGACGGCTTTTTCCATGTTCCGGACCTCGCGCAGGCGATCGTCCGGCACGATGCCCAGATGTTCCGCGTGCCGTGCCATCCGGAAGATGGCATTGTCCTGTCGCAAGATCAGCCGATGCTCCGCCCGCGAGGTAAACATCCGGTACGGCTCGTTCGTGCCTTTCGTCACCAGATCGTCGATCAAAACGCCGATGTATCCTTCGTGGCGCTTCATTACAACCCGTTCTCGCCCAATTAGATGCAGAGCTGCGTTCGCGCCGGCCATAAACCCTTGCGCGGCAGCCTCTTCATATCCCGTCGTGCCGTTCACCTGCCCCGCGAAATAGAGCCCCCCCACCCGCTTGGTTTCCAAGCTATGGGTCAATTGGGTGGGGTCGAAGAAGTCATACTCGATGGCGTAGCCCGGCGCCAGGAATTCCGCGCGCTCGAGGCCGGAGATGGAATGGATCATGTCCAACTGAACCTCGACCGGCAAGCTGTTGGAGGTGCCGTTGGGATACATCTCCGGCACTCCCCTGCCCTCCGGCTCGACGAAGACATGGTGGTCGGCGTGGTCCGTGAATTTCACCACCTTGTCCTCGATGGAAGGACAATACCGGGCGCCGGTTCCTTCGATCAGACCGCCGTAGAGCGCGGAGTCTTGGAGATGCGCTTGGATGATCTCGATAGTCCGGGCATTGGTATGGGTCAGCCAGCACGGAATCTGGTTGGACCCCGGGAGCCAGGGTGCGAACGGCGGCAACGGGAACGTTCCACGTGGAACATTCGAGGATTGGCCGACGGTCGGATCGGCGCCGGATCCGGATTGTTCCACGTGGAACATTCGGCCGGCGGATCGGCATTGCCATCCAAAAAACGGCGGCGGCTCTTCGCCCGGCTGGATCAGCATCTTGTCATAGTCGATGCTGTCTTGGTGCAACCGAGGCGGGGTTCCGGTCTTGAGGCGCTCCATTCGGAAGCCCAGATCCTGGAGCTGGAGGCTCAGGCGGTCCTCGGAAGGCTCGTTCAGGCGTCCGGCGTTGACGACGGTTTTCCCGATGAATACTTTTCCGCGCAGGAAGGTTCCGGCGGTCAAAATGACGGCTTTGGCCTCCAAAAACCCCGATTTTCGGCCCAAAACGCCTAAAATCCGGTCATTTTGGACTTTTACGGCTTCGATTTGGTCTTCGAGCAGCGTCAGGTTCACCTGGGCTTGCAGGACGGCGTGCATGCGGGCGGAATAGGCCGGTTTGTCGCATTGGACGCGGTTGGCGCGGACGGCCGGACCTTTGCGGCGATTCAGCACCCGGAACTGGATTCCGGTGCAATCGGTGTTCAAGGCCATCTCGCCGCCGAGGGCGTCGAGTTCGAAGACCATGTGCGATTTGGCGATTCCGCCGATGGACGGGTTGCAGGACATCCGCGCGGCGGCCAGCGGATCCATCGTGACCAGGGCCGTGCGGACGCCCAGCCGGGCCGCGGCCAGCGCGGCCTCGCAGCCGGCATGGCCGGCGCCGATCACAATGACATCAAAGGAGTTCACAGGGGATGGTGGGGTGGAAATTCATTAATGTGAACATATTCACGATAAAATGAAATCAGGAAAATATGAGGTGTTATTTACCTACACAAAACCTTGAAAAAAGGACATCGAGCATGTCCGCGGTACAGTTTTTTCCGAAAACGTAGCCGATTTGATCCAAAGCGGCACGCGCATGGGTCGCCGCAGGCAAATAATCGGCTTCCAGACCGCTTTTTAGGCGGTTTTGCGATAGGTTAACCTCATCCATGGCAATCAGAAGCGCATTTCGATGCCGTTCGGAGATCGCAAAGGGCTCTTGGTCGCTTCCGGAGGGCCTTTGGACCACTTTATGGATGATATTTTCGGAAATTTGGCTGGTTGGAGGCGATTTTTGAAGCGAAACGGTCATGCAATCGATTCCGGGAAAGTTTTCGGGCTGAATTTGGGTGCCCAGGTCGATTTTATTGAGCAGAACGAGCAGTTTGCCGGGTTCGTGCGACTGCAGAAAGGCGCGTTCGTCGGAGGAGAGCGGTTGCGAGGCATCGACGACGCAAACGCACAAATCGGCCTCGGCCAAGGCGCGATGGGTGCGGCGGATGCCTTCCTGCTCGATTTCGCAGGGCGCGTCGCGCAGGCCGGCGGTATCCACGAGCTGCAGCGGATAACCGCGGAGCGCGATGGTTTCCTCGATGGTGTCGCGGGTGGTGCCGGGGTGGGGGGAGACGATGGCGCGATCGCGGCCGGCCAGAAGATTCAACAGGGTGGATTTGCCGACATTGGGGGCGCCGGCGATGACGATGCGGGCGCCGTCGCGCAGGATGTGGCCCTCGCGCCAGGTGGCCAGCAGAGTTTGGATTTCATCGGAAACGGTTTGCAAGCGGATCACAATCTCATTCGGAACCGATTGCGGCAGTTCATCATCCGGAAAATCCAGCATGGCCTCGATATCGGCTGAAATGGCGAGCAAGGCATCGTAGAGCGCGCGGATGCGGAGTCCGAGGGCATCCTCGAGCTGGGCCGTGGCGAGACGCGCGGCGCGTTCGGACCGGGCATGGATGAGGTCCAAAACGGCTTCGGCCTGGGTCAAGTCGAGTTTTCCGTTCAAAAAGGCGCGTTTGGTGAATTCGCCGGGGTCGGCTTGGCGCGCGCCGGCGGATAAAAGGGTTTCGAGGATGCGCCGAGCGGCCTGCGAGCCGCCGTGGCATTGGATTTCGACGGAATCCTCGCCGGTATACGAGTGCGGGGCGCGGAAAATCAGCAAAAGGGCGTCGTCGAGCACTTCGCCGGAGGCGGGGGCGACGATTTGCCCGTGCGCGAAAGTGCCGGGGGCTCGCGCGGAGGGGCGGGGGGACGGCCCGCGGAAAATGCGGTCGGCGATCGGATAGGTCTCGGGGCCCGAAAGCCGGACGATGGCGATGGCGCCTTCGCCCGGAGCGGTGGCGATGGCGGCGATGGTGTCGGATGGATGCGGCAAGGGCATGTGTGTGCGGTTTGATACACCCAAACGGGCGGAGCCGCAATAGCGGAAGCGGCGGGCAGGCGGAATCCAGCGGAAGAAGCGGCGGAAGAAGAATCAGCAGGATGAACAGGATGTGATGGATGGAGAGAACGGAATCATTCTGTGCCGGCGGGGTGCTTCATTTTGCCCCGTGAAATTGAGCCAGATCCGATAAATACCCCCTGGGGCTTGCCTGCAAATAGAAGAGCATGATCAGGGCCCAGAGCAGCGCCGCCGCCCAGGCGGGGGACAGTTGCCGGCGGCGAAGTTGAGACGCCAACCAGATGGCGAAGAGAATCCAACCCGCGATGAGCGAACACGCCACGCCGATTTGGGTGAAGGCATCGTACTGGATCAGCGCCACATAGGGTTCGTGTTGCGCGCCTTCAAGCACGATCCAGAGCGAAGGAATGGTTAGAAACGCCAGCATGAGCGCAGGGGGCCTGTTTCGATTTTTCATCCCGTTTGTCCTCCGAGCCATTCGCGTGTCCAGACGAGTCCCGCGACGCTCAACGATCCAAGAAAGGATAGCGCGGCGGAAAAAGGGAGTCGAGAGAAAGGGACCCTTTGCGTGCTTTTCGCGCGAAAAAGACCGAGCCGAGATTCCCCGCCTGCGGGGCAACTGAATCTCCGGCAAGCCAAGCGGTCGCTTGGCGTCCCCGGCGGATGGGCGGGGTTTTTGCTTGTGCGGGGCGGGTGAAGTAGCGTAGAACCGCCGGCAGATTTTCGCCAGTGGCCGAAGATCGTGGGACGGTAGCTCAGTCGGTAGAGCACGAGCCTTTTAAGCTTGTGGTCGCGGGTTCGAGCCCCGCCCGTCTCACCATTTGAAAACCCCGATTTTATTGAACAAAATCGGGGTTTTCTCCATTTACGGGCTCGGGGTTCGCTTCGGCCTCTTTCGGGCCTTTTCGGGGTAAAAACGGGGGAGAAAAGGATACAAAAGGGATACAGCAGGTTTCCCGATCAATGGGGGCGGGCCTTTAGGGCGACAAGGCCGTTTTTCTACTGTATCCCTTTTGTATCCCTTTTTCCGAATGAGAAAAGGCCCGTTGCGCGCACCGGACGGGGGACTCGGTCGGAATAGTTGGCGCGCTCTACCCCAGACGCGCACCCGGTGGGGACCGGGTGAAAGAGGGCGCGCGCTGCCCCTCGCCTCAAAACATCATGCGGTTGACTTGCTCGCGGATGGACTGCCGCAGCTCGTCGGCGCGGCGGTCATATTCCGCATTGCGAACACCCTGCCGCCGCAGCTCGCGGGCTCCTTCGATGGCGACGCAAGCGGCGTTCCACTCTTCATCGTTCGCCACCAGGGCGGAAAGCTGGGCCTGTGAAAGTTTCTGTTTATTCGCCAAGTCGGCAAGTTCGGCCTCGCGGGCGTCCCGGCGTTTCCCCTGCCGCTCTTCTTCGATGGCCGCGTCTGCCGCAATGGCCTTGCCGATCTCGGGCGCGGATTCGATGGCGGTCAATTCCGCGATGTCGCCTTGCAGTCGCCGCTGCCGGAAGTCGGCACAGCGCGCCAGGACTTCGGCGGCGGTCAACTTGCCGCTTGCCGCATCGGTATGGATTGCCTCACGTTCGGCCTCTTGGGCGGCCTGTACCTTTCCGGGCTGGCGATGCGCCCCATAAAAATCGGTCATCAGCTTGCGGGTGGCGGGGGTCAACGGATCGTGTTCTTTCATGGTGTTCCTTGGGGTTGGTTGGTTAATGCGGCAGGGCTTCAAACTCTTCTTCCGTGTATCCGATCCCATCCAGCGGGACCAACGGCCCTTGCAGCGGGGCGCGGTTTTCCAAGTCGGGTTTCAACAGGGATTGCAAGGCGGGGCCGCTCTCATTCGGGCGGCGGGCCTTGGCGCGGAAGGCGGCAATGACACGATCAATGCCGGTCAAGGTGGGGGTGTTCATGGTGTCTCTTTCGGGTTGGATTCCATTCCATCGCCGGGACTGCCGGGTCGGATCGTGAAGCGTCTTTGGCCGTAGCGGCGGGCCACCAGGGAAGGCAGGGCGGGGTTGTCGGGGGTGGCGGGGATTTGTACGCCGTCCGGGCCGTACAGCTTGCCGTCAGGCGCTTGGGTCAAGACGATCATTGCTTGCCCTCTCCGGTGGCGGCCAACGTCTGCCGCTGGCCCCATGTCGCCCGCCCGTCGCGGTACAGCCGGACGTTGCGCCAAATCAAATCCGTATTCCGGCGGGCCGGGGTGTCCACAACCACCACGCAAGTTTCGTCGCCGTCGCGGAATAGCTCGGGGGTGGCCGCCGCGTAGGCTTCAAGGCTGGCAAAGATATTCTCCCCGCACCGGAAGCCCTCGGGGACCGCATAGACGAAAACAAGGGTATTCGATTCGCGGGCTACGGGCCGCAACAAGGCTTCCAATCGGGCAAGGGAGCGGGCGTTCATGGCGTCACGATCCTTTCGACCACTATCAACACATCCGGCCCGCCGTGGGCGCGTTCGGCGTCGGCGTCGGTTGCGTGGACCTGCCCGCAGGCATCGCAGCGCAAGCCCTCGGACGTTTCCAGCATGGAAACGATGGCATGATTAAGGCCGTCGGGATGGGGGCTTAAACGGCGCTCTAGGCGGCATAGTGCGGCGCGGTTCATGCCGCCCCCCGAGTCCGCGCCAGGGCTTCCAGCGCCGCCAGCCGTTCGGCAAGCTCGCCGCTCTCTTGGGCTTTCAGCAGCACGCCCGCCAGCGTCCCCACGGTGGCGGCAATGCGGGTATCCAGCTTGCCCGTGAGCGTGTGCCCTATGGTCCGGGCCAGCAGTTCGCGCAACTCTTCCGGCGTCCGCAACGCCAGCGCGCCGATCTCTGCGGCGTTCAACGTGGCCCGGGCAATCGCCCGCGCACGGGCCAGCCCCCCCCGGCGGCAAGCGGCGGCGCGTTCGTCGGCACGGGCGGGGGAGTGCTGAAAACAAAATCCATCCGCGCTCGGTTTCATTCGGCAGGGTGTCCCGTCGCGGTTGGTTGCTTGGCAAGTGGCGCTCATAACTATCGCCAGCCTTTCAATAGGCAAGCCCATACCCGGCGCGTGCCTATGGGGTGCGCGGGGAGTCTTTGCCGTTCTGGTGCGTTTAGTCCGATAAGTCCGATAAGTCCAAAATGGACAAGGCGGACAAAGCGGCCTTGCGGGGGGGGATGGGGCGGCGCAAGTCCCCATCCCTCCCGCCTTTGTCTTGTCCGATTGGTTCGATATTCCTATAGAGCGGACCGAACTGATTTTCCCCGTTCTCATGGCCCGTCCGTCGCGTCAGGTTCGGGGGCTGCTATCGCCGTTCGGGAATACTTCCCGAACCCGGAAAAGACAAGTTGCCGCCCCTTGGCAATCCGCACCATATCGTTGAACCGCGTCTTTCCGATCCCAACGGCGGCGGCGGCGGCCTTGAACCAATCACCGTGCGAAACCTCGCCTTCGGGCATCGCTTCCACGATCTGTTCCGGCGTGTATTTCGGAGCGCGCCCCGGCGTTGGCTGTTTAAGGCGCTCCGGGTCCAGAGTGTCATCCAGTCGCCAAAGCGGGTACTCCCAGCGCACAACTTTCTTGGCGGGCTTGGGGAAGCTCCGGCAGGTGACTTCTAGGGAGTAGCAATCCGGCTCGTTGTGCGCCGTCAGGGTCAAGGCGGTATCCGGTCCGCGCCCGCCCAGCGTTCCCGCGCCGCTCGCCCGGTCAAGATGATCTTTCGCCGCCTGGTTCCCCTTTGAAAAGTGGTGGCAGACCAAGACCGCCGCGCCGCTGCGCTCGGCAAGGTGCCCCAAATCCTCCACCGTGGCGGCCTGGGCGGTGTTGTCTATTTCGTCTCGCCCCTGGTTGAATTTGTAGAGCGGGTCGGGAATGACAAGAGCATACGGTGCGCCTATCTGGCGTTGACGGGTCAACACTCCCGGAATCAGTCCGGCGAGACTCATGGGGTGTCCGCGCAAGTGCCAAACGTCAAGCCCATCGGGAACACCCGGCAAGCCCATAGCCTCCGCAAGCGTTCGCAACCGCTGTTCAAGGTCGTACTCGGGCAACTCGCCATTGATGTACAGCACCCGGCCCGGCGTGGTTTTCCATCCGAACCATTGGCCGCCGATGGGAACGGCCAGGGAAGCAGTCAGCAGCGCCCACGATTTCCCAACCTTGCTAGACGCCGAAAGCATCCCCGTTTGCATGGCGCGCAAAACGCCGTGAATCACTTGCGGGGGCGCTGGCCGATTGACGGCGACAAATTCGGCGGCGGATACGATCTGCGGGAAGTCTGCGGACTTCGGACGGGGTTTCCACGCAAACGGCGCGGCGGGGCCGGGCCGGATGAACGCGCCGGGATCGTGACTCACAAAGCACAGCCGCGAAACGTCTTTCCCGCTGGTGTCCAGGTTCAGCCCGTGGCGCTTGGCGTAATCTTTCGCAATCTCGGCATAGGCCGCCTCATGCTCTGCGGCATCGGCGCACGTTTCCACGGCCACCAGCGCCTTGACGCCGCACCCGCTCGGGGAGATGAACGCGGCCACCGTCGCCGGATCGTGGGCCAGCGTGTCGCGCACCTTGGCGGCCTCTTCGGGGCCGGGGAGGTTGTCCAGGTCCACCACCACGCAACCGGAATGAACGGCAAGGCCGCTCTTGTTCCGCGCGGTGAAAACCCCTGCCGGGGTGAATCCGGGCAGCGCTTTCTTGGCTGCATCTTTGGCCGGGCCTGGGGCCGCGCGCACGGCTTCCACCGGGGCGCGCCACTTTCCGGCCCGTATCCCGTCCAGGATGGCCCGCAGGGGCTCGGGGCGGCCTCGGGTGTCCGTCACGTCGTCGAAAAGGGAAACGGCAACCTTGGGCGCTGGCGGGGCCGCTGGCGCGTTCGGGGAATCGTACGCCTTGCGTATGGCGCCGCGCAATTCGTTGGACTTGGGCGGGCGCGTCATGGCCGCCGCAATGCGCCCTTCGGCGCCCGCTTCACTCACCCCGGCAATGCGGGCGATGTTCGCGCATGATAGAATCCAGGCATGGACACCGCCACCAGGGGGCGGACATTGCCGCAGGGTGTTTTCCAGCTTGTCTTGCGCTGGCGTGGAATCGTGCCCGATAGTGTCATCCCATGACAACGCATCCGCGCTTGCGCCTTCGGCCATTGGAGTAGGTTTCTCGTTATCGGTTGCTGGCCCCACGTTCGCGCGTGGGGCTTTTTCTTTCGAGGGGGTCATGCCGCACCACCTTCCAGGGACCGGGCCAGCAGCGCGCGCACGTCCGCTTCCAGAAACCCGCCACCGATCTTCCGGCCCGGGTACTTCACCCGCCGCAGCAGTCCGGCCTTGGCGAAACCGAAAACCGTGCGCCCCGAGACGCCCAGCACCCGCCCGGCCTGTTCCGATGTCAGGACGCGGGACGCTTCGGCCTCTTCATGCTTCAAGGCCGCTTCGATCCGCGTTTTCAGGTCCGGCGTTTCGATCAAATTGAGCATGGCCGTGATCGTTGCCACATCGCGCTGTGGGGCGGTCATTGGGCCACCTCTTGCAGTTCGGCGGGCTTGCACCCGAGAGCGCGGGCGAGACGCGCCAGCGTCTTTTCGTTGGGGAACGCACACCCGGTGACATAGCGATTGATCCGCGTGGCGTCGATCCGGGCGAGGCGGGCGAGGTCCACTTGCCGGACCCCCATTTTCTTCATCATCTCTTTGAGTCTGGTATCCATAAGAACAGCCTCCTAGTTGCTGTTGCTTACGGCCCAGCGTTCAAGCAAAGGGGCGTTGAAAACTGGAAAGCGCCGGAGAGAATCCGGCGCAAGTCAATGCGGATGTTGGAGTAAGGCGGCGGGAGTGTAGGGGCAACTATTGACTTGAAAGGGGCAATATAGGGACAACTATTAGAAGGCTGTGGCCTTTCGTTTGGCCGTGGCCCTGTTGGATTCCAGGGCTTTTTCCAGTGCCGCCACCTTCCGGCCCGCGTCGTCAATCCAGCGCCTTTCCTTTGGGGTGGCCTTGCGCTTTGCTCCCCGCGCCTCTTCGATCAATCGCCACCACCCCAAGGCCACGGCCACGGTTTGACGCTGTGGGATAAATCGCCGTCGAATCCATCCATAGCGCCTTTTGTCAAAGCGGCCCCGATCATAATCCTCCATGAACATCGGGCGCACTTCACCAGGGTAAGCGGGTGGGCGTTGTGCGTCTTGCCGGGCCTTGTCAACCATGCCCTCCACCGTGGCCGAAAACTTCCCTTGCGCGTGCAATGCTTCTATCACGGCATCCGGTACAATATCGGCATCCATCCGCCCCAAGTAGAAGTCTCGCGGGCGCACCTTGCCGCCGATCCGCCGTTGCTCCCGGAGGTAGTAGTAGCGGTGGCCCTTGTTCGTCTTGGCGATGATGGAAAACACGGCTACGCCCCCAGCAGCGCCAGCAGTTCGGCGCGCACGGCTTCCACGTTCTTTTTCGACAGGCTTTTCACCAGGCGGCGCACGGCGGCGAGGTCCAGGGGCGGCGGCGCTACGGCTTTGGCTTCGATGATGTCCCCCTCCATGCCAGGCAGGGCCAGCCTCGGGATGGCGGCGACGATCTGCTTTTGATCTTCCGAAGAGTAGTGCTGATAAATCCGCGTCACCGTCGCGCTGGCGTGGCCCAGCCATTTTTGCACGATCCCGACGGGGACGCCCGCCCGGGCGCAATGCGTGGCGAGGCTGTGCCGAAACGAGTGCATCCCGAAACGGGCGATGGCCTTGACGCCCCGGCCCGTCCGCTCTTCCGTCCGCTCGAATCCGTCCCCGAGGGCGATGTCCATGAGACGGTTGAAGCGGTGGATGATGGCCGTATGATCCCGCCTGTAGTGCGCCGCCAGTTCCGGGAACAAGAGGCCGCTTCGGTTGTCGCCGCAGGCTTCGGACAGGATTTTTCCCAACAGGGGATGCTCCAGGATGTCAACGGTTGCCTTCGTCTTGGCGGTCCTCACCACGATTTTCCCGTCTCTGCGGTTCTCATGCCGCAGTTGCACCGCGTCGCCCGCCCTCAGTCCGGTGAAGTAAAGGACCGCCAGCAGCCCGCGCATTTCGCCCGCCGCCGCCGTCAGCAGCGCCTCGACTTGTTGGACGGTGAAGGGCTCCCGGTGTTCGGCCTCGGGGATCTGGTACTTCGTCACGTTGGCAAAGGGGGAGGGGACGCCCGCAAGCCGATACATGACGTTGCACGTCGTCACCAGCTTGTTGTGGCGTCCCGCCGTCACCCGCTTTTTCTTGAACAGGTAATCCGAAAACCCCTTGGCGATGGCCGGAGTGATTTCCTGCATGGCTTCCAGGGCCTTGTGGTTCTCTTCGATCCAGTCCAGGAATTGCTGCCAGTCGCGCTTGTTCTGTTCCACGTTCATCGGGGACAGTTCCCGGATCGTGCCGTTGGTCCGCCGGGGTTGGCTGTGGACGTAGGGGTGGAGCTTCCAGGCGTCCCGCAGGGGTATCCGGTGGGCGAGGTCCACGGCGGCTTGCGCGGCCGTCTCGGCATGGTTCATCCGGTCCACGACGGCGGCGAGGGCGTCCCGCTCTTCCAGCGCCCTGAAGGGGGCCAGGACTTCGTCAGCCTTGTCCCGTGCCTCTCCCTTGGCGGTTGCCTTCGTGGAACGCGCAAACCGCTGGCCGCCGTACTGCCAGCGGACCCACCATATTCCATCCCGTTTGAACAGGTGCCCGGATACCTTGCGGCCCTTTTTCATCTTGCGCCCTCTTTCATGGTTGGGCGTAGTTTCGGCAAAAGGGGGTCAAAAAGCAAGCCGAAAAGGATACGATTTATACAAGTCGCCTAAATACCACAATGAATCGCAGGCTTTCACCAGCCTTTTAAGCTTGTGGTCGCGGGTTCGAGCCCCGCCCGTCTCACCATTTTGGACCCCGCCTTTTCGGAGGCGGGGTTCTTTTTCATGGGGCGGGACGTTAGACCTGCCAGCCGGTGCCCTTGCAGCGGGCGCATTCGGAGTAATGGAAATCCGATTCCGCGCCGTCGTGGATCATCCGTTTGCCGGTACCGCCGCATTCCTTGCACTTGCGGGGGCGGAAGGCCCAGAATACGAGAGCGGCGACGACGATCACGGCCAAGCAAAATACGGCGTAGGTGTTCATGGCACGAGCAGTTCGAAGCCGGTGGCGGGATCGGGCAGGCGCCGGGCGGTCGATCCGAGGAGTTCGACGAGGACGACTTCGAGCACGTGCCAGGTCTTCACGCCGGTGCGGATGCAGCCGGTGACGGTTTTCTCTCCGCGTCCGCAGGCGAGATGGACGTGGAGGATGGGGGTGCCGTTCGCATCGGGGAAAATCGTGCCGCTGCCGACGACTTCATGGACGTTGTCCAGCACCGCGATTTGCGGAGCGATGGGCGGCGGGCAGCGCGCCTCGCGCGGGCCGGTCACCAAGACGCTGCCCTGGTCGGCACCGCCGTGCATCGTCAGCGAGGCATGGGTGATCCCATGATCCGCGGCGAACCGTTCGATGCATTCGTGGACGATTTCGCCGTCCTCCAGACGGAGGATGAAGACGCGGCCGAGCTGGGCGGAACTGAATTTCACGGGACGAGGTGCGTGCCGTTCTTGCCGGCGATGGCGGCTTCGAGGAGGTGGGGCTGGGTGATGATGACTTCCTTGCCGCCGTGTTCGAGGAAGTCGATGGCGGCTTCGATCTTGGGGCCCATGCTGCCGGCAGGGAACTGGCCTTCGGCGAGATACTTCTTGGCCTCGGCGACGGTGAGCTTGTCGAGTTCGCGCTGGGTGGGTTTCTTGAAATCGACGGCGACCTTGTCGACGCCGGTGGAAATGATGAAGAGATCCGCTTGGAGGTTCTTGGCGAGGAGGCAGGAGGCGAGATCCTTGTCGATGACGGCGGCGCAGCCTTCGAGGTCGCCCTTTTCGTTTTCGCGGACGGGGATGCCGCCGCCGCCGACGGCGATCACGACGACGTCCTGTTCGAGCAGGAGGCGGATGGTGTCTTCTTCGACGATCCGGAGCGGCTGGGGCGAGGCGACGACGCGGCGCCAGCCGCGGCCGGCGTCTTCTTTGAGGACCCAACCGCTGTCGGCCTTGTGCTTCTGGGCTTCGGCCTCGGTGTAGAAGGAGCCGATGGGCTTGGTGGGATTGGAGAAGGCCTTGTCGTTCTTGTCGACGAGGACCTGGGTGACGACGGTGGCGATGGATTTCCGGATGTTCTGGTGGCGGAGCTCGTTGGCGAGCGTCTGGCCGATCTGGTAGCCGAGGGCGCCTTGGGTGTCGGCGACGCAGCTGTCGAGGGGCACCTCGTGGAGCACGTTGCGGGCGAGGTCGGAGCGCAGCAGGATGAAGCCGACCTGCGGACCGTTGCCGTGGGTGACGACGACGCGGTAGCCGGCCGCGACGAGCGCAGCGATGTGGTGGGAGGTTTCGCTGGCCGCGCGATACTGGTCCACCACGGTGATTTTCTTGCTGTCCAAGATGAGGGAATTGCCCCCGATGGCGATAACGGCGAGAGGGTTTTTCATGGGGAGGGCTCCTGGTTTAATGGCTGTGGGGGCATCCGCCACCGGCGCAGCCGCAGCCGCGCGTGGGGCAGCTGCCGGTTCCGCAGGGGGGAGGGGAAAACGATTTAGAAGACGCGACTTGGGCGCTGAACGTGGAGAGCTGCTTTTCGAGCTTCTTCGAGCCGCAGTGCGGACAGGCGGGCTTGTGCGCGCCGGTCACGAGAATCTCGGCGATTTCGCCGCACGATTTGCAGATGTATTCGAAGAGCGGCATGGACGGGAGCGCTACTTCGCGGCGGCGAGGGCGTCGACGAGGACGTTGGCCTGGCGCATGCCGACGAAATCGGCCGCCTTTTTTCCGTCCTTGAAAATCACGAGATAGGGAATGGTGTTGACGCCGAACTGCGCGGCGAGCTCGCCATGGTCGTCCACGTTGACCTTGCCGATCTTGACCTCGGGCATTTTCTGGGCGACCTGGTCGAGGATGGGGATCTGCATGCGGCAGGGGCCGCACCACGGCGCCCAGAAATCCACCAGCGCGAGGCCGGAAGCAATGAAATCCGGAAAAGTCTGCGGGTTCAGTTCGGTGCTCATTCGGTTCTCCTGAAGGGACGACGACGAATTTGTATCACGACGGCCGAAAGGGGGACAACAGGCATTTTGCGAATTTGCGAAAGCGTTATCAGGGCAAGGGGCCCGGTCAGGGATTCAGCAGGCGCCGGAGGGCGGCGGCATCGAGGACGCCGGCGCCGTAGCCGCCCGCGGGCGCGGGGGACAGGGCGGCGGCGAGGGCGGCGCGCGCGGCGGCGACGGTCGTTCCGGGACGTTGGTTCAGATACTGGGCGAGCGCGTTGGCGACGGCGGCGGAAGAAATGGACGTGCCGACGTAGGAGCCGGACGGAAGCGTCGCGGAGGCCGGGGCCGACAAATCGACGAACGCGCCGTGGTTGGAGTTCGCCCACGGCTGGCCATCGGCGCCGACGCCGCCGACGGCGATGACGTCGGAGTAGGCGGCGGGATAGACGGCGTTGCCGGTGGGCTCGTTGCCGGCGGCGGCGACGAGGATCAGGCCTTGCTGGGCGGCGACCTGGATCGCGGTGCGCATGAATTCGCTGTCGACTTCCGAGCCCCAGCTCATGTTGACGACCTTGGCGCCGGCCTTTTCGGCGTAGGCGAGGGCCTGCATGAGGGCGAAATTGGACGTCTTTCCGTCCTCGTCGAAGGCGCGGACGGAGACCAGCGGGAGCGTCGCGCCGGAAGCGGAGAATCCATCCGCCGCCAGGACGCCGGAAGCGAGAAACGCCATTTGCGTGCCGTGTCCGTCGGGATCCGAGAGATTGCGTTCGGGATCGACGGCGTCCCAGCCGGCGGAAACGAGCGGCGCCAGCCCGGCGCTCGGATCGAGGCCGCTGTCGAGGACGGCGACGGGGATGGAACCATCGGCCGGCGGGGAAACGGCGGGCAGGGAGGGGAAGCCGGTCGACAAACCGCCGGGCAGGCGGGTCACGTAATTCAGTTCGGCGTGGGCGATGAGCGGATTGCGGCCCAGTTGCCGCAAAAGCGCCTCGACGTTGGTGCCGGTAGGGAAGCGGATGAGATAGACGCCGGTGGCGGCATCCGCCTCCACGATCATGCCGCCGATTTGGTCGAGGAGGCCTTGAAACTGGGCGTAGGTCGTGCCCGGGCGGGTGCCGACGAGCAATTCGTCTTTCACGAATTCCGGAGACGTTCCGGCGACGCCCCGCGTGGCGTCGAACCGCGTCGATTTTTTAGGCATGGGGCGGGCAGAAGCCGCGCTACCGGGCACGTAAACCTGGATTTCCTTCAATTTCGGCACGCGCCCGAGGGGGCCGCGCAACATTTTCCAGGTCAGCAGATAGTCGTAGCCTTCCAGCAAGGCTTCCAAGGCCTCGTCGATATCCTGGCCAAGGATGAGGCCGGTGACGGTGGACTGGATGCTTGGATCGAGGCGGACCCCCACGCCGACCCGTGAAAACTGCTCAAGGACGTCGACCAAGGGCGTTTGCTCGGCCTGCAGCCAGAGACGGTCGCCATCCAGCCGAAAATACAGGGCCGAAGCGGTGCCGGCAGCGAAAAAGAGAGCGAAAAAGAGGCTCCAGAGGACCTTCAGATCGATTTTTCGCATAAAACGGCTTGGTAATCGAGCCAATCGAAGTAATCCGGAGCATCCATGTCTTGCGGGGGCGCTATCGGGATCGAGGAGTGCGTTTGGGCTTGTTCTTGAACAAGGAGGCCCATCATTTTTGAGGTTTTATGACTATTCTTATCAACTACCGAAATTTCGATGCCTTCGGGGACATCGGAAGACCGCCGGAAACCCCGGGGAACGAGGATTTGGATGGGCTGCTCGGCGGTCAAGGCATCCGCTTGGAGCGCAGCGGCGGTATCCATGGCCAGAAAACCTTGGATTTTTCCGGATTTATCCCGGGTCCACAGCAGCGCGGCCATGCAGCGGGCGGCCGCGGTTTCGGGGGCATCCGCACACCGGTATATACCCCTAAAAACGCGGATCCACTTGCCGTTTTTCACGTGGTAAAGGTGGACGCTGTCGGCATAACCGGTTTCAATGGCTTGCGCGGCGGTGAAGCAGCCGTGCTGCTTTGCGGCCAATTTCCGCAATTTTCTAGCCAGTTCTTTTGAGGATGTACCCATGATCCATTCCCGGGGGATCTTCTGGTAGCGAGAAGACCAAAATTCCGGTCTGCGCGCAAGGAAATTGGCGGGTGTGGATTTTGGGTTGCGAGGGGGGGGGGCGGTTTCATATAAAGGACGCACGATGTTCCGCGATTTCATCAATAATGCGACCTTGGTGGCGGCGGTGGCCAGTTGGCTGGTGGCGCAATTCATCAAGTTGTTCACCTTCGCCATCCGCGAAAAGAAATTCGATTACGGCTTCCTGTTCCGGCTGGGGGGGATGCCCAGTTCGCATACGGCCTCGGCGGCGGCTTGCGCGATGTCGGTAGGCTTGCGCGAGGGCATGGGTTCGGCGGTGTTCGCGGTCGCGATGGGGATGCTGGCGCTGATCATGATCGATGCCCAGAGCGTGCGGCGCGCGGCCGGCGTCCAGGCGCGGCTGCTGAACCAGATGGCGGAAGAGTTCTACCGGGACCACAAGTTCTCTCCGGAAAAAATGGTGGAGTTTCTCGGACACACGCGGCTGGAGGTCTTTCTCGGGGCCCTGCTCGGGATTACCATCGCCCTGTTGATCCACGGGTATTTTCCCGCTTGGGCGCTGGCCCGTTGAATATGTTTTTTGTTAGGATGGGGTTGACGGAATGCCCCAAAAGCGTATGATGTCCGGAAGAGTCGTCTAACTAAGGAGACAAGAAAGTCATGAAGCGCAACGCCTTTGGTTTCACCCTGATCGAACTGCTGGTGGTTATCGCCATCATCGCCATGCTGGCCGCCATCTTGGTGCCGGCCGTCAACAAGGCCCTGAACAACGCGGCGCTGACGCAAACCGTCTCCAACGGCGCCAACATCTATAAGTCCGCCTTCGCCGGCCAGATGGAAGACGCGGTGATGGGCGGCAATGTCCAGGCTTGGCCGCCGCTGGAAGGCGAGGGCGAAATCTTTGCCACGTCCACGGACTATTTCCAAAATTTAATGGAAACAAAGGTTTTGGAAGTCTCCTGCGACTTCTTTGCGGCCAAAGGCTTGACCGGGGTGAAGAGTTCCGATCCGGAGGATCTGACGCCCGCCGGCAATGCGTGGAAATTGGTCCGCGGGCTGGATAACGCCCGGGAAGGCACCCCTTTCATCTTCACCAAGAATGCGGATGTGGATACGCTCCCCACGGCGGAAACCGAAGTCGAACTGCTGACGACGCCCCCGTTCGGTCAGGTGGGCATGGTCGTGGTGCTGAAGGGCGGCTCGTCGTTCTCGTTGCGCGGAACCCAGTTGGTTGGCGGCAACATGAATCCGGCCCAAGACGATGAAGCCAACGTGGACGTTGTCGGCCCGTAAGGAATCGTTTTGAATGGCGAGGCCGGGACACCGTTGCGCGGTCCCGGCCTTTTCTTTTATCGATTTTGGGATGAAGTCGAAGCCGAAAGGGACGTGACATGTGCGGCATCGTGGGATACGTGGGGCCGAAGAACGCCGTTCCGCTGCTGATCGAAGGGCTGAAGCGGCTGGAATATCGGGGCTATGACTCGGCCGGCGTGGCCGTGCGCCAGGCCGACGGCGCGCTGGCGGTCCGCAAGCGGGTGGGGCGGCTCGCGAATCTGGAAGACGCGCTCGACGCGGCGCCGCTGGCCGGCGGGTTGGGCATCGGGCATACGCGCTGGGCCACGCACGGGGAACCGTCCGAAATCAATTCCCATCCGCATCTCGACTGCGCGGGCCGCATCGCGGTCGTGCACAACGGCATCATCGAGAACTATCTGGCCCTGCGGACGGAGCTGGAGTCCAAGGGCCACGTGTTCCGTTCGCAGACCGATACCGAGGTGATTCCGCACCTGATCGAGGAAATCCTGAAGGACGGAAAAACGAGCCGCGGCGAGGCAATTCGCGCGGCGCTGCGGTCGGCCCGGGGCGCCTACGCGCTGGGCGTCGTGTTCCGCGACGAGCCGGACGCTCTCTACGCCGCGCGCTGCGGCAGCCCGCTCATCGTGGGCGTGGGCGACGGCGAACAGTTCATCGCCAGCGACGTGCCGGCCATCCTGAACCGCGTCAAGCAGGTGATCTACCTGAACGACGGCGAGGTCGCCGAGCTGCGGCCGTCCGGCGTGACCGTTTCGAAGCTGGACGGGACGCCCGTGCAACCCGAAATCAAAGCCGTCACGCTGAAGGCGGAAGCGGCGGAACGGGCGGGTTTCGAGACGTTCATGCTCAAGGAAATCCACGAG
The DNA here is from genome assembly GCA_964510645.1 of uncultured Verrucomicrobiota bacterium. Lineage (GTDB taxonomy): Bacteria > Verrucomicrobiota > Kiritimatiellia > CAIQIC01 > Lenti-01 > Lenti-01. The sequence goes on along the minus strand of CAZECJ010000012.1, from coordinate 4,092 downwards.
CAGCCGCGCGTGCTGCGGACGCTGCTGGACGCGCACGTGCGCAAGGACGGATCGGTGGATCTGGGCGAGGCGGAGGCGCTGGTCGCCGCGCAGGCCCGGAGCGCGCAGCGCGTGCTGATTTTGAGCTGCGGCACCGCCTACTACGCGGGCATGTACGGCCGCCTGCTGATCGAGCGCTGGACGGGGATTCCCGCCGAGACGGATCTGGGCAGCGAATTCCGCTACCGCGGGCCGCGGCTGCCGCCGGACACGCTGGCGATCGCCGTGTCGCAGTCCGGCGAAACGGCGGACACCCTGGCCTCGGTGCGGCTGGCGCGCGAAATGGGCTGCAAGGTGCTCGGCATCTGCAACGTGCCGGGCAGCACGCTGCTGCGCGAGAGCGACGCGGCGCTGCTGACGCAGGCCGGCCCGGAAATCGGCGTGGCCTCGACCAAGGCCTTCACGGCGCAGCTGATGGCGTTCGCCCTGCTGGCGATCCGGATCGGACGGCTGCGCGGCACGCTGGACGCGGCGCGCGAGCGGGAACTGACGGCGGAACTGGCGCGCATTCCCGACGGCATCCACCGCGTGCTCGACCGCGAGGACGACATCCGGGCGATTTCGCAGAAGTACTACGAGTGCTACAACGCCCTCTATCTGGGCCGCCGCTTCAACTATCCGGTCGCGCTCGAAGGCGCGCTCAAGAACAAGGAAATCTCCTACCAGCACGCCGAAGGCTATGCGGCGGGCGAAATGAAGCACGGGCCCATCGCGCTCATCAACGAATTCCTGCCGGTCGTGTGCCTCTGCACGCCGACGGAAGACGAAGTGCGCGACAAGATGATCTCGAACCTCAAGGAGGTCGAGGCGCGCAAAGGCCGCATCATCGCCGTCGTCGCGGAAGGCGACGAATCGCTCGCCGGCCTCGCGCAGGATGTCATCCCGGTGCCGGCCACCCTCGAGGAATTCTCGCCGCTGATCAACGTCGTCGCCCTGCAGCTGTTCGCCTACCACAACGCCAAGGCGCGCGGGGCGGACATCGACAAGCCGCGGAACCTGGCCAAGAGCGTCACGGTGGAGTAGGGACCATGGCGCGGCTCGTCATCCGGGGCGGAAACAAGATCGGCGGGACCTTTCGGCCGCTGGGCAACAAGAACGCCGCGCTGCCGATGCTGGCGGCTTGCGTGCTGACCGACGAACCGGTCCGCCTGGAGAACGTGCCGCGCATCCTCGACGTCGAAAACATGCTCAAGCTGCTGGCCGACCTCGGCGTGGCCGTGGCGCGCAAGGGGCATGCCGTCGAACTCTGCGCGCGGGGATTGCGGAAAACAGAGCTGGACCGCGCGCTCTGCGCGAAGGTGCGCGGTTCGATCCTGCTGGCGGGACCGCTGCCGGCGCGCCGCGGCAGCGCCACGCTGTTCGCGCCGGGCGGCGACGTGATCGGCCGCCGCCGGCTGGATACGCATTTCGAAGGCCTGGACGCGCTCGGCATCGGTCTGGCGTGGACCGGCGACGCCTTCCGCCTGCGGCGGCGAAAATTCCGCGGCGCGGAAATCCTGTTGGACGAGGCCAGCGTGACGGCCACCGAAAACATCCTGATGGCCGCGACGCTCGCGCCGGGACGCACGATGATCCTCAACGCCGCCTGCGAGCCGCACGTGCAGGACTTAGGCGCGCTGTTGAACAAAATGGGGGCCCGGATTTCGGGGCTGGGCACCAACCGCATCGAGATCGATGGCGTGAAAAAGCTCGGCGGCGCACGGCACCGCGTGGGGCCGGACTACGTCGAGATCGGCAGCTTTCTCGCGGCGGCGGCCGCCACCGGCGGCGCGCTGGCCGTGGCCGACTTGCCCGACGCGACGACGCTGAAGGTGATGCAGCGCGCGTTCGGCCGCCTGGGCGTGCGCTGGACGGTTGAAAACGGAAAACTTTTCCTGCCGGCGCGGCAGGAGCTGCGCGTACGGAAAGACCTGGGCGGCGCGATTCCCAAGATGGAAGACGGCATCTGGCCCGCCATCCCGTCGGACCTGCTGAGCGTGGCGCTGGTGCTGGCGACGCAGACCCGCGGCGAGGTGCTGTTCTTCGAGAAGCTGTTCGAGAGCCGGATGTATTTCGTGGACCGCCTGCTGGAGATGGGCGCGACGCTGGTGCAATGCGATCCGCACCGCGTGGTGGTCAGCGGACCCGTCAAGCTGCGGTCGCAGCTGATCACGAGCCCCGACATCCGCGCCGGCATGGCGCTGGTCATCGCGGCGCTGTGCGCCAAGGGCACCACCGTCATCGAACAGGCCGAGATGATCGACCGCGGCTACGAGCGCATCGAGGCGCGCCTGCGCGCGCTGGGCGCGGACGTCCGCCGCGAAGAATAAACCCGGAAAGAACGCCGCCATGCCGCAAATCCACCGCCGCGATTTTCTGAAAACGGCGGCGGCGACCGCCGCCGCCTTGGCTTTCGCGCCCCGCCGCCTGTTCGCCGAAGCCGCGGCGCCCGCCGCGCGCGTCGTCGTCGCGCACGGCACGGACGTTCCCCAAATGCTGGCCGCCGGCATCGCCGCGGTCGGCGGCTGGGGCGCGTTCGTGAAGCCGGGGCAGAAGGCGACGCTCAAGCCCAATGCCGGTTGGGCCTCCACTCCGGAACAGGGCGCCAACACGCATCCGCGGCTGGTCGAGGAATGCATCCGCGCCTGCCTCGCCGCCGGGGCGTCCGAAGTCGTCCTGCCGGAAAATCCCTGTTCGCCCGCCGCGCGGTCGTTCGCGATGAGCGGCATCGCCGCCGCGGCGAAAAGCGCCGGCGGACGGCTCTACGAACCGGACGATGAAAAGGATTTTGTCGAGGTGGACGTGCCACGCGGAAAAATCCTCAAGCAGGTCGCCGTGGCGCGCGACGTGCTCGAAACCGGCTGCTTGATCAACGTGCCCGTGGCCAAGACCCATCGCGGCGCCACGCTGACGCTCGGCCTGAAAAACTGGATGGGGTCCGTCCGCGACCGCGGCTTCTGGCATCGTAGCGGCCTGCATCAATGCGTCGCCGATTTCGCCACCTTGATCCAAGCCCAGTTGACGATCGTGGATGCCACGCGGATCATGACGACGAACGGCCCGCGCGGACCGGGCGAACTCAAGACGCCGAACCAGCTCGTGTTCGGGACCGATCCCGTGGCGGTGGACGCCTACGCGGCCACGCTGTTCGGCATGCAGCCGTTCGACGTGCCGTACATCCAGATCGCCCACGACATGGGACTTGGCTGCGGGGATCTCGCGAAGGTCGACGTCCAGCACCTCGAGACATGAAGCGGTTTTGGATTCGCGCAATCTGTTTCCTGGCGGCGGCGCTGCTGGCCTTGCAGCTATTGCCGTGGCCGGAAACGGCGCGGGGGTTCATGGGTTCGAGTCCGGTGCAGGGATGGCTGGGCGCGCTGGCGGCGCGCGCGGCGACGCCGTGGCTGTTGCTGGCCGTACCCGTGCTGGCGCTTGCCGTTTTCCGCAGCCGGTGGTTTTGCCGGTATGTGTGCCCGACGGGGTTTGCGGCGGAATTTGCCGGCCGCCTGAATCCGCGCGCCCGTGGCCGGTTCGCGCGCTGGCCGAACGTGGGTCGCGTGCTGCTGGCGATTCTGCTCGGCGGCGCGGCATGCGGCGTTCCGCTGTTCATCTGGCTGGATCCTCTGGCGCTTTTCAACGGTTATTTCGCGGCGTGGCGCGCGCCCTTGGCGTGGAGTTCGTTCGCGCTGGCGGCTGGATTTCCGCTGATCCTGCTGTTGAGCGTGTTCGCGCCGAACGCGTGGTGCCAGAAGGTGTGTCCGCTGGGCGCGGCGCAGGATCTCATGGCGCGGCTGCGGCGGACGGCGGCGCGTCGGAAAAAAACGACGTCGGAAAAATCCTTCGGACTCGATCTCAGCCGGCGCGAATTCCTCGGGGCCGCGGCGGGCGGGGCCGTGGCGCTGGCGTTGCGCCGGACGGCGGCGGGCCGGAATCCACCGATCCGGCCGCCGGGCGCGCGGCCGGAAGACCAGTTCGCGGGCCTGTGCGCGCGATGCGGGGCGTGCCTGCGGGCGTGTCCCTACGGCATTTTGAAGCCGGATCTGGGCGCGGGCGGGGTGGCGGGGCTGCTGGCGC
>CAZECJ010000011.1:0-44741 GCA_964510645.1 uncultured Verrucomicrobiota bacterium | reverse complement strand
CACCTTCGAGGAGAGGCTCTGCCTTCCCTAAAAGGGGCTTTGAGGAGATTCAAGGCGTTGCTGGGTACGCGCCACATGTGGCGCGTCCCCAGAACGCTGACGTTGGCTGAAAATACAATGTACAGAAAACGGATTATCGCCCTTTGCCTACTCTGCGCTATATGCGGGGGATGTGCTACGACACATCAGACGCTTATTGAACACCCAAAGGGGGTTGTCAGATATCCCGCGAAAACGGGAGAATTTATTGGTGAAATCGCTGGCTTCCCCGTCGCTATTGTCTGTCTTCCGGTCACCCTGATCGTTAGCGTATCTTCCGACTCCGAAGCGGCAGCGTGGGCACCGTTCTTTCCGTGGATCGTAACCCGCGACGCAATGACTACGCTTGTCGGTGGCGGCCCTTGGCTTATTTTTGGATGGTGGGGCGTACCGAAATCCGAACCCAAAGAGGTAGTAAATACCTCCTCGCCCCGCTTGCCCAGGGGTACTTATGTGGAAACACCTACGGGAAGTATGGTCGTTGGTGATTCCTCAACAAACACGGGCGAGTTCAACGATAATGACAAATGAAAAGACAGCCAACAATCGGGTGCAGCGTACGTCGCACAAGGTGCGCCGTCCGCTGACCCGTGACGTTGGACGAAAATACGGAGAATAACTTATGGCCAAAAAACCGATAGGTTTCCTTACACCTGAACAAGAGCGGATAGCCGCACTTGAACTGGAATATGCGGAACTCGAGGAACTCAATCACGAACTTCAGAAACGCATTATGGAACTTGAGGCGATTATTCGCCATGACAAGACGCCAGTAATGAAATTTGAGTCTCCATTTTACTATGCAGAAAACGACAAAGTTCCGCATTGCCCTCGGTGCTGGGAAGTAGATAATATAGCCGTCCATTTTCCTCCTCCACATATGTGCGGTTCCGGACCAGTGTATACGTGCCAACAATGCAACAAGCGTATTATATATCCACATTCGCAACCTCATACTGAACGACCTGATTATCCATGGTAAAAGACGTCCAACAAGCGGTTCCAGGGTACGGCTCACAAGTTCGCCGTCCCCTGAACCGTGACGTTCGACAGGAGATACAAGATGGAAACGGAAGAACTTGACGCCTTGCCTTATCCTATCAAGACCGATGTTCTCCGCTGGGTTAGCGCTTTCAAGAAGTTGGAGAATACGCCTCGCATTACAGACGCATTTGGACGCGTAGCGACTGATATGGGCGTGAGTATTGGCACTTTAAAGCGGAAATACTATGCGTATAAAAAGACACGCCAGTGGCAATCTCTTATAAATCGGGCAAAGTATCCTGTTGTGCCCGGCAATTTAACTTATCCATTCATTCGTTTCTGGATTGGAATGTGTAAAATTAACAACGGCAATGCCAAGGTTGCTCACAAACAGCTTCTCGCTATATGGAAACAAGGCGAAGATATTCCGGGGTATCGCATACCCCCAAACGACGACCTAGATAAAGGATATCCAACTGGCTGGAGCTACGGAAATCTTTCGCGCCTTTACAAGGAACACAATCTTTCATTACGCTATGGCTTTGCCAAAGAATAAAAGGAGTCGAACAAGTGGGTCCAGCGTACCCGCCACAAGGTGTCGGGTTTGCTGACCCGTGACGTTCGCAAGGAAATAAGTATAAGGGGCCATTATCATGAGTATTCAACACCGGTTACATATACACTTGGCCTTCTTGGCAGTTTTGGCTCTTCCATTATCATCGGCCATTGGCCAAGTAATCACGGAATCGTTTGTGTATGGTGCCGGAAGTTATTTGCATGGCATATCAGGTGGCTCATATTGGTCTTCCTCATGGATCGATTCCGATGATGCCTTCACAATATGGGAGGGAAGTCTACCAGGGATAGACGGCTATCCTCCTAGTAGAGGTAATATGGTTAGAACATGTCCGCCCGTGATAACCAATTTTTATCGTAGTCTTGCAGAACGGCGAATACGTCCGTTTAGTAGTGGCCGCATATATGTGGCTTTCATCATGAACTATCAGTATTATGGTCCAGGGAAATGGGCGGGGCTTTCGTTGATGGCTGGCGGACAGGAAAAAGCTTTCTTTGGTGAAATTACTGGAGCAGATCAAAAACTTGGACTTGGGGTTGGAGATGGAACCTATGGATATTCATCAGGCTATGATATGTATGCGGGGCCTGGAAACGATTACCTAGTTATTTGCTGCTACGACTTTTCCACACGCATGCTTTCCGCAAGTGCATTTATAACTCCATATTCTCCCCCTCTCATTGAGCCACTCGTTTGGGATGTATCAACCGAAGTTGCTCCAGGCTTGATATCAACTATCGATGGGATTGCCCTCAATGTTGGCAGTTTGAATGGCATTCCGGGGACCCCAGGTAATACTTTCTTTGATGAAATTCGAATAGGTAGTTCATGGACCGAAGTTGTGCGTGGATCTCTGCCGAATATATCTGTGTTATCAGCAAGACAGCGCAGTGATGGAACTGGAATAATCGACGTCACCTATTCCATGACGGTTCCGTACGACGGGACTGCTACAGTAACAGCTATGTTCTCGTCAAATGGCGGCTCCACCTGGAGTATCACACCGCAGGGAGGGAGCCTAAGTGGGGATTATGGTTCGGGAATCTCGTCGGGGGCTCGGGCTCTTCAATGGAATGCCGGGGCTCAACTGGCCGCGAACACCTTCAACAATAATTATCGCGCTCGGCTGGTTGCGACAGCGGCAGGTGCGACGATCACAAACATTTCCGGTCCGTTTACGGTTGATATTCACGGATTACATGGCGGCTTAACGGTTGCCGGGAAAGTGCGACATGCGGCCACCGGACAGGGATTGAGCGGTGTAAGCGTGAGCGTGGCCGGGCAGAATACCAGTACGGCGGGCGACGGCAGTTACTCATTCTCAAACGTCATCTTGGCCAATGGAAACACCATCACGGCGAGCATGTTGGGATACGCAACTCATTCCTCCACGATTCCGGCTCCGGCAGGCGGGATACAGTCAGTGCCAAAGGATATCAACCTTTCTTCCGTATCCGGCAACAAACCTGTTGTCACTGGGGTTCGCGCGAAGTACGACGGGCTTTTTCTATCTGGCGCATCCCTCGCGAATGAATACACGGTTTCCATAGACTGGCGCGGACAGACGCCAAGCAAGGTCCATTTCTACTGGGGACGGAACTCGCCGCAATATGCCGCTGTCAACACGGCTTCTGACCAAGCAACAGCAGCCATAAACATGGCCCTCGGCTTCCAAGGCAGTTTCACACTTGGCGACAATAGGCTGACCGTTCAGGCGGAAGATAGCACGGGGCAACTATCGGACGCATTTATCCAGAATGTCGCCATTATTCCGATGCCGTTGTTTCTTGTCGATCAAGGCCTTATGCTGCCGTTTACCCTCATTCCGGGCAACCATCCGAAGTTAAGCTGGGAATTCAATGTCCCAAGATCGTTTATGAACGCCAGTGATGTAAGACAGATACCGTTTATTGGAAACATCGGTCCCGACCTGAATTTCGATTTGGCATTTGATTATGACTTGGTTGGCGGTGAATGGGGCATTTTTGCGGGCAGGACATGGGACGACCGTCCCGTAGGTCGACGAGGCAGGCGTCCAAACGCTCCAAAGTTCTTTTTAGGCAATGTCGATGTTGACTTTGCGTTTGGCGGTAAGGCTGAAGGTGTTGCTTCGCAGACACGCGGAGTTGTCTTGGAACGCATCGGCGTTGAGATGGATGCTGGCGTTCGCCTTGAAATTCTAGCCGTCTATTTTTCCGATTACGTTCCAGGCGGGCAAATTATCCGTATTCTTGATCTCCTGAAAGGGGTTGGCATTGATATAAACAGCATTCAAAAGGTGACGGTATACGGAACGCTCAATGCAAGTTTGGATGCAATGTTCAAGTTCCCAACACTGGAATTCGACACTGCAAACGCCACATTGAAGCCGGGCATTGAGGCCATGTACGAACCGAATCTCGGCGTCGTGCAAGGTGAAATCGGGGTCGGCGGCGCTGTGGCTGTAAAAACCGAGATAGCTCCGGCCTTCGGGATCGATGAAATCACCGGCGAATTGTACATGAAGATTAAGTTTGTCGTCTTCGGCATGAAGCAGATGGACGAGAAGTTCCTTATTCTAAACGGCACAATCTACGAGCGTTCCCCGCAAGGTGTGATGAGGGCTATGTCATCGGCGAAGGGGGAACCCATTCCCGGCTATGACGGGTGGACGATTTACCAAGCGAAAGGTGGCTCATCGCCTACGATAGAGCGCGACTACTTGAAGTCGGGCGGTGAAGGCTTCGCGCCGGTTTCAGCGCCGGTTCGCGCGAAATCAGTTCTTTCCGCAAACGGCGGAATACTCTCCCCATTGGATGCGTTCCGATTGATGAAGCAGGCACCTTCTAAGAAGGGCGGTGTTGCGGTGTTGTCCAAAGGAGGAGCGAATCCACCGCAGTTGGCGCAGGCGGAATTGTCAATCATTACAAATGCCTTCCCCTATTCGCAACCGACACTTGCGGGCTATGGTCAGGAACTCATGCTGCTATGGGTCGCGGATAACGCAAACTCAAACGACCTTCAATATGCCGATATCCGCTGGTCACGATTCGACGGTACCGATTGGAGCGCATCGACTTCCATTGTGACGGACGCGCGAGCGGATTTCGCTCCGAAGGTCGCGTTTGACGGCAACGGCGATGCGGTCGCCGTCTGGCAAAAAGTGAATGATCCAGACTTCACCAACGCCAATCTTTCGGCGATGGCGGCGGAAATGGAAATTGTCTGGTCCCGTTGGGATCGGTCATCCGGGATTTGGTCAGTGCCTTCCGCTCTGACCACCAACACCTACTACGATGGCAGCCCCCTCTTGGCCGGGCCGCTGACCAATGGCGACTTGCTGGTCGCCTGGACAAAGAATGAAGCCAACCTGCTTATGGGGACCGGCACCGTGGGCGCGGTGGAGAACGACTTTGTTCTTTGCTCGCGATGGAGCGCGGCGGACCATGTATGGACCGTCCCCGAAGTGGTTGTAAGCAATCTTGCATACCGACTTTCGCAGAGCTTCGCGGGCATCAGCAACCGTGCGGTGTACGCGTGGACCACCGACGCCGACGGCGTGCTTACGAACGACACAGACCAGGAGATTTATGCCAAGGTTTGGTCAAACGGGGTGTGGGGCGTCACCAAGAGAAGTACAAGCAATATCATCCCGGACAAGACGGTGCGATGCGCAGTTTCGCCGCAAGGCGCGATTCATCTCGTCTGGCAAAGCACATCGAATCTCGTTTCATCCATAAATCTTGCGACAAACGCGCGCTTGGTCCGTGCGGATTCCGCAAGCGCAGGGTTTGCGGATTACGCCATGACTTACGGCCCGCAAGGAAACATGGTTCTGCTCTGGCAGGAAATGACAACGAACGGCTCCGATGCGCACTACTCCGTTTATGACCCCAATTCGGATACATGGAGCAAGGACGCGACATTCTTCAACGACGCGCCTCTTGAGCGGTCTTTCTCGCCGGTGTGGGATAGTTCGGGGCAACTCAACTTCGCCTTCAACAAGGTTGAAATCATCATCACGAATGAGACCGTTGAGCTTGAGGGCGGCGGCTCGGTGACTGTCTCAAATGTGCCCCAGCAAGGGCGGGTAGATGTGGCGGTTGCGGTTCGTCGGCTGATTACCGATGTCGCAATCGTGCCGGGCGGTTTCATGGTCGAGGGAGCTAACTACCTGCCCGGCGACGCGCTGACGCTGTCCGCCATGTTGCGGAACGTGGGCGATGTTGCCGTCAGCAATGCGGCGGTTTCCTTCTACGAGGGGAATCCCGCTTCCGGCGGGGTGTTGATCACGAATCTTGCTTGGTCTGGCTGGCTTGAGGGTGCGGCGACCAACGCGATTCTGTCCACCGTGTGGGTTGTGCCGGAACCGGCGACGAATCGGACTTTGTATGCCGTGGCAAATCCGGACCAAGCATTCACCGAATTTACGGGCAACAATAATACCCAAGCCGTGAATATATGTGGGGTGGATCTCTCGGTTTCGATGGTGGCGGCCACGGCTGAAACGAATGGCGGTCTGCGAGTGATAGCCCAAGTCCAGAACATCGGCGCACCGGGCGCGACGAATACGACGCTTGCCCTACGACGACAAGGGCAGTCTGGCGCGCCGTTGGCGACCGTTGATGTGCCCGCCCTTGAACCTGGGTTGCTGGCACAAGTGGCACTGGACTTGCCGGACAGCACACAGCCGGAGGGGGAAGCCTTCTACACGCTCCAAGCCGATGACGCCGCTATCGTCCCTGACATCGAGACCAACAACAACACGGCATCGTTTGCGGTGAATCTGTGGCTCGATAGCGACGGGGACGGCATTCCAGACTGGTGGGAAAACCGATATTTCGGCGGCCCTACCGCCGCTGATGCTTCCGCAATGGCAGCAAACGGCGTAAACACTCTGCTCCAAGCATTCATCGCTGGACTCGATCCACAAGAACCATCTGCGTTCCTTCTGGTTGAGAACATGGCATCGCTAGGTACTGATCCTGAAACCGGCGGATTCAGGCTTACGTGGGGCTCGGTCTCCAACAAGTTCTACCGGATTAGCCGGGCCTCCGACCTTGTGAACGACCAAGGGTTTTCGCCCATTAAGAGCCATATATTGGCAACATCTCCGGTGAACACGTATCAAGACACATCTGCCGCAACAAATGCCGGTCCATTCTTCTACCGCATAGAGGTTGAATAACAGCAGACATAACGAAACTGCGAACAACACGCTGCTCACCTACGCCTTGCCCGCGGCGGGCAAGGCGAGGGAGAGCGTGGACATTCGAGGACGAGAATGAAAACAATATACTTACTACTCGTCGCAGCGGCCCTTACAGGCTGCTCCAGCCTACATCGCGTTACACCCGAGAAATTCCAGGCGGACCTACAGAATATGAACTCCCTCTACTGGTGCGAGTACATCGGCCAGGCGGACGGCAACGCCTATGCCCTCCGAAAACGCGCCCCGCTAATCGGAAAAGAATGGAAACAGGACATCCTATTTACCGAGATAAAGGCGCTAGATCCCGCATTTCTGAAGCAACTAGATTACGCCAAGATACCGAAATGAAAAAGACCTCGAACAAGGCGTTGCACCGTACGTCGCACAAAGTGCGCCGTCCGGTGAACGCTGACGTTCGCCTTGACATATGCATATGCATATAGCATATTAATGCGCATGAGAACAACCATTATCATAAAAGAAGATGTGCTTTCCAAAGCCTCGGCCTTGACGGGCATCAAAGAGAAGACCGCGCTCGTCCACATGGGGCTGGAAGCCCTTATTGCGCGCGCCAGCGCAGCAAGACTTGCCCGCCTCGGCAAATCTGAGCGCGGACTACGGCCCATTCCCCGGCGCAGGATTCCGCAATGACACTCGTCGACACTTCCGTATGGGTCGACCACTTGCGGAATGGCAATAACGTGCTCAGCGAACTGTTATTGAAAGACGAGGTTGCCTGCCATCCGATGGTCATTGGAGAACTGGCCTGTGGCAATCTGAAGCGAAGAAAGGAACTTCTAGCGCTCTTGCACGCGCTCCCTGCCGTTGAGCGCGTTTCAGATGATGAAATACTCTTTTTTATCGAGCAACACCGCCTATCTGGACGAGGCCTTGGGCTCGTGGATGTTCACTTATTGGCTACCTGTATGTTATCCCATACACCGTTATGGACATTGGATGGCCGGCTACAGCAAGCGGCAAACGATCTGTTGAATACATGAGGCGAACAAGGCGTTGCAGCGTGCCGTCTACGAGGCAAGTGTTTTTTGACAAAGCGATCGGGGCAGAGTCCGGGGGTGCCGCGGGGCGGCCGCGGCTTGCGGGATCGTCCGCCCCGCCTCACCCATCGTTCAGCGGGGAAAAGGATAATCGGGTGCGATGCACAAGATGCATTGACGTTGAATTCCTTGGCCCCAGGCTTTATGTGATACTATAGTGTCACCATGAAAACGGAACTCGTCACCACGCTGAAGCGGCAGGCCACGCGCCTGATCGCGGAACTCCGGGAAGATCCGGCCCCCGTGCTGATTACGGAACATGGACGCCATGCGGCCTATCTGGTCAACGTCGCCAGCGCCAAATCGCGCCTCCAGCCTGAACGCTGACGTTCTGCGATCATTAATATGAAAATCGATGCTGCACCACACTACCGGGTCATGGCGGGAATCATGCTCGTGGCAATATTCGGATGCCTGGCCGACGTCTTATTCAACCCAGGTCAGAGTCAATCCCACTCCATGATCTTTCCTTTTGGTCTGTTGTTGTTACTAATGCTTGCCTTCTTCATCCCCTATTATCTGGACCATGCCGGGGTAACATACGAAGTGAATGCAACATCCGTCATCCTCTGGCGAAAAGGGAAGATGCGGAAAGAATACCGATTTGAGGAAATATCCTCCGTGCGCAACGACAAATCGAAACGGAGCATCATCCTCAATCGAAAAGGGTTCTGGCGAAGCCCCATTTATCTTCACCCGCAATCAAAACAGGACGAATTATTCGAAGCCATATACCATCGCGTCGAACGGTCGGGAGCGACGCGGCGCCTCCAGCGGTAGCCGCCCCGGCGCGGGCCGGGCCGGGGGCGACGTTTTCCACGCTACGTAATTTTTCGACGCATGAATAACTCCGCCTCTGCCAAGGCTTTCGCCTCCGCCGGGGCTTCGGTGGAATAGACGGCGGGCAAGCCGCGATTATGGAGATTCCACGCAGGAATTCAGCCTGAAGGCTGAACGACATGCGGGTTTCGTACGTAGTCAACGCTTTCGCGAGGGATGGCCGCCCTACCGCGAGCTGCGATTTGCCGCAGAGGGGTCAGATCCCGGCGCCTTCGCCGAAAACTTCGGCGAGGGCGCGGAGGGTGGCGTCTTCGTCGGGGCCTTCCGCGACGATTTCGAGGGGGGTGCCTTTCGAGGCGCCGAGTTTGAGCAGCTCGAAGATGGAGCAGGCGTTGGCGCGGGGGCAGCCCGCGCAATGGAGATGCACCGTCGACAGATGCTGCTGCATCTCCTTGACGATCTGGGCCGCCACCCGCAGGTGGAGGCCGCCTTCGCACTGGACGATCAATTGGCGCGTCTTCATGGCATCGACGGCGCCAAGGCCGGCGCGGCCGATTTTGCGCCGCGGCCGCGCCTCCCTCTCGCCGTCCTTCTTACGAGGTCGCTTTCTTCAAGGCCTGGTCGATGTCGGCCTGGATGTCCTCCACGTCTTCGAGTCCGACGGACAGCCGGATATAGTCCTCCGTGACGCCCGTCGAGGCCTGTTCTTCGGCGGTGAGCTGCTGGTGGGTGGTGCTGGCGGGATGGATCACCAGGCTCTTGGCGTCGCCGATGTTCGCCAGATGCGACAGCAGCTCCACGGAGTCGATGAACTTCTTGCCGGCGGCCCGGCCGCCCTTGATGCCGAAGCCGACGAGTCCGCCGAAGCCCTTTTTCAGGTACTTCGTCGCGTTCGCGAAGCTGGGGTCCCCTTCCAGGCCGGGATAGGCCACCCAGCTCACCAGGGGGTGCTTCTGCAGCCAGCGGGCGACGGCCAGCGCGTTTTCCGAATGGCGTTTCTGGCGCAGGGGCAGCGTCTCGAGGCCGATCAGGAATTCGTGCGCGTTGAAGGGGCTCAGCGCCGCGCCGATGTCGCGCAGCAGGGTCACGCGGATCTTCAGGATGAAGGCCACGTTGCCCATGCCCGGCACGTTGCCGAGCGCGTCCCAGTACTTCAGCCCGTGGTAGCTCGGATCGGGTTCCGTGAACTCCGGGAACTTGCCGTTGTTCCAGTGGAACTTGCCCGAATCCACGATGACGCCGCCGACGGAGGTGCCGTGGCCGCCGATGTATTTGGTGGCCGACGACGCGATGATGTCCGCGCCGTGGTCGAACGGCTTCACCAGGCCGACGCCGACGGTGTTGTCCACCACCAGCGGGATGCCGTTTTCATGGGCGATCTTCGCGACGGCCTCGAAGTCGGGCACGTCGAGCTTGGGATTGCCGACGGTTTCGACGTAGAGCGCGCGGGTCTTGGCGGTGATGGCCTTGCGGAAGGCGGCCGGATCGCGCGAGTCGACGAACTTGACCGTGCGGCCCAGCTTGGGGAACGTGTGGTGGAAGAGCTGGTAGGTGCCGCCGTAGAGGTTGTTGCCCGCCACGATTTCATCGCCGAGGCGCGTGATGGCCAGCAAGGCATAGGTGATGGCGGTCTGGCCGGAAGCGACGGCGAGGGCGCCGGTGCCGCCTTCGAGCGCCGCGACGCGCTTTTCGAAGACGTCGGTCGTGGGGTTCATCAGCCGCGTGTAGATGTTGCCGAATTCCTTCAGCGCGAACAGATTCGCCGCGTGTTCCGAACTTTTGAACACGTAGGACGAAGTCTGGTAGATGGGGACCGCGCGCGATCCGGTCGTCGGATCCGGCTGCTGTCCCGCATGCAAGGATAAGGTATGGATGCCTTGGCTCATGTCGATTTCTCCTGGTCTTCTTTTTAAATTTCCGGCGGTCGTGCCGCCGACTGGGTTTTGTTTGGATCCGTTCGTCGCTGCATCGAAAAAGCCCGCCGACCATCCTCGGGTTGCGGGCTGTTTCGGGGCTAGCTGAGGATTTGCCTCACGCGCCGTCCAACGCCCTTCCCGCCGGGCACATCGGTGAGCAACTCATGTCCATCATCGTCCTGCGGCCGCCTTCTGTCTTGGATTTTCGGTGGGGATTCATGAAAATTTCGTCTGAGTCATTATGTCTAGTATCACTATGTATTGACTGGAATATCTCACATCATAGTAGATCTGTCAATGAGTTGGAGAAAAAGATATTTGGAGGGTCGTTGACAGCGGAAATATTTGATAGTATATCTATAGGAAATAGAAACATAGGAGTTCGACATGAGCAAGATCTACAAAGACAACTCGGAATCCATCGGCAATACCCCGCTGGTGCGCCTCAATCGCGTCGCCCAAGGCGCCAAAGCCACCATTTTGGCCAAGATCGAAGGCCGCAATCCGGCCTATTCGGTCAAGTGCCGCATCGGGGCCGCCATGATCTGGGATGCCGAAAAGCGCGGCTTGCTCAAGCCCGGCGGCGAGATCGTCGAGCCCACCAGCGGCAATACCGGCATCGCCCTTGCCTACGTCGCCGCCGCCCGCGGCTACAAGCTCACGCTCACGATGCCCGAGACCATGAGCATCGAGCGCCGCCGCGTCTTGGCCGCCCTCGGCGCGAACTTGATCCTCACCCCCGGCACGGAAGGCATGAAGGGCGCGATCCAGCAGGCCGAAGCCCTCGCCGCCTCGGATCCCCATCGCTACTTCCTCCCCCAGCAGTTCAAGAATCCGGCCAATCCCGCCATCCACGAAGCCACCACCGGCCCGGAAATCTGGAACGACACCGATGGCGCCGTCGACGTTCTGGTTTCGGGCGTGGGCACGGGCGGCACCCTCACCGGCATCTCGCGGTACATCAAAAACACGAAGGGCAAAAAGATCATTTCCGTCGCGGTCGAACCGAAGGAAAGCCCGGTCATTACCCAGAAGCTCGCCGGACAAGAACTCAAGCCGGGTCCGCACAAGATCCAGGGCATCGGCGCGGGGTTCATCCCCGACACGCTGGACTTGTCGCTCGTGGACCGCGTCGAGCAGGTGGATGCCGCCGAGGCCGTGGAGATGGCTCGGCGCCTCGCGAAAGAAGAAGGCCTGCTGGTCGGCATTTCTTGCGGCGCCGCGGCGGCCGCGGCCGTGCGCCTGGCGAAGCTGGACGAGTTCGCCGGCAAGACCATCGTCGTCATCCTTCCCGACGCCGGCGAGCGCTATCTCTCCACGATTCTTTTCGAAGGCATCGGCGGCTAGCCGTCCCGGTCGCGGCTCGCGCTGCCTCGTTTCTTGACAGCGCGAGCCGCTTCCGACATCTTTGGGCGGTCTGGAACTGCCATGCCCTTGAGTCCATCGCAACACAAGCTCCTGTCCCAGCTTAGCCGCTGGAGCTATGGGTTGATTTTGGTCGTGGTTCTGGCCGTTTCCTTCCATGTGCATCGGCGCGCCGGCTTGACCCTGCCCAACCCGTGGAACGACGAACCGCGGGATCTGTGGGCCGCCAAGACATGGGCAGAGACAGGTCGGTTCATGGCGCCCGAATTGAATCCGGATCGCCCCGTCGTGCTGTATGGCGGCGGCTACGCCGCCACGGTGGGCCTGTTCATGCGGGCGTTCGGATACACGCTGGAAACCGCCCGTTGGCTCAGCTGGCTGGGACTGGCGGGCGCTTGGATCGCCACCGCGCGGCTGCTGAGGCGGCTTCCGGGAAGTCCGCTCCTGCTGGGGTTGGCGGGTTTGTTTTTCCTCGGCCCGGCGCACGTCGTCGCCGGCAACATGGCGCGCCCGGAAACCTTGATCTTGCTGATCGCGTCATGGGGATATTGGTTCCTCCTCAAGGACCAGCCCCTCAAGGCGGTGTTCCTTTGTGGTTTGGGAGTCATCGTGCATCCAAACGCCTTGTATTTCCTGCTGGGCACCTTGATCTACGTCGCGACCGCGCCGGCCCTTTGGCGACGGCTCTGGCCACCCACCCGGGGGGACTGGATCGTCATCGCCGCCTGTTCCATCCCCGTGTTGCTCAGCGCGGCGATGATCTGGAGCACGTGGGAATGGTTTTACCACGACTTCTTCGTCGTGGCCTTGACGGTGAATCTCAAATACGACCCGCTGGCGAAATTGGCCGATTTCCGCGGGTGGCTGGCGCTGATGGGCGGATTGTTTCTCGCCGCGCGCCTCCTGCGGGAGCGGTCCGCGATCTGGGTGCTGTACGGGCTGGCCGCGCTGCTGATTTCGCTGATGGGCGGCGAGATGTGGTACGACATCTACAAGATGACGGGCTTCATGGCGCTGTGGACCGGCGGCCCCGTCGTGCTGTTCCAGATCGGCGAGCTTCTGGGCCAGCGCTGGCCGGGCCGTCCGCTGGGGACCGCGTGCATCGGGGCCGGGCTGTTGGGCGCCGCGCTGGGCCTGCTGGCCATGGGCCATCTGAGCTATCGGCATGGGTTCATCGCGGGGCCGCGCCACTACCCGCAGAAACTCTCGTGGGGCTGGGGCATGACCATGGCGGACCCGGGCGTGCCCTACGTCACCGCGGAAGACAAGCGGATCGTGGCGGAGTTGGCGCTGAAGATCGCCGGAGACCATCCCGCGCCCTTGATCGAGTTTCCGGTCACCGGGGATTCCTTCCTCTTCACCGAGGTGATCTCGAAGCCGGCCATCGCTTTTCGCCGCATCGACACCGACATTCCCAGCCAAGTCGAGGTATACCATCTTTCGCGCTACATCCCCGCGTGGGTCCAAAAAGTGATCTTGCGCGAAATGGCCGCGCGGAATATAAGCGAGTCGACGCCGGATTATGAGCGCGACGGCACCGAACGGTGGTACGTGCGCGCCGCAGCCCGGCCGGAACCCAGGACGAGCGAACCATGATTTCAGAATCCGTGCAGTTGGGCGAAGGCGTCCGGATCCATCATCCGGAACTGGTGAACCTCTATGGCTGCGCCATCGGGCGGGACAGCCGGATCGGCGCCTTCGTCGAGATCCAGAAAGGCGCGCGGATCGGGGAACGGTGCAAGATTTCCTCCCATAGCTTCGTCTGCGAAGGGGTCACCATCGAGGACGAGGTGTTCGTAGGCCACGGCGTGATGTTCATCAACGACCGCAAGCCCCGCGCCACGGCGGACGGCGGCGCGCTGCAAACCGAAGCGGACTGGGAGTGCATCCCGACCCGGGTCAAGCGCGGGGCATCGATCGGCAGCGGCGCGGCGATCCTGTGCGGCGTGACCATCGGCGAACGCGCGCTGGTGGGCGCGGGCGCCGTGGTGACCAAGGACGTGCCGCCCGGCGCGGTCGTGGCCGGCGTGCCCGCCCGCCTGATGGCCCGGGCGGAAAAATCGTAAGCCCCCCCCCGCAATCATGAAAACGACCAGCCTGATCTACATCGTCGCGTGCGCCGTCTTGACGGCGCTGGCCAACGTGCTGCTGCGCCACGGGCTGCTCAAGTCCGGCGGCTTGGCCTTGGGAGCGGGTTCCTGGCTCGGAGGCTGGACGGCCACGCTGTTGCAGCCCGCTTTTCTCGCGGGCATCGTCTTGTACGGCCTCGCGGCGGTGGTCTGGTTCTACGCCCTGTCCGTCACGGAGGTCAGCACGGGCTACCCGGTGCTCGTCGGGTTGACGTTCGTGCTGGTCAATCTGGGCGCGGTCGGCCTGTTCCATGAATCGCTGAATCCTCTGAAGCTCGCCGGCATGGCTTTCATTCTCGCCGGAATATTTCTCGTCGCCCGCGGGGCGTAATTTGTTCTTCCTCTGTGAATCCTGTGGTAAAATCCGTTCCGTAAGTTGAGGTAATGCAATGATCAAGATCGGCATCATCGGCTATGGCTATTGGGGTCCCAATTTGGTCCGCAATTTCTCCGAATGCGGAGCGGCGGAAGTGCGGGCGGTGAGCGATCTGCGCCCCGAACGGCTCAAGCCCGTTGCGGCGCGCTATCCCACCATCCACACCACGGCCAACTACCGGGATTTGCTGGACAATCCCGGCATCGACGCCATCGCGATCGCCACGCCGGTCTCCTCCCACTTCGACTTGGCCCTGCAGGCCCTGAAGGCCTGCAAGCACGTGCTGGTGGAAAAGCCCTTCACCGCGACGGTCGAGCAGGCGCGCATCCTGATCGAAGAGGCGGACCGCCGCAAATTGACCCTGATGGTGGATCACACCTTTCTCTTCACCCCCGCCGTGCGCAAAATCAAAGAGCTGGTCGATGCCGGAGATCTGGGCCGGCTGTACTATTACGATTCCGTCCGGGTGAATCTGGGCCTGTTCCAGCACGACGTGAACGTCCTCTGGGATCTCGCCGTCCACGATCTCTCCATCATGGACTTTATCCTCGGCGCCCGTCCCCAGGCGGTTTCCGCCACGGGCATGGCCCACGTGGCCGGCCAACCCGAAGACATGGCCTTCTTGACGTGCTATTTCGCGGACAGCGTGATCGCCCATTTCCACGTCAATTGGCTCGCGCCCGTCAAGATCCGGCGGACGCTCATCGGCGGCGACCGCAAGATGATCGTGTACGACGACCTGGAGCCGAGCGAGAAGATCAAGGTCTACGACAAGGGCATCACCGTGAACGAGCCGGAAGGCATCTACAAGATGATGGTCGGCTATCGCACCGGCGACATGTGGGCGCCCCAATTGGCCACCACCGAAGCCTTGCTGGCCGAAGCCCGGCACTTCGCGGAATGCGTGGAAACCGGAAAACAGCCGCTGACCGATGGTCGGGCCGGCCTGAACGTGGTCCGGATCCTCGAGGCGGCCTCCGCCTCCATCCGCAACCGCGGCCAGCCCGTCGAATTGGGATAAGACCGCGTTCGAGCATTCTCACCGCAAGGATTGCCATGCGGGTCTGGACCGGGAACCGACCCCAACTGTTTCTGCGTGATCCTTGTGCTCTCTGTGGATAAACCGGGTTCTCGGTTTCGGTTGACAAAGCCCCCGCTTGAAATGAGAATGCTGCCCATGATTCCACTCGTCGACCTCAAGTCCCAATATCTCAGCATCAAGCCCGAAATCGATGCCGCCATCGGCCGCGTACTGGAAACCGGGGCCTTCGCGCTCGGACCCGCCGTGGCCAATTTCGAGAAGCAATTCGCTCCCTATTGCGGAGTTGCGCATGCCGCCGGCGTGAATTCCGGCACCAGCGCCCTGCACTTGGCTTTGCTGGCCCTTGGCATCGGCCGCGGCGACGAAGTCATCGCGCCGGCCATGACCTTCATCGCGACCGTTTCGGCCATCGACTACACCGGCGCGCGTCCCGTGCTGGTCGACGTCGAACCCGGCACCTGCACGATGGATCCCGCCCGGATCGAGGCGGCCATCACGCCCCGCACCAAGGCGATCCTGCCGGTGCACCTCTACGGACAATGCGCCGACATGGATCCGATTCTGGCCATCGGGAAAAAGCACGGCATCCCGGTGGTGGAAGATTGCGCCCAAGCCCACGGGGCCGAGTACAAAGGCCGCCGGGCCGGCAGCATGGGCGTCATGGGTTGTTTCAGCTTCTACCCCGGCAAGAACCTCGGGGCCTATGGCGAAGGCGGCGCGGTCGTGACCAACAACCCCGACTACGACAAGACCATCCGGATGCTGCGCGATTGGGGCTGCCCCCAGCGCTACCACCACGATTTCAAGGGCTTCAACTACCGCCTGGAAGGCATTCAAGGCGCCGTTCTGGGCGTGAAGATGAAATACATCGAAGGCTGGACGGAAAAGCGCCGCGCCGCGGCGAAGCTCTATCGCGAGCAGTTGGCGAAGATTCCGGGCGTCCGCCTGACGGAAGCCGCCGCCGATCGCCGCCACGTCTACCACATCTTCGCCGTCTTCGTGAAAAACCGCGACGAGGTGGCCAAGCGGATGCAGGAAGCCGGCATCGGCGTCGGCATCCACTACCCCATTCCCGTTCATCTGCAAAAGTGCTTCGCCGAACTGGGCTACAAGCCCGGCGACTTTCCAGTCGCCGAGCAAATCGCCGCCGAAGAACTGACCCTGCCCATCTTCCCGGAGTTGACAGCAGAGCAAATTCAACTGGTGGTGGAAAACTTGGAAAAGGCATGCCAAGTGTGATCCAGCCGCCCCCCTGCGTCTGAGATGCGGAGCCGGCAACATGGGTTGCACCTAAAAAAGAAAAGACAATGAATCAGCATTATCAAGAAATTTATGATTTCTGGGAGAAACGTGCCGCCGCTGATCGGGAGGGCAAGCTGGTCACGCATCGCGACAAGCACCAGGTTTTCATGGAAATCGATGCCATTCGCCGTTTGCTAATGCCGGGTGATCGGTTGCTTGATATTGGTTGTGGCAACGGTTTTTCGACCTCCATTTATGCCGAGGCCTGTTCCGGTGTTAAAGGAATCGACTATTCAGAGGAGATGATCCAGACGGCGCGCAACGTTCATCAAAAGGCTAATTTATCCTTTGATCGGCAAGATGTCCTCAATCTACAAGAGGAAGTGGGATCTTGGGATGTTGTCTCTTGTACGCGGTGCCTGATAAATCTGACCAGTTGGGAGCAGCAACAGGTCGCGCTACATGCAATGTCGCGGATTCTGGTCCCGGGCGGCAGATTGATATTCGCCGAAGGGATCGCCGATGGGCGGGATAAACTCAACGAATTAAGAGTCTCGGCTGGCCTGAAGCCCATGCCTCCCGTTTGGCACAATCTCGATTTTGCCGAGGCGAAGCTCCAGGCTTTTCTCCAGCCGCAGTTCGATTTGGTCCAGGAGGTGCGGTTTGGCGTATACGATGTACTTACGAGGGTGGTATATCCCTCGTCGATTCTTCCCGCAGAGCCCCAATATGGAACGCCGTTTCATGATCTAGCTAAGCGGCTATATTATTCTATTAGTACTAGCGCGCTCAAGGAATACAGCCGCATGGCGATTTTTGTGTTTCTGAAGAAGGCGTGAGGAGAGGCCTTCGCGATTACGGTCGAGATTGTTGAGCGTGACGCCCAGCCTGTGCCAAAAGGATAAAGGCTAGATAATCCATGAGGATTGTGTATAGAGAGGCGAGTTTACAAATGCGGAATCTTTCCACCCCGTGTTTTTCGCGGCGGATATCAATATGAAACAAACATTTCTCAGCATGGTCACGCCCGCATTTAACGAGGTTCAAAATCTTTCATGCCTTTATGATCGGATTTGTGCTTCGCTTGATTTGCTGCACGACGTCGAATGGGAATGGATTGTGGTGGACGACCATTCCCGGGACGGCACATGGGGGGTTCTGCAGGCGCTGGCCGCCAAAGAGCCTCGATTGAAGGCCCTACGCTTGGCGCGGAATTCCGGTTCGCACACGGCCTTTGCCTGCGGCCTGCAACATGCCCGCGGGAATTGCGCCGCGGCGTTGGCCGCCGATCTGCAGGATCCTCCGGAGACTCTCCCCGCCCTGCTGGAAAAGTGGCGCGCGGGCGCCAAGATCGTCTGGGCCGTCCGGGAAGGGCGCGAAGGCGAAAGCGCGGCCACTAAGGGGTTTGCGCGGCTCTATTACGGCATCATGCGCCGCTTTGTCGGAATCAGCGAAATGCCGGCGACCGGGGCGGATTTCTTCCTGCTGGATCGCCGGGTGATCGACGTCCTCAACGTGTTCAAGGAATCCAACGTCAGCTTGATGGCGCTGCTGACCTGGATGGGGTTCAAGCAGGATCGGATTTTGTATGTCAAGCAAGCCCGGCAACATGGCCAATCCGGCTGGAGCATGGAAAAGAAGCTCAAGCTGGTGGTGGATTCCATCACGTCGTTCACCTACAAGCCGATCCGGTTCATGAGCTATGCCGGATTCGTCGTGGCGCTGGCCGGTTTTCTCTATGCGCTGGTGGTCGTCGTCAACGCGCTGGTTGGCAAACCCTCGCCAGGGTGGTCGTCGCTGATGATCGTGCTGTTGCTGGTCGGGGGGCTGCAGATGCTGATGATGGGGGTGCTGGGCGAGTACGTCTGGCGCGCGCTGGACGAGGCCCGGAACCGGCCCCGCTTCATCGTGGAGGATGAAGTGGGGTTTGGTCCCGAAAAAGGTTAACCACAGAGAGCGCAGAGATCGCAAAGATCGGGCATTGGGGGGGTGTCCAGTGAAAGGGAACAGCCCCCGGCTCGGCGCGCCGGGCTACAGGGGAAAACCGCCGGGCGCTACAACCTTTCAATTGGCCGATAGATAAGATTTCATTTGGCCGCATTAAAACCTTTCAATTAGCCGGAGCGCTGGGTATCGTTGCGGCCATGAATGGTCCCGGTTTGATTCCACGGTTCATCCAGACACACCTGAACGAAGCACTGGCCGACAATCCCGTTGTTCTAATCCATGGGCCGCGGCAAAGCGGAAAAACCACTCTGGCGCTTACGATGGATGCGGCGGGCCGGTATGCCTACGTCAGTTTCGACGACGACGTGAAGCGCGAGGCCGCGCGCCTGGATCCCATCGGGTTCGTGGCGGATTTGCCCGAACGGGTGGTTTTGGACGAAATCCAGCGGGTGCCGGATTTGTTCACCTCCATCAAGCTGGCGGTGGACCGTCGGCGCCAGCCTGGGCGGTTTGTCCTGACGGGATCGAGCAACGTCTTGTTGATTCCGAAGTTGGCGGATTCGTTGGCGGGCCGAATGGCGATCTTGCGTCTTCATCCCTTGACCCAAGCCGAATTAGCCGGCCATCGGCCTGGTTTCTTGGATAAGTTGTTCCGGCGCCGTTTCAAAGCCCGCGCGGTTGCCCGCCTCGGGCCCGAATTGGCGCAGCGGATCGCCTCCGGCGGCTTTCCGGCGGCGCTGGCTCGGGCGACGCTCCGGCGCCGTTCGGCTTGGTATCGGGATTATGCCGACACGCTGGCGCAGCGGGACATTCGCGATCTGGCCCGGATTCAAGGGCTGGACACCATTCCTCGGTTGCTATCCTTGGCCGCCGCTCAATCCGCGCGTTTGTTCAATGCCTCCAATTTGGCGGCTCCTTTTCAATTGAGCCGACCCACGGTGCGCGACTATCTGACCTTGCTGGAACGCCTCTTTGTCGTAAACCTGCTGCCGGCTTGGCATGGCAATCGGTTAACCCGTCTGGTCAAAACCCCGAAACTGCACATGGGCGATACCGGGTTGGCCTGCGCCGTGTTGGGATTGGATGCAGATGCCTTGTGGGCAGATCGCACCCTGCTCGGGCAACTACTGGAAACCTTTGTGTTCCAAGAGTTGGTCCGCCAAGCCAGTTGGGGCGATGATCCGGCCGCATTTTTTCACTACCGCGATCGCGATGGCACGGAAGTCGACTTGGTGATTGAAACGGGCTCTCGCTTGTCCGGAGTGGAAGTGAAAGCGGGGGCCACGGTACGTCCCGACGACTTCAGCGGCTTGCGCAAGCTCAAGGCGGCTTCCGGAGCAAAGTTCGCGTCGGGCATCGTGCTTTACGATGGTGAAACGACCGCTTCCTTTGGCGACGATATGTTTGCCGTTCCCCTCCGCAATTTGTGGGAAACATGAGGTTTTCCGACTGGGGGTGCCTTCCCCGATCGTGGCTCACCACGCGAAATCTTTGCGTTCCTTGTGTTCTTTGTGGTGAATAGTTCCGGAAGTTTTCAACCACAGAGAGCACAAAGATTTCGGCCCCTGCTGACGTTGTGTTTTTTGCGGCAACGTTCCTGCGGCCAAGGGCGCACGACCCCATTCGGGAATCCATTGGATTTGTAGGGGTCGAGCTTGCTCGAGCCCGGTTCGAGGCCGATGGGAAACGGCCAGCCCATCGCCATGAACCAAACGGGCTCAGCAAGCTGAGCCCCTACGGAATCGGCGCGGAATCGATCCGTGAAAATTAATGTCGTGCTCCCTGCGGCCAACGCCGCGCTGGACAAGACGTCTTTTCGGTGCAACTATTGCGGTCGAAATCGGCATGTTTTGGCAAGCATTCAGGAGCAAGATCGCCCCGCGCAAGGGGCAGAAAAGCGGTTCCCATGGAGTTGAAGGCGCAAACCATTTTAGTGACGGGCGGGGCGGGATTGATCGGTTCGCACATCGTGGACCAGTTGGTCGCCAAGGGCGCCCGGGAAATCGTGGTCTACGACAATTTCGTCCGCGGCCGGCGGGAGAATCTCGCCGGGGCTTTGCGGCATGGCTCCGTGACGATCGTGGAGGGCGACATCCGGGATCCGAAGGCGTTGGCGGCGGCGATGGCCGGAGCGGATTTGGTTTTCCATCTGGCCGCCATCCGGATCACGCAATGCGCGGAAGAGCCCCGGCTAGCCCTGGAAGTGCTGGCGGACGGCACCTTCAACGTGCTGGAAGCCGCCAAGCATTGCGGGGTCCGGAAAGTCGTGGCGTCGTCGTCGGCGTCCGTCTATGGCCTGGCCGACGTTTTTCCCACGCCGGAAACGCAGCACCCCTACCACAACCGCACGCTCTACGGCGCGGCCAAGGCGTTCAACGAGAGCCTGCTGCGGTGCTTCAACGAGATGTACGGCCTGCCCTACGTGGCCTTGCGCTATTTCAACGTCTACGGCCCGCGCATGGACGCGCATGGGGCCTACACCGAAGTCATGATCCGCTGGATGGAGCGCATCGAAGCGGGTCTTCCTCCCATCATCCTCGGAGATGGCCTCCAGACCATGGACTTCGTCTATGCGATCGACGTGGCGCGCGCCAACGTCCTGGCCGCGGAGGCGGACGTGTCGGACGAGGTGTTCAACGTCGCGAGCGGCGTGGAAACCAGCTTGAAGGAATTGGCCGAGACTCTGCTGAAGGTCATGGGATCATCGCTGGGCGTCGAACATGGCCCGGAACGCAAGGTCAATGCGGTATCCCGGCGACTGGCCGACACGTCCCGGGCACGCCGGAAGCTGGGATTCGAAACCCAGGTGGATTTGGAACAAGGTCTTCGCAACCTGGTCGCCTGGTGGCGGGAAGACAAGAAACGCCGCGCTCCGTAAGCGCGCCGGAACGAGCAGACCGGTTTCCCCGGCCTTGAAGAGAATGGAAAGACTCCGATGAACATACCGTTTGCAAAACCGTGGCTGGGAGCCGAAGAAGAACAGGCCGCCGTGCGGGCCATCCGCTCGGGCTGGGTCTCCCAAGGGCCCGAAGCCGACGCCTTCGAACGCGAATTCGCGGCCTATACCGGCGCCGCCCACGCCTGCGCGGTCTCGAGCGCCACCACCGCCTTGCATCTGGCGATGAAGGCCATCGGCGTCCGGCCCGGCGACGAGGTCATCACAGTCAGCCATTCGTTCCTGGCCACGGCCAACTGCATCCGCTACATGGACGCCATTCCGGTGTTCGTCGATATCGAGCCGCTGACCTACAACATGGATCCCCGCCTGATCGAGGCGGCGATCACGCCCCGGACGAAAGCCATCCTGTGCGTGCACCAGATCGGCATGCCGTGCGACCTCGCCGCGATTCTGGAGATCGCCGGACGCCATGGTTTGAAAGTGGTGGAAGACGCCGCCCCGGCGATCGGCAGCGAGATCCTCTGGAAGGGCCGGTGGGAGAAAATCGGCCGGGCCCACGGCGACGTCACCTGTTTTTCCTTCCATGCGCGGAAAATCATCACGACCGGCGACGGCGGCATGATCACGACCAACAACCCGGAATACGACGCCCAGTTCCGGCGCTGGCGCTGCCACGGCATGAACATGTCGTCCGACGCCCGGCATGGCGCGAAGACCGTCGCGTTCGAGGAATACGTCGAACTGGGCTACAACTACCGCCTGACCGACATCCAGGCGGCCGTGGGCCGCGAGCAGCTCAAGAAAGTGCCGGAGATCGTCCGCAAACGCCGGGAACGGGCCGAGCGGTACCGCCAGCTCTTGGGCGGCATTCCCGAACTGAGGCTTCCGGTCGAGCCGAAATGGGCGCGGACCAATTGGCAATCGTACTGCGTTCTGCTACCCGAATGGGCGGATCAATTGGACGTCATGCAGCGCATGCTGGACCAAGGCGTGGCGACCCGCCGGGGCGTGCATACGTCCCACATGGAGCCGGCCTATGAAATCGAACCGTGGAAGTGCGGCGAAGATCGGGCCGCGTGCGGCTGCCCATCCCGGCGCTGCCGGCGGCTGCCGGAAAGCGAGCGGGCCCGCCTGTCGGGACTCCTTTTGCCCCTCTTTTACCACATGACCGACGCGGAACAGGATCGCGTCTGCCAAATCCTAGCACAAATATTGATGAACGGCTGATCGGCCTTTCGTCCTCCCCTGCCCGCTTCGCATGGCTGCGCCTGTTGCGTGCCAAGACGCCGCCATGCTCCGCGCGCGCGCCGTGCGACCACAAGCCTATTTGCGGGAAACGATATAGTACGTGTTCATCGAGCCGATGTCTTTCGGCGCCGGCGGATGTCGGATATCCTCTCGACCGACAATGTCAAAGCCGTGGGTTTGCAGCCACTTTTCAAAAACCACGTGGTTTTCGGGGAAATTATGCCGATGGTCAAATTGGGGGATGTTGGTTGCCGTGGTCAAATGGATTTGGCCGCCCGCTTGCAACGACTGCCCGCATTGGGAAACCAATTGAAGAGGATCGTCCAGATGCTCTAGAATCTCGATCAGGAAGATCTGCCCATAGTGCCCCTTTCCCGCCGTGAATTCTTCTTCGCGAAAGGCCACGGCCGGCATCCATTCCCGGAGAAGCGGATTGATGCGCAGGTCGAACGCCTCGGCGCTCTTCAAGCGATGCCGAAGCAGGTGCAGTTCCACCCCGGAGCCCACGCCGACAAACAGGGAGCGATCGGCCGCCAACGCCCGCTCAGTCAAGAGCTGCATGATCCGGAAACGAGGCTTGGTCAGCACCGTGGACAGCAGCAGAGCCAAGTCATACTCCACGCGCCCTATCTCCCGGCCGCCCGTCGGATAGCGGCCGGTCCGCATGAATTCCAGGACGTCTTTCCGATATGCGCCGATGAATTTCAAATAGGCCGCTTCGGCCGCAGCGACCGAGACGCGATTGAGTCGGGCATAGACGTCGACATAGTCCATCAGTTCACGGAGCAACGGGTGGGCCGCCCCCACTTCTCCGGCCAAGGCATCGTACAGGATGGAGAACAATCGATTTTGGCTGAACAGCTCTTGGATCATCGTCGGACCGCTCGTTCCCCGCCCTTACCGATTGACATGCCGTTGCAGATACCCGACCGTCGCCTGGCTCAACTTCTGGCGGCCGGCGCCGTTCAGGTGCGTGTTGTCCGTCCAGTCTTCGGGCCCCAGACAAGGCCGATACTCGTCCCGCAACACGTATGCGACCCCGTTGGCATCGAAAAATGCGCGCATGCGCGCTTCCATGGGCTTCCAATAATCGTCGGCGATCTGCCGGCGCAAGACGGGATTGACCTCTCCCTGGAACACCACGACATCGAATCCCAAACCTTTAAGCCGGCCGAACACGTGGCGATAGCCGCGGAAACTGGCCTCGACGTACTCCGGCTTGATTTCCAGAGGCTTCACCAGCGGAGAGGACGTCTTGTCGGTAGGCTGGCGCGGTACGGGGTCGGGGGTCCGGCCCGCCAGATTGAAGAGAATCCATCGGGCACCGTCACGGAACGCCCAGAGCCGCCAGACGGCTGCCGCGGCCAATTCGGAGAGCGGCCGCTTATTTTCGAACGCCAGGCGGGGGCCCAAGACCGCCACCAGATCCATCCAAGAGCGGGGCGAAATGAGGCTGCGCATCCAGTTTGCGCGCACATCGACGTTGGCCGCCAGATCGAGCGGCGACAGATAGAAAACCGCGGTCTGCACGCGCGGGACAGCCAGCATCGGCTGCGCGGCGCACATTTCCAAGGCGAACATCCCGTTCAAGGCCCGGCGAATCACGGGCCGTTGCAGCTCGCGGGCCATGAAGTCGCGATCGAAATTGACCGCCCCTTGGCTTGACCCGAAGATCGCCACGCCCCCGGGAATTTTTTCGCCGGCCGCGGTTTTGAGGTTTTCGTAATGGAGCATGGCCGGTTCTTTCATCCCCCAGTCCGGCGCCTCCAGCCGGGAGATCACCGCCGTCCAGAAATGGCTTTGGATGGACCGATTGCGAAGTCCGACCTCCGCCGCCAAAACGCAAGCGGTGGTTGCCGCGAGAATCCAGGCGCTCCGCATTCGCGGCCCCGATCGCCGCTGGATCCACAGCCCCCCGAGAGCCAACAGGGGCCAGGCCACCGCTCCCGCCCAAATCAGGATCTCCCCCCACCCAAATTCCCATCCCGGCCGAACGCCTTCTTTGCCGGCCGATACGATCCACGGCCACCCTTTGTTCAGCAACATCGCTCCGGCCGGACCGGCCAGCAACGCCGCCGCGAAAACCAGCCGCCAAAAACGCGCGGCCTTATCCGCATCCAAGGATTCCCGGGGCTCCTCCATGGACGGCCTTATTGGGAGGACACCTTCTGGGCAATGAGGCCGAGAAATGATCCGATGTTCTGTCCCGGCTGCTTCAGCTTCGAGATTTCCGCCGCCGCAAAACGGATCTTGAAGGCCTTTTCAATGGCGACGACGATGTTCAAATGGGCCAGGGAATCCCAATCCGGGAAGTCGGCCGCGGTCATCTCGTCGGTCAGCCGGTCGATTTCCTGATCCAAGACCTGCTGCAAGATGTTTTCCAGTTTTTCGCGTATCAGTTCCATGCGGGTGCCCTTGCTTAAAAAAATAACGGCTATGGGATCACGTGAATGCAGTGTGCCCGAGCGGCCGATTCTTGTCCAATGGTTCTGGCCCAATGCACGGTTCCGTCCCCGTCCGCTCGTTCCATCGCAAAGCCCATGGTTTCATACAAACCCGAAACCATCTGGTTTTTGGGCGTCGGGATATAGCAGCCGGTCAACCGCCGGCACCCGCGCTTCCGAGCTTCGTCGATCAAGATCTCCGCCGCCAATTGCTCCACCCCCCGTTGCAGCACCCGGCAACTCATTACCCACGTGTCGATCGCCAATTCCTCGCCCTCCTGCCGCGCCAAGAGGACGGAAATCAATCCGTTGTCCCCCATCGTGTCGCGCAAAGAGATCGTGAACGTCGCCCAATCCCGCGATTCGGCCCTGTCTTTGATTTCAGCCAACGTGTAGCGTCGGGTCGTCAAATTGAACTGGTTGCTCTTGTTGATCAGCTGGGTGCTGCGCTCGAGGTTGGCCGATCCGATGGGCTCCACCCGAGCCTGCATGTCCAGCGACCGAAGGAAGGAACCGACGTCCGCATGGGCCGCCGCCATCTGCTTCCGCTCGCGGTTCTGCCGATAGTAATCCGCGCGCCGGGCATCCTCCTCCGTCAACGCCACCGTCTCGAAGAATCGATGCCGCGCCAACGCCTGGACGTAGTCCGCCGGATCGGGGGGCATGTCCGGCACCGCCACCTGCGGCAGAAATCGCCGGACCAACGCCCGCTCGGCGGGGTTGTCGTCCACGAAAACGAATGAATCGAGCCCCAAGTTGAGTTCTTCCGCCATGGCCCGCAGGTTGTCGGCCTTGTTGTCCCAGTTCGCGCGGAAACTGGAAAAATCGGCAAGGCGAAGCGGCATTTCCGCGATTTTCTCGAAGGGTTCCACGGCGTTCTTCAAGTCGTTCTTCGAGCAGACCGCCAACAGGACTCCCCGCGCCGATAGCGCCTTGGCGTAATTCTGGAACGCGAGAAAGCTTTCGCCCTCCGCGCTGCCTTGGCCGATGCGGATGCCGCCGATCCCGTCGTCGCCCACCACGCCGCCCCATAGGGTGTTGTCCAGGTCGAGCACCAGCACTTTCTTGCTTTTCCCCCTGGCCGCCAGTACCCGGGAAGCCACGCTCTGGGCATAGGCGGGCAAACATTCCGGGCCACAGGGCATCTTGGCTTCATGATAGAAGCGAGGATCGAACCACAGCCGAGCGCCCTCCTCCAAAACCAGCATTTGCAGGTCGTGGAAGACCACGTGGGCTGGCGCGCTGGCCAACAGAGCCTGGTTCAGTTCCTGGAGGGCCCGCTCCCGCGATACCCGGACCTGGTGGACATAGTGCCCATACACTCCCCACGGGGGGATTTCGAACAGGTTCTGGATGATCTGGGCACCCCAACGTTCATGGGCCAGTTGCCAAAGTTGGCGCCATTTCTCGGCCTCCGCCGCCACCCACCCGCAAAAATCCTCCTCCGCCATCGAGGCGGCCGGTCCTTCGGGAAGATCGCGGCATCCCGTCGCAAAGAAGACGATCTGGGGACCAAAAGCGTCCAGCCGGGCATCGGGCATCAAAATGGATTGGCGGAAAAGCCCGTAATCGCCTTCGAAAATCTCGGCATCGAGGCCTTGGGCCCACAGAAAGTTTTGAACCAGCCAGCAAAGCTGGGAGGTGGTCGGACCGCCGAGAATGGCCAGCTTCAGCGTCCCCGATCCCTTGCCCGGCGGCAGCCTGGAGATGATCTTGTGCAGGCGCAGATGCGACGAATAGTCCAAGTCGGGAGAGACCGCCCGGCAAGCCCAGATCGAAGCGCGTTCCTCCTCGCCTTGGGCCGCCAGCGCTTTCAGGCCGGACAAAAACGCATCGAACCGCGCCGCTCTCGTCGGGGCATCGGATTGGACGTATTCTTCCAGCAGATCCTCGGAACGGTCATTGGTCATGGCCCATATCTCCCAAATGGCCGAGGGGCGGCCCCCGCCGACGCAAGCCTGCCGCCGGACGACTTCCGCGCCCGGAACCTAAAACTGGATGTAGATGAATGCGCCGCCATCGGTCTTGCCCAGCGTCAACAGCAGGATCGCCATCGCCGCATAGAGGAGAATACGCGACGGCAGGCTCATCGACAAAGGATAAAGCAGGTCGTCGCGCCGTTCCTGCTGGATTTGCACGGCCAACACGGGAGAATAGAGTAGGAGCATGGCCAGATAGGCATTGAGGGTGGCCAACCCGTTCGCAACCGCCGCGCCCGCGTGGAGGCCAAACAAGACCCCGTAGGTACGAAAGGCTTCCGCCATCGACGGGGAACGGAAAAGGACGAAGCTCAGGCAGACCGCATGGAACAGCACCGCGATGGCGAGCAACCGACCTGCGGGAGAAGGCGCGGGCGGACGCGTTCCGGACGGACGCCCGGATCGCTTGAGCCGTTTCTTTCTCCATGCGCGATAGAGGTTGTAGGACACGAGCGCCATGCCCCAATAAAATCCGAAAACGACGTTGGTCATGCGCGCCTGGTGCCACAGTCCGATCAGCATCATGGTGAACACATGCGGCCAGTATTGGTTCCACGCCGACGTGCTTTTCCGGAGCGCCTGGGCGGCCAAAGGAAAATAGACGTAATCCTGAACCCAGCTCGAAAGACTGATGTGCCAGCGCTGCCAGTATTCGACTGGGTTGGTCGCAAAGAATGGGTTCCTGAAATTGATTGCGGTCTGGAATCCCAGCAGGGCGGCCACGCCACGGGCCATGTCGGTGTAGCCTGAGAAATCGCAGTAGAGCTGCAGAGCATAGGCATAGAGGGCCGCCCAGGCATACGAAGTGGACACCGCCCAGTCGGTAGAGAAAGCGGGGTCCGCCAGATGGGCGAGGTTATCGGCCACCACGACTTTCTTGAACAAGCCCCAAAAGAAGAGCCAGATTCCCGTCTGGATCAGGGCAAAGGAAAACGACCGTGGCTTTTCGATTTGTGGAATCAAGGCCGACGCCCGATCGATGGGCCCGGACAGGAGCTGCGGGAAAAACGCCACGTAGGCGGCATAGTCGATCCAGTTCCGGGTCGGCTCGATTTCGCGGCCGTAGACGCCGATGGAATAGCTGAGCGTCTTGAACGTGTAGAAGGAAATGCCGATCGGCAGGATAAGGTTCAACTGCCACCGCGCGGCATCCCCGCCGAGCGCATTCAGGATCGAGAGCGCGCCATCCAGGAAAAAATTGAAGTACTTGAAGAACCCCAGGATGCCGAGGTTGACGACCAGGCTGACCCAGAGATAGCCCTTGCGTTTCCGCTCGCTTTCCGCGCCGGCCATCCGGCGGGCAACCCAAAAATCGACCGTCGTGGAAATCAGCACCAGCACCAGGAAACGATAGTCCCAGAAGCAATAGAAGGCATAGCTGGCCGCCACCAAAAGCGCGTTCTGCTTGCGGTGGGGAAGAAGCCAATATAGGCCCCACACGACGAGGAAAAACACAATAAAGCTGACGGAATTCAAAGGCATCTGGCAATCAACCTGTCGCAGAACGCATCGCCGCCATCTGCGGACGGCGGTCGATGATTTCGCCCAATCCCGCCAAAACATCGGCCACGGCCACGGCGTTCATGCAGGCGCGATCGTGGCGGCAGGTTTCGCGGTAATCCCAGTAGATGCAGCCTTCGCACCGCTCCACTTTGCGGATTTGGCGGTGGACCGGGCCTTTCGGCCCCCATTTGCCCGGACTCGTCGGACCCCAGATCGAGACCGTAGGCACGCCCAAGGCCGCCGCCAAATGCAGCAGGCCGCCATCGTTGCAGAGCAACAGATGGGTCCGCTCCATCACGGCCGCCAGCAACGGGAGCGAGGTCTTTCCAATCCAATTGAAATCGGCCGGCCGATCGGCCGGCACCAGCGATTCCTCTCCGCCACCGCCCACCCAGGCGATCTGGAAATCTTTTTCTTTCGCAAGCCATCCCGCCACTTCGCCAAAACGTTCCGGAAACCAATTCTTGCCGCTCCAGCCCGAACCCGGCGCAATCAAAGCCAAGGGCCGCGCCAAGTCTACCCCTTCGGCCTTCAAAAAATCAGCGGCCGCCTGCCGTTCTTCCGGCACTACGGCATATGCCAAGCGCGAAGCGCTCGCCGCAATGCCCAGCGGCGCCAACAAGCCGCACAGCGCATCCGCTTCGTAGCGATCCTTTTCATAGGGCTGAACGATGGTCTCGATTCCGCCGCGCACGCGCGGAGGGCGGCGATCTCCGATGCCGATCCAGACCCGAGGGCAAAGGGCATTCGCCAGGAAACGCCCCACCCCATCCATCGGTCCGATGAAGACATCCACGCCTTCGGCGCGCAATGCCATCGCCATGCGCCACTGGCACCAGGCGCTTTGCCGCCATTCCCGCTTTCCGCGAGTATACGGCGGCACATTCGGACCGAACACGCGGATCTCGTCCACGCATCCCGCATAGCGCCTCGCCAGCGGCTCGCTCCAAGGACCCACCAGCCAGATGATCTTCGCCCCCGGTTTTCCGGCCCGCAACGCCCGCAGCATCGGCACCGCATGGAGAATGTCGCCGAGGTGTCCCGGAGAATAGACCGCCAGCGCAAGGCCGGCCCCTTTCGCCTCCGGCAGCCATCGCGCCATGGCATCCAACCAACCGTAACGGAAATCCCTCGTCATGCTATAGCCACTTGCCCACGGAAACGAGACGTCATTTGCAGAACCGCGGATCGGGAGAAGCACCGGACAATCCATCCACCTTGCCTCGGGCCAAAGCCTGCCAACAGCGATCTTCCGCCGAATGACGTCGAATTGCACCCACGCGCGCTTTGACTTTTCGCCACAACGAAGGCGCGATCAACGGCAAAGGCTTGTGCCATCCGCGGTGGACCAAAAGACGTTCAGTGGAATATTGGCTCAAGTAGATCAACCGCAGCATGTAGTCCAATTCCAGCCGGAATTTCGGCACCACGTGGACGAAGCGCAAGTCCTGCGATTTTCCGATCGCGAATCCTTGCCGGATGGCGTGGATGCCCATGTCCAAATCTTCCGCCCCGGACAACACCTTGCCGGAGCGTCCCAGGCCCAGCGCCACGGAATCGCTCCGGATGGATTGCGCATAACCGACAGCCAATTGCCGCCGGATGGCCATTCCCGCGCCCACGGGGAACCACGGTCCCAGAATCGGCTGAACTCGCGCATAGATCAAATTCTGATCAAACAGGGGCGGCGGCGTGTCCAAATGGTATTGGCGGAGGGACGGCGTCATCCATGCCGGGGGAGGCACTTCATACTCCGCCCGGCCATACCCGCCTGCCATGCCCATAAATGGATTCTTTTGGAACAAATCCTTCGTTTGGGCCAGATAATCGGGCTCGAGCAGGCAGTCGTCGTCCACGAACACCAAAAGGTCGCCCTGGGCTTCCGCAATGGCCTTCAATCGGGCGTGCGTCAGTCCGACGGTCGCTTCGCGCAGCACCCGGCCAGCGGAATGCCAAGCCATGAGGTCGCCGGCCAGTTCCGGAGAAGAGGCGTTATCGACGAGCACGACTTCCCACTCGGACTGCGGCAGCGTTTGGCTTGCCAATGCGCGACAAACCCGGTCCAGACGCTTCG
Source organism: uncultured Verrucomicrobiota bacterium (assembly GCA_964510645.1). Lineage (GTDB taxonomy): Bacteria > Verrucomicrobiota > Kiritimatiellia > CAIQIC01 > Lenti-01 > Lenti-01. The sequence continues at coordinate 13,948 of CAZECJ010000011.1, read as the reverse complement.
CGTCGGGATTGTGGGCACAGATGATGGCAGATAATGTCACGACGCCGTCCGAGAGTAAAAACCAATGAGACGGCGAGCATGCAATACCTCTATTTGAATGTCAAGGAACGGCGGGAATACGCGTTCTCCGGCGCGCCGACGCCTTTTCTTCGGACTTTCCCTGATTGGCCAAAGCGCATAGGATACGCCTTCGTGAGTTCTGGACCGAAAACCGCGCCCGCGCATTGCCGCCCCTGGGGGCGGCGGTTCGCGGCGTTTCTCTTGCAGGCCGTCCGGCATTCGTCCAGCTGGATCCTGCGCATCGTTTTCCTCCTGGTGTTTCTGACCCTCGTCCTCTTCGCCTATCTGCATCTGGTCGGGCTCCCCGCCTATTTCACGGATCTGTTTCTCGACCGGATGTCCCAGCACGGCTACTTTCTGCAGATCGAACGACTGACGCTGGAAATCGACCGGGGACTGGTCGCCCGCAACGTCCGCTTGTTCGCGGCGGCGGATGAGCCGAAACCCTTCATGGAAGCGGCGGAACTCACGGTGGCGGTCCATCCCGTCCCCTTGATCCGGCGGCGGCAGATCGTGCCCATCCTTTCCATCGTGGACGGTTCGCTGCTCGCCCGTTTGGGTCGGGGCCAATTCGAAGCCCAGCAGGGGTCTCGGGAGATCGCGGTCACTCATATCGACTTCCGATTTTCGGCGACCGAACGCGAAGTGATCCTCCGGGAATTTTCCGCCGATTTCCTCGACATCCATTTTCGGGGCCGCGGAACGGTCTATCCGGCCGCCCAAGCCCAGGCTCCCGTCGGCAATCCCTTGGCAAACGCCATGCGTGCCATTGAAAACGCTCCCGCCTGGGTGTTGCGGCTCGTGGAGCAAGCCAACCAGATTTCCTTCAACGAACCTCCTTCCGCGGATTTCACCTTTTCCATTCGCCCCGATCAGCCGGAAGAGCAGTCGGTGGCTTTCCTGCTGAGCAATTCTTCGGGCGGCGAAGTGCGCGGCGTGCCGTTCGACCAGTTTGACCTGGACATCGCCCTGAAAGACCAGCAAATCCAGTTGCCGAACCTGCAAATCCACAAGGGCAACGACGTCCTCGGCCTGTCCGGCTGGTACAATCTGACCAATCAGACGGTTTCCGCCCATCTGCTCAATACGCTCCCGCCCGACACTTTCCTCGATCTGCTTTCCGACAAAACCCAAGCCGCCGCGGCCACGGTAGTCACCAACTACCGTTTTCCGCTCCGCTTGGAACTGCAAGTCGGCCCCGCCCCCGCATCGTCGCTGGCCGAGCATGTTTCGGGCAGCCTGTCCCTCTCCCGCGCGACCCTCCGCGAGGTGCCCGTCGAGAATTTGGACGTGGCCTTCCGGCGCGCAGGCAATGAAATCCGCATCGACCAAGCCTCGATCCAGCTGGATGCCGGCCCCTTTGCCAGCCGCCTGAAGATTCGGGACGGATTCTATTTGATCGACCGAAAGCGGTTCGAAGCGCGCGCCGCCGGCACGCTGAACCCCCACGCGCTGAAATCCCTCCTGACCCCGAATTTCCAAAACATCGTGAATTGGTTCGGCATCCAAGAGCCGATCCAAGGCGACGTCGTCGTGGGCGGCACGGTCGGAGATCCCGCCATCTACTGCTTCGGCCCGGTGCAGGCGACCAACTTCACGATCAACGGCGCGGCCGTGCAATCCATGCAGGGGCAGCTCGACATCACCAACGAGGTCATGCACATCCGGGGCGCCACCCTGGTCCGGCCGGAAGGCGTCGTCCGCGGCGACGCCCACATGGCGTTTTCCAACCAAACCCTGCGCTTGGAACACGTCGATAGCACCGTCGATCCGCGCGCCGTCGCCCAGATGATCGGCCCGGTGGTCGCCAAGTTCATGGAACCCTTCCTGATTAACGGTCCCGTGCATGCCCGGGTCGACGGCTTGCTCGACTACTGCAACTTCTCCCTGAACCAGCTGGACGCCCACGTCGAGGCCCAGCGTTTCGGCTACTACCGCTGGGAAGCCGACGCCGCCGAGTTCGACTTGTCCGTGCGGGGCCTGCGCCTGCGCTTCACCAACGCCGTCGCGACGGCCTACGGCGGGCAGTTCACCGGCACAGGCTGCCTCTATCCCGTCGGCCGCGACTCGAACTGGCGCTACGAGGTGGATGTCGCGGCCAAGAACGCGAGCCTGTCCAACCTGCTCTCCGCCTCGATCGGCAAGCCCGCCGGCGAACTGCGCGGAACCGTGGACGGCACCGCCCGCGTCGGCGGCTACGTCGGCCAAGGGACCGGCCCGACCGTCACCGGCGCAGGCCGCGCCGACGTCCGCGGCGGCCTGTTGTTCCAGACCAAGCTGTTCAGCGGCCTCTCGGTCATCCTGTCCAAGATCATTCCCGATTTCACTCTCTTCGCCCAGACCGATGCCGGCGGCAATTTCACCATCCGGAACAGCCGCGTCCATTCCCGCGACATCCAGCTCAAGGGCACGGTCTTCAGCGTGAAAGCGGTCGGCGACTATTCCTTCGCGGGCGACCTCGACTATCGCGTCGAAGTCCAGTTGCTGCGCAGCGGCCCGGTCGCCGCGCTCGTCCGCCTCGCCACCCTGCCCGTCACCCGTCTCCTCGAGTTTCGCCTGACCGGCACCTTCGAAGATCCCCGCTGGCGCCCCGTCAACCTGAACCCCGCCGAATTGTTCTCCGGCGCGGAAAAGAGCAAGGACCCGGGCCCGGCCGCGCCGAAGCCCTGATTTCCCGCCGGCGGGGAATCGCGGCTTGTGCGGAACTTACCCGCCCACGTAGGCCGGCCCGAGCGGCACCTTCCCGCCGCCGCCCGGGCGGTCGAACATGAAGTGCGGGATCGCGTACCCCGTCGTCCGTCCGCACATCCCCCGTAAAATCTCCCGCCCTTTCGCCACCGTCGAGCGCAGATGCGCCGTTCCCGCCGCCAAGTCGCCTTGATGCAGGTAGTACGGCTTCACGCCCATGTTCAGCAGGCCTTCGTTCAACCGCAGCATCGTCTCCAAATCGTCGTTGATCCCCCGCAGCAAGACCGTCTGGTTCATTAGCGGGATTCCCGCATCCAGCAGGCGCCGGCAGGCGGCCGTCGCGCGCGGCGTCAACTCGTCCGGATGCGTGAAGTGCAGACTCAGCCACAGCGGACGGTATTTCCGCAGCATCTTCGCCAGCGCGGGCGTGATCCGCTGCGGCAGGACGGCCGGGATCTTCGTCCCGATGCGGACCAGTTCCACGTGCGGAATCGCCCGAAGCGCTTTCAGCCGCCGCTCCAGCGGCGCATCGCCCATCGCCAACGGATCGCCGCCCGAGACCAGCACGTCGCGGATCTCCGGCGATTTCCGCAGCCAAGCCAGCGCCTTCGGGAAATCGCAAGCGGATTTTCCCGCCGTCCGCGACCGCGTGCAATACCGGCAGAAACACGCGCAGTCGCTCGTCGCCAGCAACAACGCCTTGTGCGGATACGACCGGATCAGCCCCGGCGCGACCTCGTGCGCCACCTCGCCCAGCGGATCGCGGAACTCCCCGCGCGAAACGCTCGCCTCGCGCCGATCGGGAATCATCGTCCGCCGCAACGGCCCGTCCGGCGCCTCCGCCGCCATCACGAACAGCATGTACGGCGTGATGCCCAGCGGCATCCGCCAGGCGCCGGGATCGGCCAGCCCCGCCCGCTCCCTCGGTGAAAGATCCGGCAGCGCCCGCGCCAGCGCCGCCGCCGTTCGCGCCCGGTGCCGCAGGTGCCAGCGCCAATCGGACCACTCCGCCGCCGTCGCCCCCGGAAACGCGCGGCGACGGAACGCCCGCTCGCGGCGCGCAAAGGTCTCGGATGGGCTCGCGTTCTTCATGAAGCGGCGATATTGCCAAATCCGCGCCTTCAGGTAAACTCCCCACCGTGTCCGATCTTCCCGTCCATTTCGACAAGACCACGGCCTTGGAGGTCGTCCCGGGCGTCACGCCCGACGATACCACGGTCGCCGATCCCAGTTCCGCCTCGGAGCCGTCGATCCTGCGCGATCTGGTGCCCCACGCCGTCGCCGGGCCCGGCGCCGGCAGCCGCCAGCTCGCCGCCAACTACCGCGCCATCCTCGCCGCCCGCGCCATCTATTATCCCGTCGCCTACCGCTTCCCGCGCGAGCTCGGCCGCGGACGCCAAGGCATCGTCTACCTCGGCCTCCGCCAAGGGGCTCGCGGCTGCGTCACCCGTCACGCCATCAAGCTGTTCGACCCCTCCATCTACGCCAGCGCCAAGAAATACTGGACGGACATGGGCCGCATCGCCGCCCAGACGTCCAAGCTCCAGCTGGTCAAGAATCCGTCCCTCGTCGCCCCTGAAATCTACGAGGAAAGCAACGGCATCGGCTACATCCAGATGGAAGTCGTGGACGGCATTTCGTTGCGCGAACTGCTCGACGGCACCCATCTCGAACAGGCCCGGACCCGCTCGACCGAGGCCGAGTGGCGGCGCTTCACCGACGTCATCTTCCGCCATGAAAACGGCAAGTGGATGATCCAGCCCGGCATCGCCCTCTACATCCTCCGCCAAGTCCTGCGCGGCCTCGAAACCCTGCATGAAATGGGCTTCATCCACTCCGACGTCAAGCCGGCCAACATCATGATCGACCGGCTCGGATACGTGAAGCTGATCGACTACGGCCGCGCTACGCTGGTCAACGAAAAGATCACCCTCCTCCTCGGCACGCCCGTCTACATGGCCCCCGAAACCCACGAGGAACGCATCGCCCTCACCCGCTCCGATCTCTACAGCCTCGGGCTCGTCGGCCTCGAGATGCTCCGCGGCGAGCGGCTCTTCTCGCCCGACGTCGCCCGTTCCGAACCCGAACTCCTCCAAGCCAAGCGCGAGTTGCCGGCCCGCCTGTACGACCTGCTGCCCGACCACGTCCGCCAAAACGCCCAGTTCCTGCTCCTGCTCCAGCACTTCCTCGAGCCCAATCCCGCCGGACGCTTCGCCTCGGCCGAGGAAGCCGAAGTCGGCAGCAACGGGCTTTCCATGCTCCACAAACAGCTCACGCTCGCCGGCAAGGACACCGAATACGGCCGCGAACTCGAAAACTATCTGTCCAAGATCGTCAATCCCCTCGGCCCGACCTAGCGGCTCCGCCCCCGTTCGCCACAAATCGCGGCTCAAGACCCCCAAACGCCAAAAAACGGGTTCATCGGGAAAGTTCCGGTCCGCAAAACCAAGTAAATCGTCATGTTTTCGGTTCTCCCCGCCCGCAGCTCCGCGAGAATGGGCCCACCAGAGCTCGTCGGAGCGGAGGTGTGGGCGGGGATGCCTTCATGCCATTTCTATCCAACAGCTATTGAAGGCGCCCTTTGAAAGCCGCTTTGAATAGCAAGAACCGATCTGGCATAAGGTTACAATCAACGCCTCCCGCGAATGCCTGGATCTTAAGAAATGCCAGACAGGAACTTCTCGGATGAACCAAAAAACGCCGTTTTCAAGCCGTTTTTGGCTCTCTGGCTGTCATCCCGAGCTTGTTGAGGGATCTCGGCATTGTCCCGCCCGCTCCCGCGCGTATTCCCCCCTGTAGGCCCGGTCACCGACCGAGCGCGACCCCGCCCGTTTTGGAGTCCGGCGGCACGACGCCGCTTTGACCGCCGCGACATGTCGCGGCCCAAAAGCGCGGACATGTCCGCGCACTCCAAAACGGCGCCGGTTGTCGGCCAGCCCGCAGCATGGTGGACGGTCCACTCCGCCCGATCCCGCCGGGGGCGGAATGGAACCGGCTGCATAACGCCGACCTCGCGCATCTCCCGCCCCGCGCGCCGCCCGTCCTTTCTCCCTGCCTCCCATCCGCTAAACCATTGACGCCTCCTCCGCCAACCCCTACCATGAAACCATTCAAAGGAAATGCCCCCTTCCCGCATAAAGCCGACCTCGGGTCGGCCCAATGAAACTGTTGGGCTAAAACATATGAAGTCATTGCTTACAGGATTAATCTTCGCGTTTATCTCTTTCTCGATCTATGGGGGGGGCGTTTTCGATGTGACTTTTGAGGGAACAAATTTCGTTGAAAATGCCGTATGCCCTACGGGCATCCCGCCTGTATATCCACAGTACGCACCATCGCTAATTCTGGATTCCACAGTATTTGGGTCTCATGTTGCTCGCCCCGGTTATCTTGTGTTTAATCCCGATGGATTTTATTCGTCCGGAATTCACACCTTTACTTGGGATTACTTAGCCGAGAATCACAATACATATGGAGGATGGCCAGACATAGCCGTAACTTTTAAGGGATCAACTGTATATGTGCCGCAAAGCTACTTTTATGTACTTCCGGATCTACTCGTTATCGCACCGCTTTCGCTGAATGAGGTCCATCGATACAAGGTTATTATCGATCTTGATGTGTTACAGACATCCTTCTTTATTGACGAGACCCAGTTCATTACAAACGCCCCCATTCAACCCGGCCAGTCAATAGACTATGTTCATATGCAGGTGCCAGGCAACAACACATCATACATTGACAATTTCCGGTGGGAATTCATTCCGGCAACAACGACTGGAGCTTTAGCATTTGCATCATCGGTAAATGTCGATGGATTGCCTTCATTCGTTATTTCCAACGCATCTCCAACAAAAACAATTTGCGTTCAGCGATGCACCAATCTAGTTGCCACCAACTGGATCGATTCAACGAATCTCCTGACTGGTTACACGAACTGGACTGACACCGCCACCGGAGAGTGGACAACAATATTTTACCGCCTTGTCCGATGAACCATAATTTAGGCAGAAAACAAAAAGCCCAACAAGGCGTTCCACCACTACGGCGCACAAAGTGCGCCGATGGTGAACCCTGACATTGGGTGAAGAGCATGAAGAGTTCAAGAAAACTACTACCAGCATTCGCAGCCGCGACCGGATGCCTAACACTCATACTGAGCGAAGTAACCTATGGACTGGTAGGTGGGCTCGTATATTTGGCAATATTGGGTCTGTTGTTTGTAAGCTCAATAGCGTCCTTAGTAGTGGTCGGAAGTGGTTTGCATCGTCGTCCGAGTTGCCTTGCATCTGCCGCTATTTACACGCCACTGATCGTATTGACATCTATTGTTCTTACCACTGGTATCCGTTGGTACCAACTGCCAATAGTCTATCACTCCGCAGCATCAATCCCAATAGCCTTGGAGGATTATAAAAAAAGCAACAGCGTATTCCCCAGCGAACTCGCCGACTTGGTTCCCGATTATATAGAAACTGAACCAAAGGTTCGAAGTGGGCTTATTGTTTCTTGGCCGTTCATATATAATCCCACTTCAGGCGGAAATGATTACGTATTAGGTTTCCGAGTGCCGCTTAATCTTCGCCCATATTTCTACAACCGGGAACATGGTACTTGGTATGATGATTGAAAACCACCCAACAACCCTTAAGCCCCCGGTAGCACAAGGGCTAAGTGGGTCCTGAGACGGCTTTTTCAAAGCCGTCTTTTCCTCTTCGAGCGCCGGGCTCCGGCTTGCATTCGCGGCGCGGCATTCAATCCACCTTCGCCGCTGCGGCTACAGTGGACTAGCCCAATCCGCCGCCGCCGGACAGGCTACCCCTGCGAGCTCGTCCAGGATGTGCGGCGCGGAAAATCGTGCTTTGCTCTTGAAAAATCGCCCCCCATGGCCGACATTCAGGGCTTTTGAACCCGACAACCGAAGGAATCCGCACATGGCATCCAAGACCCACACCAGCGACATGGTCCTCAAGGGCCCCGAACGCGCTCCGCATCGCTCCCTCCTCTACGCCCTCGGCCTCTCCGCCGAGGAAATGAAGCGCCCGCTCATCGGCGTGGTCTCCTCCTTCAACGAGATCATTCCCGGCCACATCCACCTCGACAAGATCGCCGAGGCCGTCAAGACCGGCGTGCGCATCGCCGGCGGCACCCCCATCCTCGTCCCCGCCATCGGCGTGTGCGACGGCATCGCCATGGGGCACCCGGGCATGCGCTACTCCCTGCCCTCGCGCGAACTGATCGCCGACTCCGTCGAGACGATGGCGCTGGCGCATTGCTTCGACGCCTTGGTGCTCATCCCCAACTGCGACAAGATCATCCCCGGCATGCTCATGGCCGCCGCGCGGACGAACATCCCCTCCATCGTCGTCAGCGGAGGCCCCATGCTCGGCGGCGACCTCGACGGCCGCCACCTCAGCCTCTCCAACGTCTTCGAAGCCGTCGGCGCCTGCAAGGCCGGCAAGATCGGCGAAAAGGAACTGACGGACTACGAAGAGACGGCCTGCCCCGGCTGCGGGTCCTGCTCGGGCATGTTCACCGCCAACTCGATGAACTGCCTGACCGAAGCCATCGGCATGGGATTGCCCGGCAACGGCACCATCCCCGCCATCGCAGCCGCGCGCACGCGCCTCGCGAAGGAAGCGGGCATGCAGATCATGAAGGTCCTCGCCAAGAATCTGCGCCCGCGCGACGTCATGACCCCGGCGGCGTTCACCAACGCCCTGCGCGTGGACATGGCCCTCGGCTGCTCCACGAACAGCGTCCTGCACCTGACGGCCATCGCCCACGAAGCGGGCGTGCCCATGCCGCTTTCGCGCATCAACGAAATCAGCGCCAGCACGCCGAACCTCTGCCACCTGAGCCCGGCGGGCCCCGATCTGATCCAGGATCTGCACCTCGCCGGCGGCGTCCCCGCGGTCATGAAGCAGCTGGCCGCGGCCAAGCTGCTCGACACCAAGCTGATTACCGTCACCGGCAAGACCGTCGGCCAAAACATCGCCGGCGCCGTCAACCGCAACCCAAAGGTGCTGCGGCCGATCCAGGATGCCTACAGCCCCACCGGCGGCCTCGCCGTCCTGTTCGGCAACCTCGCCCCCCGCGGCGGCGTCGTCAAGCGCTCGGCCGTCGCCCCGGAAATGCTCGTCAAGACCTGCACCGCGCGCGTCTTCGACAGCGAGGAAGCCGCCATCGCCGCCATCTACGGCCGCAAAATCAAGAAGGGCGACGTCGTGGTCATCCGCTACGAAGGCCCCAAGGGCGGCCCCGGCATGCGCGAAATGCTCTCGCCCACCTCCGCCCTCGCGGGCATGGGCTTGGACAAGGAGGTCGCGCTGATCACCGACGGACGCTTCAGCGGCGCCACGCGCGGCTCGGCCATCGGCCACGTCGCGCCCGAAGCCGCCGATGGCGGCCCCATCGCGCTGGTGAAGAACGGCGACCGGATCGCCATCGACATCCCCGCCTACAAGATCAACCTGCTGGTCTCGCAGAAGGAACTCAAGGCCCGGGCCGCCAAGCTCAAGCCCTTCAAACCCACCGTCAAGACCGGCTGGCTCTCCCGCTACCAGCGCCTCGTCGGCCCCGCCGACATCGGCGCCGTGCTGCAATAGCCCCGGCCTTTCCGCAGAGGCGGCGCGATTTCGCGCCGCCTCTTTTTCGTCTTCCGTCTTGCGGCCCCGACCCCGGACCCTTATGCTGAAACCAGAAAGGGATATTCGCGGCCCGCTATGCACCACCTGGACGAAAGCCATATTTTCCTTTTTCTGGCGCAGTTGTTCGTCATCCTGCTTTGTGCCCGCGGCCTCGGCGAGCTGTTCCGCCGCTGGAAACAGCCTGCGCTCACGGCGGAATTGCTGGTCGGCATCGCGCTGGGCCCCACCTTGCTCGGCCGTTTCCTGCCCGGCCTCCATGCCGCCTTGTTTCCGCCCGACGCCATCCAGCAGGCCATGCTCGAGACCGTCGCTTGGCTTGGGGTCCTCTTCCTCCTGCTGGACACCGGACTTGAAATCGACTTTTCCATCGCTTGGCGGCAGCGCGGCAGCGCGCTGGCCATCGCCCTCTCCGACATCGTCGTCCCCATGGTCGTCGCCTTCATCCCCGTGATGTTCCTGCCGGACTCTTTCCTCGCCCACGTCGACCGCCGCATCATCTTCGGCCTGTTCATGGCCACCGTCATGACCATCAGCGCCATGCCGGTCTCCGCCCGTTGCCTGCACGACCTCAACCTCCTCAAGACCGACCTCGGCTTCCTCACCATGTCGGCCCTCGCCGTCAACGACATCATCGGGTGGGTCCTCTTCGCCATCATCCTCGGCATCTTCACGCAGGCGACCTTTGCCATCGGCCCGATCCTGCTCGTCTTCGCCGGCACGCTCGGCTTTGCCTTCCTCGTCCTGACCGTCGGGCGCCCGATCTCCATCCGCATCTTCGATGCCATGAAGGCGCGCGAGTTCCCCGAACCGGCCAGTTCCCTGACCTTGACGCTTCTGCTGGGCTTGCTGTTCGGATCCATCACCCAGAAGCTCGGCGTGCATGCCCTGTTCGGCTTCTTTCTCGCGGGCATCGTCGCCGGCGAGGCCAAAAGCCTGTCCGAAGACACCCGCCGCGTCATCAACCAGATGGTCTACGCCCTGTTCGTCCCCCTGTTCTTCGCCAATATCGGCCTCAAGATCGATTTCGCCGCCAACTTCCATCTCGGCCTCGTGTCGTTGATCTGCGCGGTGGGCGTCGGCGGCCGCTATCTCGGCGCCTGGCTCGGCGTCAACCTCACCCGCCAGCCGCGCGTCAATCGCCATCTGATCTCCATCGCCCACACCCCCGGCGGCATGATGGAGATCGTCGTCGCCCTCCTCGCCCTCGAAGCCGGCCTGATCACCCAGCCGGTCTTCGTCGCCATCGTCTTCAGCGCCGTCTTCTCGTCCGTGATTCTCGGCCCATGGATGGCCCAGGCCCTCGCGCGCCGGCGCCGGGTCGCCCCCGTGCAGTTCCTCGACGAGCGGGCGCTGGTGACGCATTTGCCCGACGAAGGCCGCGCCGAAGCCCTCCGCCTGCTGGCCGCGAAGGTCGCGGCGCTCACCTCTCCGGTCGCCGCGCGCCACATCGAGCAGCTCGCCCTGACGCGCGAATCCGAATTCGGCACCGGCATCGGCCACGGCGTGGCCATCCCCCATGTCCGCCTCGACCACCTGCGCAATCCCATTCTCGCCTATGGCCATTCCCCGGAAGGCCTCGACTGGGACTCCCCCGACGCCGAACCCGTCCACCACGTCTTCTTCCTCGCCAGCGCCGCCGGCGCCGAGGACCTCCACGTGCAAATCCTCGCCCAAATCGCCCGCGCCATGGCCCGCGCGGAAAACCGCGTCCGCCTCGCCGACGTCCCCGACGCCCCCGCGCTCTTCGCGGCCTTGAAAGAAGTCCTGACCCCGCCGGCCGCCGCCCGCTGAACCGCGCCGCGCGGCCCAAGCGCCGGATTTTCCATGCGACGTAAAAATATTGGCCAAATATTACGTAGCACGTAAAAACTTTGCGCGAGTTTTACGTAGAACGTAAAAACTTTGGCCGATTTTTACGTAGCGTGGAAAAAAAGTTTTCCACAGTACGTAAAACCGGAGAGCCGCCCTCCTGCGCCAAGGCTTCGGAGGGCAAGCGATTCCCCGCCGGAGGGGCCTAGGGCCGGATCTTGTGGCGGCCGCCGCCCTGGCGGGCGACATTGAGCAGCACGCCGGTCATGAAGAGCGTCACCACCAGGCTGGTGCCGCCGAAGCTGATGAACGGCAGCGGCAAGCCCTTGGTCGGCAGGCGCCCCGTCACCACGGCGACGTTGATGGCGGCTTGCAGGCTGATGAGGATCGTGATGCCGAAGGCCATCAGGCGCCCGCCGGCGTCGTGCGCGCGGCCGCTGATGCGGATGCCGCACAGCAGGAAGACCGCGAACAACAGCACGACGCCGATCGATGCGCAGAGGCCGAGTTCCTCGCCGATGATCGCGAAGATGAAATCGGTGTGGGCTTCGGGGAGGTAGAACCGCTTCTGCAGGCTCTGGCCCAGTCCCGCCCCACCCAAGCCGCCGGCCACGAAGGCGTAGAGCGCGTTCATGAGCTGGAACGCCTCGTCCTGCGCGTATTTTTCGGGGTCCCAGAACGCCAGGATGCGGGCCACGCGCTCCGGATTCTTCGAAATCATGTAGGCCAGGCCGCCGCCGGCCAGCAGGCCCGCCGGCGCCAGATACAGGAACGGCGCACCGGCCACGAACATCATCAGGCCGCCCGTCGCGCCGATCAGGACGGTCGCGCCGAAGTCCGTCTCGAACACGACCAGTCCGAGCATCGAGCCCAAAATCGCGCCCGGGATCACGATGCCGCCCACGAAGCCGCCGCGCTCGCGCCGCTTCGTCCCGAACCAGAAGGCCAGCGCGTTGATCGCGGCGAATTTCGCGATTTCCGACGGCTGGAAGCTCAACCCGAGCGGGAGCCGGATCCAGCGGTGGCTGCCCTTGACGGTCAGGCCGATGACCGGGACGTAGACCAGCGCCAGCAGCACGAGGACGACGGCCAGCAGCGGCCACGCCACTTTCATCCACCGGTGGTAGTCCACGCGGGCGCCGACGAAGGCGGCGACGAGGCCAAACACCAGCCACGCCGCTTGGCGCTGGACGAAATAGTAGGGATTGTGGGCGAGTTTTTCGCCCTGCGGACCGCTGGTGCTGAACAACATCACCAAGCCGAACAGGACGAGAAGGCCCACTACCAGAATCAGGATGACGCGGGACGACACCGTTCAACTCCTTCGAAAAAACGCCCGGCCTTTCCAGGCCGGGCGCGCAAACCATGCCTTGAAAGGCGCGGCGACTACATGCTGGAAGGGGGAATCTTGATCTTCTGGCCGGGCTTGACGTCCGAGCCGGCAGGGATGCCGTTCACGCTCAAGATGTCGTCCTTGTTGACCACGAACAGGCGGGCGATGCCTTCCGCCGTGTCGCCGTCCTGAACCGTGTAGTCCAGCATGGCGTCTTGGCCGGCCACCGGAGCGGCCGGGACGGCCGGAGCCGCCGGGGCGGCCACCGCAGGAGCGGGCATGGCTTCCGGAGCCGCCTCGGGCGCGGGGGCCGCGACTTCCGGAACCGGCGCCGGGATCGGCGCGACCGGCGCTTCCGCCGGCTTTTCTTCGACCTTGGCCGGCTCGCTCTTCGCCGCCGCCTTGGCGCCGGGGATCGCGAGCTTCTGGCCGGCGCGGATCTTGTTCGCGTCGGTGATGCCGTTCGCCGCCATCAGATCCTTGGTCTTGACGCCGTGGGCGGACGCGATCTTCGAGAGCGCGTCGCCGGGCTTCACCACGTAGGCGTCGCCGGAAACCGAAGCCTTGGGAGCCGCCTTGGCCGCGGACTTCGCCGCGGGCTGCGACTGGGAAGCCTTGGCGTAGTCGGGCAGGATCAGCTTCTGGCCGATGCGGATTTTGTTCACGTCGGCGATCTGGTTGAGCTCCTTGAGCTCGGCGGCTTTGACGCCGTGGGCGGCCGCGATCTTCGAGAGGGAATCGCCGGACTTCACGACGTAGACGTTTTCGGCGGCGACGGAGGTCTTCAGCGGAGCGGGCTCCACGGGAGGCAGGATCGCCGGAAACGCCACGGGCTGCAGCGCGGGAGCCGCCATGACGTCGGAGGACGGCGGCATCGGGGGAACGGGAGCGGTTTCCACCTGCTCCGGAACGGCCGCACCCGCACCGCTCTTCGTGCTGGTGCATCCCTGGGTCATCACGACCGAACCAATCACCGCCACGTGGACACCGACAATCAAACCGGCAACAACAGATACCCTCATTTTTCGACTCCTTGCTTCTTCTTTAAATCGTTTTTGACGTTGCGGCGCGGATTATGCGCCCGCGGGCCCGGCGAATTCAATCCTTTTCCGCCGCGAATTTCCGGAAGGCGGCGCCGCGGTCGCCATAGGCGCGGAACTGGTCGTAGCTGGTGCAGGCCGGGGCCATCAGCACGGCGTCGCCGGGCCGCGCGGCGCGGCGCGCGGCCTCCACGGCGCGTTCGAGCGTGCCGCAATCCTCGCACGGGAGCGCCGCGCCCCACGCCGCCGCCATCGCCGCGGCGGCCTCCCCGATCAGGAAGACGCCTTGGACCCGCTGCTTCAAGACCGGAAGCGCCGCCGAAAAATCGGTTTCCTTCGGGCGGCCGCCCGCGATGAGCCAGACGGGC